>JBKDZA010000099.1:0-14483 GCA_046308455.1 Fluviicola sp.
ATTCATCGGATTTTTCACTTTTTCACAAAGTAAAAAGAATCAATCTTACGCCTTGAAAATTGGAAAACAATACGGAATTTTCAACTTGAAAGGTGAAAAAATGTCACCTGAAATCTTTGATGGAGTTTATGATTTTGAAGAGTACTCAGACACATCGAAAATCGGAGATGTTTTTACCTGTGATAAAGCATTATTGGTTAAAAAGAAAAATCTTTTCGGACTTTTAAAAAACGATTCACTTTTAATTCCTTGTGACTATCATTTTTTAAAAAAAACTGAAGGAAACTATCAAATGAATGATATTGTCATTGCAGTTAAAAACAATAAATACGGAATTATCACCCTTAAAAACAAGGTGTTGTTTGATTTTCTTTACGATTCCTTGATTCAAGTGAATTCATTCCAAGACAATCAACTCTTGTTTCGGGCTTGGAAAAACAAAAAAGTAAAACTGATTGAAGTTAAAAAAATCACTGCTTCTTCTAATTATAAAGTTGAAGACTTTACAGATTACGAAGTCGATGAAATGCTTCAAGATTTTCAATTTCTTTTACTCAAAAAAGATGGTTTCCAACAGCTCTGTTTGTTAACATCGCCAAGAAATGAGTCTGAGTCTGAATATAATTATGAGTATGAAACTAAAAAAACTCAAAACTTATCTAAAAACGGGAAATATGCGTGTGCAAAACCTGTGAAAGCAGATTTTTATGTGGGTGACAATAATTTTTTAATCGTTCCATACGGTACAAAAAAAGCTAAAAGTTGTTCATTTGATCTATTTGTTGATAACACTGAAACATTCGATTTAGATGAAGATTTTGAGGAAAACTATTATCTTTTTGAGGATGATCCCAACTTCAAATTACAGGACATGCCACTTAATTTTCTGAAAGCATTGAGTGAGTATGTGAACGATTCATTGAGTTTAAATGATCCCAATTACAGTCGCCCTGTTAAAAAAAGAATTTCTGATCAAGAACTGAAACTCAAGATAAAAAGACATATAAAAGTAAGTTTTAAAGAGAATCATTCAGACTCTCGAACGACCTACAATAATATGACTTACAAGATAGTAGATAGTTTAATTGGAGGAAACTTACATAAAGTTATTGAATTTCAAGAACCTGATTCATTAAAAGAATATCGATACAATAATCGCACAACTGTTTTAAAAAACAACGTTGAATATACCAATTTTAAAAAATATCAGAACTTCTTTATCACCAAGAAAAACAATCAATTCGGTTGCCAAGATATTTATGGTAGAACATTTTTAAAAGAACAATTTAACACCATAGAAATACTTAAAAATTCAAATCCCTTTATTGTTGCATACGGTAAAAAATCATCCTTTATTTTTCATTATTCAACTCGTACTGAAGATTTAGACACCTTGTTTGTAGGAACATTAAAGAGTAAATACAAACTCAATGGAAGTTCATTGTTCATTTGCTTGGATTCAACCAAAAACGAACAATTTAATGGTTTTATACGATGTATTTATCGTGCTAAAGATTATTTGAATTATTCTGGATATGAGTGCAAAAAAGTTGAACCAACATTTGACTCAATTGTTCCAACATTTTGGTTTCCAAATTTATTTTACACTTATAAAAACAATACAACAGGAATGATTGATATCAATGGAGAAACTGTTTTTTCATGTATGTACGATTCGATACAGATCCCCTATTTTTTCAAAACGAAAGAAGATAAAAATCGATTTGAAGAATATGAAGTTTATGGTACAAATGTTAGTTTAGATCTTTTTGTTCGATTTATTTGCTTTAAAGAAGATTCTATTCAAATTTTTTCACAGAATCGATTAGAAGAAAATGGAAATAAATTAGAATTAATTTCTCAGTACAAAATGAATCCAAACTCTTTTTCGATTTCAGAAGATGGTAAATTCATTGTTCAAAAAATATCCGAAAAAAGTTATTCGATTTATACGGAAAATGGTCGATTATTAGCAACAAATATCAGCCGAAAACCAGAACCAATAACCATCCAAATTCCACGGAATCAATTTTGGTGGATCAGTGTAAAAGATGAAAATAACACCCCCTATTTGATTGGTAAAAACAACACTTTGTTTAAACTTTGATTTTACATCTTTGAACAAAGTAACTCTTTCCATATAAAAACCTGACATAAATCAGTTTTTTACCTAGCATTCATCATATTTTTTGATTTGCAATCTAGCGAGATTTGTTTCATGGGAATGATCTACATAATGCTAATTGTAAGCCTCGTCATGGCGATTTGTTTTTTGGTCTTTTTTATTTGGGCCACGAAGAATGGACAATTTGATGATGACTATGCGCCATCAGTTCGCATTCTGTTTGAAGATTCACCTGTAGATAAATCAAAAAAGCAAGAACAAAATGGAGACACAAGTCATTAAGTACGACAACAGGATTGTCAAGTATTTCACCTACGCAACATTAACATGGGCAATAGTCGGAATGCTCGTAGGATTAATCGCTGCGCTGCAACTCGCCTTTCCGGATTTCTTTAACGAATATCTTGGATTCCGCTACATTTCCTTCGGAAGAATCAGACCATTACACACCAATGCGGTGATTTTCGCATTTGTAGGTAACGGGATTTTCATGGGGGTTTATTATTCCTTACAACGCTTGTTGAAAACAAGAATGTGGAGTGACAAACTAAGTTACATCAATTTTTGGGGATGGCAGTTTATTATTGTTTGTGCGGCATTAACACTTCCTTTTGGTATTACCACTTCAAAAGAATATGCGGAATTAGAATGGTGGATTGATATTCTAATTGCTATAATTTGGGTTGTTTTCGGATGGAACATGTTCGCTACAATCTTAGTTAGACGTGTAAAACATTTATATTTTGCTATTTGGTTTTACATTGCAACCTTCGTTACTGTTGCGATGCTACATATTTTCAACTCATTCGAATTACCTATTTCATTCTTTAAATCTTATTCTTGGTACGCAGGTGTACAAGATGCCTTGGTTCAATGGTGGTATGGTCACAATGCAGTTGCATTCTTCTTAACTACACCTTATTTAGGTTTGATGTACTACTTCGTACCTAAAGCTGCAAATCGTCCAGTATATTCTTACCGTTTATCAATTATCCACTTCTGGGCATTGATTTTCATTTACATCTGGGCTGGACCTCACCACTTATTATTCTCTTCATTACCAGACTGGGCGCAAAGTTTAGGCGTTGTTTTCTCTGTTATGTTGATCGCACCATCTTGGGGTGGTATGTTAAACGGACTTTTAACTTTAAGAGGAGCTTGGGATAGAGTACGCGAAGATGTGATGTTGAAATTCATGGTGGTTGCCTTAACATGTTACGGTATGGCTACTTTTGAAGGTCCATTATTATCTTTAAAATCAGTTAACATCATTTCTCACTTTACAGACTGGACAATTGCTCACGTTCACGTTGGTGGTCTAGGATGGAATGGAATGATGACATTCGGTATGATTTACTGGTTGGTTCCGAAAATGTTTGGTACAACTTTGTACTCTAAAAAATTAGCTGGACAACATTTCTGGATTGCTACTCTAGGAATTATTCTTTATGCAGTTCCAATGTACATCGCTGGATTCATGCAAGGATTAGATTGGCAACACTTTAACCCAGATGGAACTTTAGTAAATAAAGATTTCTTAGAAACAGTTACAAACTTACGTCCTTACTATATCTTACGTTCTTTAGGTGGTGCATTATTCATCATTGGTGCATTATTGATGGTTTACAATATCATCAAAACTGTAAAACAAGGAACTTTTGTTGCTGACGAAGAAGCTGTTGTTCCAGCAAGAATAAATGCTGCTCACGGAAAAGGAAAAGAATACTGGCACCGTGGAATTGAGGGGAAACCAGTTCGATTCATGATTATCGCAATTGTAGTTGTTGCAATTGGAGGTATTATTGAGATTATTCCTACTGCTATTGTAAGCTCAAATGTACCTACAATTACTTCTGTGAAACCTTATACACCTCTTGAATTAGAAGGACGAGACATTTATGTTAGAGAAGGTTGTTACAACTGTCACTCTCAAATGGTTAGACCATTGCGTTTTGAAACCGCTCGTTATGGTGAGTATTCTAAAGGGGGTGAAAATGTCTACGATCACCCATTCCAATGGGGTTCTAAACGAACTGGACCAGATTTAGCTCGTGAAGGTGGATTGAGAGGAAACATGTGGCATTACGAACACATGGAACGTCCAAAAGAAGTTTCTAAAGGTTCAATTATGCCAGCTTACACCTGGTTAAGAGAAGATGACTTAGATGTTTCATTGACTCCAAATAAAATTAGAGCTATGCAAACACTTGGTGTTCCTTATCCAAAAGGATACGATCAAAAAGCTGTGAAAGACTTAAATGCACAAGCTGAAGTTATTGCAACGGATATCGTAAATAGTATGTTACCAATCGCACTTAAAGGCACAACAAAAGAAGCGAAAGTTAAAGAGATTAAAAACAAAGAAATTATCGCTTTGATTGCATACATGCAACGTTTGGGAACAGATATTAAAATTAAATTAAAGAAATAAGCCATGTTAAGATACATCAAACATCATATTACTTCGGAAGAAGGAGTTGAGTGGTACGGAATATTTGCCTTGTTAATCTTCGTTGTGTTTTTCGGAATTGTATTATTTCGCTTGTACAGAATGAAAAGAACTGACATTGATGAATTAAAGAATATTCCCTTTCAAAATACAACAAACACAAAAACTGAATGATTATGAAAACCTTGAATCTTATAATAGTCCTGAGTTTCTTTAGCTTAACTGGCTGGGGACAAGGAGAAGGACTTTTTAAAGCCAAGTGTAGTGTCTGCCACAACTTGGAGAAAAACTCTACAGGTCCAATGTTGCAAGGAGTAAAACAAAAATGGATCGATGCTGGAGAAGGTGAATTAATCTATGAATGGGTAAAAAACTCAAGCGGATTGATCGCTTCTGGAAAAAGTAAAATGGCTGCAGAAATTGAAAAATTCAGTCCTTCAGTAATGTCTGCTCAAGAACTAAGTAAAGATGAAGTTGACCAAGTTTTAGCATATGTTGATGGGTATGTAAAAGCACCAGTTAATGATACAACAGGTGTTACAACTTCTACAAATGCAGAAGTGACAATAGTTCCAAACTACGAGCAAAATTTGACGATTTTCTATATTTTGATTTTCATGACTATTTTGTTAATCGTGAGCATCTTAGTACTATCAAACAACTTAAAAACCTTTGTTCGTTCTGATTTCTTTGTCTCTCGAATGAAAGAAAAAGAAGCAAATGAAAAAAATAAGAATTTGAAAAACATTCTTCCAGTGATTTTAATTGGACTATGTTTCGCTATTCCAGCTGATGTTTTTGCTTTGTCAACAGCAACACCGGAAGAATTTCAAAAATATGGTGTGTGGACTTTAATTTCAAATACTGATTTGTGGGTTTTCACTGGAATTAACTTAGTATTATTGTTCTTGTTGATGTATTTGAAAAACCTCTTCAATAACTTCTATTACATGGTTGTTCCTCGTAAGGAGAAGAAAGCGAAGCCAATGAAAGCTTTTACAAGATCATTGACTGATGCAGTTCCAATTGAAGAAGAAAAATCAATTTTAATGGATCATGAATACGATGGAATCCGTGAGTTGGACAACAACTTACCACCATGGTGGATTTATGGATTCTACTGTACAATCATTTTTGCAGTTGCTTATTTGGTGCATTACCATGTTTTGAAAACAGGAAATACACAAGCTGAAAACTATAAAATTGAAATGGTGACTGCTCAAAAAGATGTGGATGAATACTTAAAATCTCAAGCAATGAATGTTGACGAGACAAATGTTACCAAAATGGAAGGTGCTGATGACTTAGCAACTGGTAAAAGTATTTTCACATCAAATTGTACAACTTGTCATAAAGATGGACAAGGAGATATTGGTCCAAACTTAACAGATAAATTCTGGTTGTATGGTAATGATATCAAAGTAGTCTTTGGTACAATTAAAAATGGTACTCCGAATGGTATGCCAGAACATGCTTCCAAATTGAATCCAATACAAATGCAACAAGTTTCTTCTTATGTGTTAAGCTTAAAATACAAAGCTGGACGCGAACCGCAAGGAAAAGAAGTGAAATAAAAAATACAGGTACATCAGGTTAAATCGCTTCAATTTGTAGACGATTTAACCTGATTATCACATTCAAATTAATTGCAGAATTTACAGACACCCTTTACAAAATTTACAACAATACTAAAGTAATAAGTACAAAAATGGAAACAGAAGAACAATACCGCGATCATATTTCCACAGTAAACGAACAAGGAAAACGTGTTTGGCTTTTTCCGAAAAAACCCAAAGGTAGTTTAACAAACAAACGCAAATGGGTAAGTTATTCTTTAATACTTTTTCTATTCTTAGCTCCCCATTTGAAAATGAATGGCGAGCAATTGTTGCTTTTTAATATTATTGAAAGAAAGTTTATTTTCTTCGGTTCAATTTTCTGGCCACAAGATTTATACCTCATCGCGATTTTATTAATCGTTGGGATTGTATTCGTTGTTCTTTTCACCATTATTTACGGTCGACTCTTCTGTGGATGGGTCTGTCCGCAAACCATCTTCATGGAATTCGTTTTCCGTCAAATTGAATATTGGATTGATGGTGATTCTGCAGAACAAAGAAAATTAGCGAAAGATCCCTGGAATGGAACTAAAATCTTTAAACGTGTATTGAAATACACCATCTTTTGGATTATTTCTTTCTTGATTGCAAACACCTTCTTGGCTTACATTATCGGTTCTGAAGAATTGTGGAAAATCCAAACGGAAGGCTTAACAAGTCATGTTGGTGGATTTCTTTCCATCATCATTTTCACAACTGTTTTCTTTTTCGTTTTCGTTTACCTGCGTGAACAAGTGTGTACTACAATTTGTCCATATGGTCGATTACAAGGTGTTTTATTGGATCAAAACTCAATGATTGTTGCATACGATTATGTTCGAGGTGAAAAACGCGCAAAATTCAAGAAAAACGAAGACCGAAAAGAAGCTGATAAAGGCGATTGTATCGATTGTAATCAATGTGTACAGGTCTGCCCTACTGGAATTGATATTCGAAACGGAACTCAATTAGAATGTACAAATTGTACCGCTTGTATCGACGCGTGTAATACAATCATGTTAGGTGTTGGTTTAGAAAAAGGCTTGATTCGTTTTGAATCTGAAAATGGAATCAAAAACAGAACTGGATTTGAATGGACTCCACGTGTGAAAGGTTACACCGCACTTTTAATTGGATTGATTGCTTTATTAGCCGTTTTATTATCAACACGTAAGGATTTCTCTACAATCATCATCCGTCAACGAGGATCAACGTATCAATTAACTTCAGACGATAAAATCAGTAATATTTTTGAAATTGATTTACGAAATAAAACGCGTAAAAAGTATAAAATCTCTTTTGATTGTCCGGATAAAAGCGTTGAAATTAAACTAACAACTGATAAATTACTACTGAAACCAGAAAGCAAATTGAAAGATCGAATTGTTTTGATCACACCATACAATACATTCAAATCTGGAAAGAAAGTCGTCGAAATAAATATTTACGGTAATGGTAAAAAAATCGATGATGTAAGTTTAAAAATGATTGCACCAAGTTATTAACGTTTAAATAAATTATCATGAACTGGGGAAAAGGAATATTAATCGCGATGATCTCATTTATTGGATTCATCGTAACTCTAGTTGTAATTCTAATGTCACAAAAAGTAGATTTAGTTTCTGAAGACTATTATTTGCAAGAATTAGATTACAATAAATCAATGAATGCACAAACGAATTATGTTGAAAGTGCTGATGAAATAAAAGTGGAGGTTTCTCAAGACTCTTTGTTTATTGTTTTTCCAAAAAACTTACAGAACAAACAATTTAAAATGGAATTGAAGCACAAAGAAAAGGCGCAATACGATTTAAAAATGGATTTCAAATCTGATGAGAAAAACACTTTTGTTATCAGTAAGGAAAAGTTCGGAAAATACGATTGTAAATTAAATTGGAAGAAAGAGAACAAAGAATACGAATTACAAAAAACAATAGAAATCTAAAATGGAGTTATTGATTTCAGCATTTTTATTAGGTCTTGCTAGTACATTTCACTGTGTTGCAATGTGTGGTCCAATCGCCATGGCATTACCAATAGGAAAACTGAATTCAACTCAAAAACTAGTTGCGATAATTTCTTATCATTTAACACGAGTAATTGTTTATGGATTATTGGGCTTACTAATTGGACTAATTGGAGAATTTTTCCGATTGATTGAATTTCTTCAAGTTTTATCGATTTTAATGGGAGCATTTATGGTAATTATTGCTTTTAATACATTTATCATTAAGCGATTTGAGTTTCCAATTCCATTTGTACAGAAAAAAATAACTGCCGCATTTTCTCGATTGAATCAAAGTAAAAATCCGAGTAAATTTTTGTTTCTCGGTGCATTAAACGGTCTACTTCCATGTGGAATCGTTAGTTTAGCATTATTGAGTTCCTTAGTTAGTGGTTCTTCTGTTGGAAGTGCGGCTTTTATGGCAGCGTTTGGATTGGGGACATTACCTGTAATGGTTTTCGTTTATTTCTTCATCAATAAAGCTCAAAATTATTCGAAAAGTTTTCTTCAAAAGAGCTATCCTGTTGTTTTATTTGTAGTTGGTGCATTGTTGATTACACGTGGCGCGAACTTAGGAATTCCTTATTTAAGTCCAAAGTTTGAGCAAACCGCGAAAGCGAATGAAACGATCATTGAATGCCATGTTCCAATTAAGAAGTGAAAATTGAAAATTGAAAAACGAATCTACAATGATGGAATCCTGTAAGGATGGAATTGTATTAACCTAAAAATAATAGGATAAACTAAACCCCATCGGGGTGATATTAACAGGAAACACAAAGATGAAAAAAGGAAATTAACCACGAAGCTCACCAAGAACACTAAGAAATGTAGAATTCTGAATACAGAATGAAGAGGGTTTCACGAAAGAACTAGAATCTGTGTAATCCAAAGAATGCTTGAATTCCATCTGTGTAATTGTTTCGTCATTACATCAAAAAATCTGTGAATCTGTGGCAAGAAAATTATCAATGGAAAATGGAAAAAGGAAAAAGGAATCTTTGAAAGAATTTAAGTTTAAGTAAACTAAAGTTTAATAACCGCCAAGACCCGGAGACGCTAAGAGAATTAATTCAGAATACAGAATGAAGAGGGTTTCAACGAAAAATCAATTATCAATTTTCAATGGAAAAAGAGTCAACGGAGTAGCATCGCTCTCACACTCATTATCCGCTCTGTTCCCCGCTCTCGTTCTCTTTCTCCGCTCTGTTAACCGCTTTCGCTCTGTTTTCCGTTCTGAACTAGAATCGTCCTTCTTGAACTAATTTCAAGCGTTCGATATCGACGATTTGAATTTTTCGTACATCTGTTTCGATTAAGCCTTCTGTTTTAAAGTCTTTGATTAAACGAATCACAGTTTCAGTAGCTGTTCCAACAAAATTAGATAAGTCTTCACGTGAAAGATTGATTGGTTGATCTTTGTAAATGTCGTTCAATTCAATTAAAACTTGTGCTAAACGTTCACGAACAGATTTTTGAGCAAGATTCGTAATGAATTTCGCACGTTCTTTTAATTCTCGAGAAAGCTCTTGTAAAACTGAATTTCTAAGTGCTGCACTTGTGTCGACCATTCCTAAGAAATCTTCTTTTGGGATGTAGCAAATTTGACAATCTTCGATGCAAGTAGCTGAAAGTTGATAGGGTTCATTACTCAATAAGGCACGAAAACCGATGATTTCACCTTCGTTCGCGATATGAATAATCTGTTCTTTCCCTTCATTTCCAAGTACATAAATTTTTACTTTTCCAGAATTCAAGCAAAAAACACCTCTTGGAGAACTTCCTTCAATAAATACGGATTGATTTTTTTTATAGTTCTGAGTTATTTTGTGTTCATTTATAGTATCACAGGACTTTGTATCCAAACAAGAGAAAAGGCTATCCTTTCTACTTCCACAGATTTCGCATGTTAAATTTTTAGAACTCATATCTTCAGCTATGAAACAAAATTAGTTCAATTTAATGAATTTAAATTAAATTAAGACTTTTTTATTTTTGAATTCAAGTCTTTTAGTTCGCTGTATGGAATTGTACGAATAGTTTCTATCAAATCTGTGTCTGATTCGTTTGATTTTAGTTTAAAAATCGGATGATTTTCATCAATGATTTGGTCTTTGTTTTGTTTCCAAACAAAAAGATCATTGGGTTCACAAATCAAGATGATACATAATTTTTCAATGTGTTCTAATTTAGGTTCAGTCAAATCACCATTCAGAAGTCTAGTAGCAGTTGTTCGAGAGAAACCAGATTTCAACAAAAATGCCAGGTATTTTTCAATTCCTCTAGCTTTCATTATAGCTTTAATATTAAAACTTAACATATCACACTTGATTATTCTAATTAATTCAAGACTACTGCAAAACCCTTTACCCTTCGTTACTTTAATAATTTAACGTCCTCATTAACAGATGTTAACTCCGGAGTGAAATTTTAAAAAGCCTCGATTAAAGACTTTTGCAATGGTCTTAATTCTTTTTCAAATTTAAACTATTTGTATTAAATATTGAAGAATAAAATCAATTTAATGAGTTATCAATTAAATAATCTACACATTAATTTACTTTTATTAAACACTTTCTGCATTTTATTAATCTTTATTTCACATTTTATAATCATTTATTTATTTAAATCAATCATTAATACACTTAATATAAACATATAACACAAATTCTCACTCTCAACTAGTCTAAATAAATTATTGAAACAAGAATAATCAAACAAAATGCGCAGAATTTGAATTTATTGAGCTAAACGTAAAAAAACACGATCACGAAAACGAAATTTTAATATCAAAAATGTGGTTTACCACAAAAATTCAATGTGGTTTACTACAAAAAACCGATGTGGAAAACCACATAAAAAAACTTGAATTTACCGTATTTTCCACATTGTTTTTTAGATTTTTTGTAGTTAGGTTTGTCAAGGAATAAGTAAAACATTGAATGTTTTATAAAGAAATAGAGTTTTAAGCTATATTTAAGTCGGAAAAAATTATTTAACATGAAATTTATCAATAACCAAAATTGTTACATTATTCTTTTTTTGTTAATAGCTTTTGAATCACTGTCTCAAAATAAAATTTTCTTTTCGCCAGAACTGAGCTTTAAAACTTCCATGACTTTTGTTGATCGATCAAACCCAGATTACATTACGAGTAATATCTTTGAAAATCAGCGATTCTACAAACCTTATTCTATTGCATATAATGCAAGAGTTGTAAAACATCAATTTTCAGTTTACGGATTATCTGCTGGATACATTTTTAAAAATGATTCTAGGATCTTAAGTATTTCATACAATAAAGATATTGCTGGGTATAGAGCCTTTTCCTTATTTAGATCTTATTATTCCGAAACACATCAGGGGTCTTATGTAAATTATTTGGGGACAGGTTTTCATCGATTTTTGATTGATTATAGCTTGAAAATTTCAAGTCGTTATAAATTTCTTAAAACTTGGTTTACTTTTGGGGCTGGAATCAATTTAAACCAAAATCAAGGCACATTTAATTCTGAATTAAATTGGAACATTGATTTAAACCCAAACGGTGATAAACTTTTATATACTTATTTAAACACTTTTGAAGAAAACAGAGTGAATTTTTGTTTAAAAGTTGGATTTAATCATGATTTCTACTTAAAAAACAAATACTTTACTACTTTAAGTTTTAATTACATTCAAGGGTTAGGAATTATAAGTCGTGTAGAATATGGACATGTTTATAATTTTAATGGATTAGTTGTTAAAGATGGTACTGATCTTATGTCTCGAGGCTCTGGTTTATACTTGGGTGTTAAAAGAAGGTTTCAAGTATATCCAAAAAAAATAAAAGCAAAAAGCTAATAACTTCTGCTACTTCTGAATTTATCAGTATTATCTATTAAAGCAAGAGTAATCATTAAAGACGCCGTAGAAGTAGGATTAATTGAGAAAACGAAAAAAAATACGATCACGAAAACGTGATTTTTATATTGAAAAATGTGGTTTACCACAAAAAACCGATGTGGAAAACCACATAAAAAAACTTGAATTTACCGTATTTTCCACATTGTTTTTTAGATTTTTAGTTGTTAGGTTTGTCGGGAATAAATGAATTAAAAATAGAAGAACTAATTGATGAAATTTGAATAGTTGAAATGCGAAATTAAATTGACTATTTGAATTCTGACAATCAACTAGTTAACCTTTTTGTTTTTAGATTAAAAATTAGAAATGGTTCGTAGATAAACATGTTACCACTAAATATAAGAACAACATGAGTACAATATTAATATCTGGAGCCACAGCGATTGGGGCAGGAATTCTTAACTTCATTACAGTTAAAATACTAAACAAATTATTTGGTAAAAATTATAATTATCTCTGGAAAAATAAAGAACAACAAATTGAAATATCAAAAGCTCAAGTTGATATTGAAGAACTCAAGAAAAGGTTACGAATAGTAGTTATTGATGATGAAGATTCATTTCCAGTTAAATTATTTCAAGAGGCTGGATACTCTATTGAAAAATGGGATTCGGTTGAAAATTATAGTAAATTAGAAAGTGGATTTTACGACATTATAGTTCTAGATATTACAGGAATTGCAAGGCATATCTCCGAAAATGATGGATTAGGAGTACTTGAAGATTTGAAACGCTACAATCCAACGCAAATAATTATTGCTTACTCACAACATAGTTTTGATTTGAGTAAAGCCAAATTTTGGCAAATGGCAGATGATCATATTGCAAAACCAAGTGATTTTCTTAAAATTAAGAGAGTTATCAATAATTTAATTGAAACCAAATTTACATCACGAAGATATCTAAATTCAATAGAAGAATTAATTGAGCATTCAAACTTGAGTTTAAACGAAAAAAATAAAACCAAAAAGTATTTATCGAATACATTCAATTCAAATAAGAAAATCGATAAAGATAAACTAATCGAAATTTCAAAAAGGAATATGGATTTAGTTAGTAAAATATTGACTTTATCGAATGCCATTTCAAAATTTTTTAATTAATATGGATATTTCACTTTTTAAAATATTTTCTGATTTTCCTTTTATTCATGAGAATACTTTTTATCCTGCTAGTAATTTACCTCAAAACAAAACCTGTACTTCCAAATGCGCCGAAAGAGATTGTCTGAAAGGATTTGACCTGGATAAGAAAGAATATATCTGTTCAAAAGGATATAATAATAAATTGGTTCAAGTTGAAGATGAAAGTTATATTTTGAATGGACTTATATTTGAAAACAACAAAATTGTTCCCGAAGGAAGAAAGAAAGTTCGAACTGAATATGTAAAGTCTGAATATGAAATAGATAAATTCATTTTGAAAGTTCAAAAAACATCAGAAACGATTCGATTAGGTATTGATGAACGCATAGTGAAGAGCCTGTCTATGTTTCATGATTTTAAATCTTCCATGAATATTTTTTTTGATTGTACTCAAAACATTATAAATTCACTTCCTGGGACTAGTTTTGAGAACAAACTTGAATCAAGTTCACCATCATACAAGGACTTATATAATGCATTACAATTAATTACATCTCAACTCGGAATGATTGACGTAGTTTCAAATCCTAGAAGTATTACATTTGGAACTAAAAAATCAGTCAATTTATATAGAATGTTTGACAAGTATATGATACTTTTTAATCATCATCGTACAGTTTCTGAAAAGAATCTACAATTTGAAATAAAATCCAATTCAATGGTTCATTCTTCTTTTTGTTTTGATTCAATTGAATTTATACCATTGATATTATTGGACAATGCAATTAAATATTCTTCACCTTATTCTACAATTCAAATAGTTTTTAAACAGAATTACAAGAAGGTTAAAATTAGTATTAAAAACATTGGCACCTTCGTAAAAAATGAAAATGAAAAATTTTTATTTGATAAATTTTACAGAAGCCCAACAGGTGACAATCATACGCATAAAGGTTTAGGAGTTGGTTTGTGGGTTGCAAACAACATAATAAATTCACATGATTCAAAATTAATTTATGATAAAGATCGTTCCGAAGAAACAGATGTTGGTTTAAACATTTTTGAATTCGAAATAATAACAAATTAATCTAGTGGTAACATGCGTTTAGCTCCATTTTTCTGACTCAGGCGCAACACAGAAAAACGGCACTATTCATAAACACCTGATTATAAATATTTAATGCTTGTCGGGAACTTTGCCACAAGTTTTTTAATTCCATTGGTATAATGCTGAAGCTAGAACAAGTCTATTGAAAACATTTACTCCGAAACTTCTCCTGTTGTATTTAAAACAATACTCACTTAAATAGTTTTGC
>JBKDZA010000100.1:0-3123 GCA_046308455.1 Fluviicola sp.
AATTAAAATGGATTACAGAGACAGAAACAAGTAATGATTATTTTGAAATTCAACGAAGTTTCAATTTTCAAGAATGGGAAACTATTGGAATAAAAGATGGTAGTGGAACTAGTACAAGTTTGGTTAACTACCATTTTACAGATTTAAACCCTTCATTCTTCAAAAATTATTACCGTTTAAAACAAGTAGATTTTAATGGACAAACAAGGTTTTCAGATGTTCAAATAGCCTCTTTTGATTCTTATGGTGATAATTGGATAGCATTTCCAAATCCTACTGATGGAATTATCACCCTTTCGGGAGAAAATATGGATAAGTATAGCTTTAAACTATTGAATTCATTTGGTCAGGATGTATTTTTTCAATTTAATTCTACAGGTAAAAATCTAATTGAACTTAATTTAAGTGAATTGCCAAAAGGAATTTATACTTTAATAAGTCATACTGATTTTGAATCAAAAGTTCAAAAGATTATTTTACAATAATATTCTGAAAGTACTTTAATTTATTTAAAAAAAGTTTATTTAATGTAGATTTCAATTTAATTTGAATAAATTGATTTTAAACACTTTATTTAAATGATTTTGTAATCAAACTACTTTATATAAATTAAGTAAATTTAAATTATTAGAATAGGCTTAAATAAAGAAAATCACGAATTAAAACTTGTAATTCAGTTTTCAGAATCTTAATTTATTTTAATTTTTGACAAATAAGATGTGATTTTTAAATTTTTGTGCTGAATTTGAATAAAAAAACATAAAATGATTTTCCTTCAAAATGGTGCCTTAATAAGTTTTTGAAGAAATAATTAAAATTCTAAATTGAAATAAAACATGTTATGTAACTTTACTAAATGAATACTAATAAAGTTCGTGATCTTCTTGCTTATTTTCAGGAATTCGTACCGTTTCAATACCAAGAATCGTATGACAATTCTGGCTTGTTGGTCGGAGATCCAAACATGGAAATTAAAGGTGTTTTGTGTAGCCTCGATTGCACTGAAAATGTGATTGAAGACGCAATCGCTCAAGGATGTAACATTATTGTTTCACATCACCCGATTTTATTCAGAGGAATCAAAAGTTTAACTGGGAAAAATTATATCGAACGCACGTTGATTAAAGCAATAAAAAATGATATTGCATTGATTGCTGTTCATACAAACGTCGATAATTATCGATTTGGTGTCAATCACATCATCGCAAATAAATTGAACTTGTTGAACCAGCAAATCTTAGTTCCAAAACAAGGAAATCTATTGAAATTAGCTGTTTTTGTTCCATGTTCGCACAGTAATGAATTACTCGAAGCACTAGCAAATGTTGGAGCAGGAAAAATTGGTAACTATGATTCGTGTTCTTTTTCAACTGAAGGAACTGGTCGTTTTCGTCCGCTAGAAAATTCAAATGCGTTTATAGGTTCTGTGAATCAATTGGAAGCTGTTGATGAGGTGAAAGTGGAAGTGATTTTTGAAACGCAATTATTGTCAAAAGTGATTCAAGCAATGAATTCTGCTCATCCATACGAGGAAATTGCACACGATATTGTTCCATTGAATAATGCTAACAACTACGTTGGAAGTGGAATGATAGGGGATTTGGAACATGAAATTGAAGTGGAAGAATTTCTAAAAACAATCAAATCTACTTTTAAAGCTGGAGTTGTTCGCTACACAAAAAGTGACAAATCAAAAATAAAACGCGTTGCAGTTTGTGGAGGATCAGGAAGTTTTCTCTTAAATGATGCAAAAAGAAATGGGGCGGATTTGTATTTAACAGCCGACTTTAAATATCACGAATTTTTTGACTCTGAAAATCAGATAATTATAGCTGATATTGGACATTTTGAGAGTGAACAATATATTGTTGACTGGTTTGTGACGTTTATCTCGAATAAATTTCCTAATTTTGCCGTTCGTTTAACGAGTGTGAATACGAATCCGATAAATTATATCTAGAAGTATGGCTGCAAAAGCAACTACAAAAGAAACAACGATTGCTGACAAATTAGATGCGCTTTTTGCATTACAAGCAATTGATTCAGAGATTGATAAAATTAGAACTGTTCGTGGTGAATTGCCTCTTGAAGTACAGGACTTAGAAGATGAGATCGAAGGTTTAGAGACGCGTGTAAAGAATTTACAGGACGAATTGAAAGAGTTAGATACTGAAGTTTCTGATCGTAAAATTGCTACAAAAGATAGTGAAACTGCGATTATTAAGTTTAAAGAACAACAAAACAACGTTCGTAATAACCGCGAATTTGAATCGTTAGCAAAAGAAATTGAGTACCAAGAATTGGAAATCAAATTAAACGAGAAAAAAGCGAAAGAAGTGAAATTGCGTATCGTTTCTAAAAAAGAAATTTTAGATGAAGCGAAAACTAAATTGGACTTACGTTCTGGTGATTTGAAAACGAAAAAAGCTGAATTAGACGAAATCGTTAACGAAACACGTAAAGAAGAAGAGACTTTAATCGAAAAATCAAACAAAGCAAAATTGGCAATCGATGAGCGTTTGATCACTGCATACGAGCGTTTACGTACAAATGCGAAAAACGGATTGGCTGTTGTTCACGTTGACCGTGATTCTTGTGGAGGATGTTTCAACAAAATCCCACCTCAACGTCAATTGGATATTCAATCTAAACGTAAGGTGATTGTTTGTGAGCATTGTGGGCGTATTTTAGTTCCAGCTGAAGAAGTACTAGAAGCATAAATTGAATTTTTAAACAATTTTTCAGCGTTCGACTTCTTTATTGTCAGCCTCGAAAAATAAGTTTAAAAATATCAATTTGAAAAATAGAATCGAAGGTCAGTGAAAGCTGACCTTTTTTTGTGCCTTCGACTCCGCTCAGGCAACAAAAAAAGTCTGTATGTAAACAATGGACTTAATTTAAAATATTAGTTTTCCAAAACCTATTTTTTTAATTAAAATAACCGAGGGCTGAGCGGAGTCGAAGTCCGAAAGTGATTTTATTAATTGATTACTCTCATGTTTACCACTAATTAAATTTTGAAAGAAGGATTTAATTTCTACGATTAGTGGCCCTTATGTAGTTTTCGTCAGTAAATAAGCAAATGAAACGCGGGAAAAAGTGCTGTTTGACGACACTTTGTCG
>JBKDZA010000101.1:0-3531 GCA_046308455.1 Fluviicola sp.
ATAATTGACAACTTTGGACGGGAGCCAATTTAAGTCTTTTTCCCTTTCGGTGAAGAGAGAAGTTTTTACTTCTCTTTTCCTGAAAAAAACAATTGACTCCAAGTTGCATTTATTACTTGAATTTAACATTTGCTTATTTGCATATTTGCATATTTGCATATTTTTCGACACTTAAATTCTTACTTATAATAGATATGACTCGACTTTTTTACAAAACTTAAAATTGAATCAAAATAAACAAATTGTCAATTAGGCTTTTTTTTACTTAATCGTAGGTAATTCCCCCTAATTGCAAAACTGCCGAATTGCTAATAAATTGAATCTGAAATTAGAACTGATTTTTTCCATTTTCCATTTTCAATTTGGCATTGTTTTTAATTGTTAATTCTTCTTACGATTTTCCCTATTTTTGCTTATGCAAAATAAAATTATTGACTTACGTTCAGACACAGTTACAAAGCCAAGTATTGAAATGCGAGAAGCTATGTTCTCCGCTGAGATTGGTGACGATGTTTTTGGAGAAGACCCAACTGTGAATGAATTACAAAATTATGCAGCTCAACTTTTTGGAAAAGAAGCCGCACTTTTTTGTTCTTCAGGTACACAAACAAATCAAATTGCATTAAATGTGCATCTTAAACCTGGTGGAGAAGTGATTTGCAACGAAGAAAGTCATATTTATAAATACGAAGGTGGCGGAATCGCTAAAAATTCGGGTGCTTCGGTTCGTTTACTGAAAGGTGATAGAGGTCGATTGAATGCTTTAGATGTGGAAGCTGCAATCATGCCTGATGATGTTCATTTCCCTGAAACACAACTCGTTTCTTTAGAAGATACAATGAACCGAGGTGGAGGAGCAATTTATAATTTTGAAGACATCAAACAAATTCGTCAAGTTTGTAATACTTATAATTTACCTCTACATCTTGATGGCGCTCGTTTAATGAATGCATTAGTTGAAACGAAAATTAATATTCAAACGTATGCAAATCAATTTGATACAATTTCGCTTTGTTTATCGAAAGGTTTAGGAGCACCTGTTGGTTCGGTATTGATTGGAAATAAAGAATTCATTCATAAAGCTCGACGTGTAAGAAAAGTGATGGGAGGGGGAATGCGTCAAGCTGGATTCTTAGCTGCTGCAGGACTTTATGCATTGAAAAACAATGTTGAACGTCTTCAAATTGATCATCAACACGCTAAACTCATTGAAAAAACGTTAAGTTCTTGTATTTGGGTGAAAGAAGTATTAACTGTTGAAACAAATATTGTTGTGGCTATTTTAAAAGATGCATCAGATCGAGATCGAATTATTGCAAATTTAAATGAGCAAAACATAAAAGTGGTTGCTTTTGGTCCAGGAATGATACGTTTTGTTACACATTTAGATATTTCAAGTTCAGATGTCGAATATGTGTGTGAAATTTTAAATAAGACAAAATGAAATTAATTGGTGTGTTTTTCGTGTTTTTTCTACTTTTTTCATGTTCTGAAAAGCAAGAAAATTCGGTTGATTTCAATGAGATTTCTGATAGAGATGTTGAAAAACAACGAGCTGATAAACAAACGGATAATTCTGTCGATTCTGGAAAACCGGAAGAAAGTGTTTTCTTACACGCATTTGATTCCATTTTCCCTAAAGCAAATTGGATGAAATGGGACACACTTCTATTTGTAGATCGTTTTCGACCGAAGCAAACTGAAAAATGGATTTTAGTTAGTGATAAAGACAGTTTGAATTTGTCAACATACAATTTTAAAGATTCGATACAAACACGAAATGCTTTTTTCAATTGGCTAGATTGTTTCGGTATTAAAAGACAAAATCTAGTTGTCGGTTCTATGCTGAAAGTTAAAGGAAGAAACCTTCAGATTTTAGTTAACTCGACTAGTATTACTGTTGTTGAAAGTTCCCGATCAATCAATCAAGAAAAATTAATTAAATCAATGAATCACAAAGTCAAAGAGTTGGATTATATGTATTTAGTTGATTCTCCGATTGGTAAAAAAACAGTTTGGAGTAAAATGAAAAAGAACAAACTTTTGAAATTAGAACGAAATGATAAAAACAGTTAATAGAGGTTATATTTATGTTCAACCAAAGCAAGCATTTTGTGATTGGGCAAAACAGCACGATACAGATTTTGATTTTAATGAGGAAGACGATTTGGAAGGTAGTGTTTATCTAATTGAAGAAGATTTCTTTGAATACGAACCTGTTTTGGAAGCTAATTTTAAAAAGATTCTAAAAAGTGAATGTGAAGCCGTTTCTGATGAAGAAATCGAATTACCAAAATTGACGCTTGAGCAGTTTTTAGAATGGTTCGAAGTGAAAATTGGATCTACTGTTTTTGATACTTTGATTAAAAAGGATTTACTTTCAGAATCCAACTAAATTAACTGTTGAATTAGCTAGATGAATGGTAAAGGCAGATGTATAAGTTTTTGTACTTTTGTATCATGAAATCCATTTTAGCACTCATTTTAGTAGTCTTAATTTTCCCGATTTTTGCTCAAACTACGGTAAAAGGGAAGCTTACTTTTCAAAATTCTGGAAAACCTGTTGAGTTTGTATCTGTCTTAGTTAAAGGAACTTTAGACGGGGGTACAACGAATGATAAAGGCGAGTTTACTTTAGTAACGAAAGCTAAAGGAGCACAGCAATTAGTTGTTAAAGGTGCTGAAGTTGACGAACAATTTTTTCCAATAAACATTTCTGGTGAATCGATGAATGTGGAATACAAAATTGAAAAGTCGAAGCAAATTGAAGAAGTAGTTATCACAGCTGGAAATTTAGAAGCCAAAAATGATCGCGCAGTTGCAGTTTTAACTCCTTTAGACATTGTAACAACAGCTGGTGGACAAGGAGATATCGCTGGTGCAATTCAAACTTTACCAGGAGTTCAACGAAATGGTGGTGACCAAACGGGTTTAATGGTTCGTGGAGGTGATGTCAACGAATCAGTAATTATTATTGATGGTTTAGTTGCTCAAAATGCATTTAATTCCTCTGTTCCAGGAGTTGCTCAACGTACACGATTCAATCCTTTTCAATTCAAAGGAACTTCTTTTTCAACTGGGGGATATTCTGCAAGATTTGGTCAAGCATTATCTTCTGTTTTAGATTTATCTACAAATGATCTACCTGAAAAAACGACTTTAAATATTGGTGCAAACATGGCTGGTATTTTCTTCAGTGGCGCAAAATTGATGAACAAAACAAGCGTTGAAATGAATACCTATTACCAAAACGTTTCACCTTATTTCTTATTAGCACAATCAAATGTGGATTTTTACAAAGCCCCACAAGGATTTGGAATTGGAGGAAGAATGGTACATCAAACGGATACTAGAGGAATGTTTAAAACGGCTTTTAACCAAACGTATTCTAACACTGGAATCAATATTCCCAATCCAGCTGTTGCAGGTTCTAATATTAAATTTGGAATAGAAAACGAAAATACATACATCAATTCTTCATACAAAGAACGTTTGGGCGAAAAATGGACTTATTTCACTGGTTTTTCACTT
>JBKDZA010000102.1:0-7735 GCA_046308455.1 Fluviicola sp.
TTATCCGTTATTATCCGTTATTATCCGTTATTATCCGTTATTATCCGTTATTATCCGTTATTATCCGTTATTATCCGTTATTATCCGTTATTATCCGTTATTATCCGTTATTATCTCCCGAATCCCCGAATCGTTCCTCTCGGGGTGAACGTTCCTCATGGGATAAACGTTATGATCTCCTGACGGACTTAGTTGTCAAGACTAAACTTTATTATCTATTAAAACTTTGATTTCACTACTTCGCTGACTTCGACTCTCCCGAATAATCGGGACAAGCACTCAGTCATCGTAGTCTCATTCTCCGCTCTCATTCTCTGCTCTGTCTCCCCATGGCCCGGCGTAGTTGGAAATGAAACGCACAAAAAATAATACGCTGAAGTGCAAAAGAAAAAACGACCAACGGAAGTTCTTTTCTTTGCCAGAAGCTTATTTTTTGAAGTTGAATTGCAAACGAAGACGGAATAGCCACAAAAAAAACTGCTCCAATCATGAAACAGTTCTTTTAAATATGTGATTGAATTTACTTTTTGAAACTCTCTAAAACACTTTCAACCCACGCTTTTCCCCAATTTTCAACTTCCTCTTCCGACCAAAGTTTTGGATAAAAAATGCGCTTTTGAAATCTCGGAGGTAAATATTTTTGCCAATTCGTCCCTCCTGTTGCTGCAACGTCTTCTTCTTTGCTCACATTTAAATAGCGAACCGCACTTTTATAATGCATCAATGGCCAATTAACGTTCACATTTACATCGTTCATTTTCAAAACATTGATCACTTCTGGATCTTTTTGATCTGCTTCAGAAAGTCGTAAATAAGATTGCCACAAGTTATTCGTGCGTACTTTCTCACCCAATTCAATAAATTGTTCCTTATACTTTTGCTCAAATTCCACTAAAGTCAACGTTTTCTTTCCAGTTGCTGCTTCCGTTGCACCTTCTTTCCAATAAACATGCTCAAACAAGTCTCTAATTGGCTCATTTCCTGTAAAATTGTCGCGTTTTTCCTTGTCAACTAAGCGTAGGAAATCTGCTGAATAAATTTCTATCATACGGTATTGACCCGACTGGAAACCTGAAGCTGGATGCAACGACAATCTAAATTTCAAGAATTGTTCGCGCTCCATTCCTTCAACCATGATCTCAAAACTTTTCGTTAAAGCCTCAAAATAACGGTTGATTCTTCCAACACGTGAAACAAAGTATTTTTTGTCGAGAGTTTCTTGTTGCCCAATCTGTTCAAACTCATGAATACACAACTTGAAATACAACTCCGTGATTTGATGATAAATCAAGAAAATGGTCTCATCTGGATAAATTGAATAGGTTTTTTGTAAGGTCAACAAAGTGTCAACTTGAATGTAATCCCAGTAATTTATTGTATTGCTGTAAAGTAAACCCTCTAGGTAAGCATTAATATCCTGACCTTGAGCCTCATACTTTTCAATTAACTTTTCAATATTGGCTTTTAACTCTGGAGTGAATTCCATATTTTTTATTGTTAGAGAACAAATATAACTGTTCAAAAGCGCACAAAAAAATCAATTACGTGAATATTTTAACATGATTGTTTGATATAAAACAAAAAGCGCGATTTCTCGCGCTTTTTAACATTTTCTAAGTCTTGAATTATTTTGCTTTAACTAACTCTTTTTTAGTTCCTTCCCATTCAACTAAATGTAATTTAACTGAACCTACAGGGATTTTAGCTTTCACTAAAATTGGAATGTGATTTTCGTCATCTGTAACCCAGAAATTCAAATCATCTTGTTTTTTGAACACACGACCAGTTTGAACAACTGGCGCAAATTTCATGCATTTGAATTTTCCTTTTCGAATAGAAATAACTTCATCACCCAAATATTTAACTTTACATGGCCAAATTTCATCGTCCATAAAGCATTTGAATTCAATCGTTTCTCCTTTTTTCAAATCATTGAATTTCAATGTTCTTGCATAATAAAACGAAGACAACATGTCTTGAATTCCAACAGGCACTGCGAAATCTTTCTCTCCATTGTGTACTTTTTGTTTGTCTTGTTTAAACAAATAGTCTTGATTGATTTTATGTCCTCCTTCATCTACGCGACGAACAAATTGCCACGGGAAACATCCTTTTTTATCTAAGTAACTTTCGTAAACATCGTTCACTTTAAAAACTTTATTAAAACCAGCAAGCGTTTTTCCAGTTCCTTTTACATGTAACATTTCACGATTCCCAGAACCTTTTTTAGAAGTCGTTTTTACTTCCAAAACTGCTTCTCCAGCATCGACAAAACCATATGTTATACGATAACGCAATTTTTCCCCAGCTTGAAACGAATTATTACTTACTGTTGGATAAGTTATTGTATCACTACTTTTTAGCATATAACCTGCACTAAGCAAAATAAAACACCAAACGATTTTTTTCATTTTAATCAAAATTAAATTTCAATGTAAAGCAATTTACAAAATTGATGCCAAAAAAACAAGAAAGAATAGACCAGAATGAAATTATTTAATTGATTTCACTTCCTCCATTTCATTGAAGAACTTCAAATGAACACAAGCTCCATTGTCATTGTATTCCTCCAAAGTTGCATTCAGTTGTTGCGACAATAATAATTTTAATTGAGAGCCAATAGATTCAGAACTTTCATCGGATTCATCATTGAAACCCTTTCCTGAATCTTTAAAGAAAAGTTCAGTGATGTACGCACCTTTATTTTTTAAGCGAACATGGATTTTAAGTTTTCCATTTTCACTCACTCCATACTTAAATGAATTCGTAATTACTTCATTCGAAAACAAAGCTAATGGTACCGCTTTATTTAAGTCAACAAATACCTCATCAAAATCTGTAGTTAATTCCAATGTTTCAGGATTGATACTATGTGCATTTGAAATCGTATGAATTAAATCCAATAAATATTCTCCAAATAAAACACGTTCTAATTGATTTTGCTTTTCAGAATAAAGTTTTTGATGGACAAGTGACATGGAAACAATTCGATCTTTGGCATCTAAGAGTGGTTTAATTTGTTCTTCTGAATGGAGTTGATTTGCTTGAAGATTTAATAACGAAGAAATGATTTGGAAATTATTTTTTACACGGTGATGTACTTCTTGTAAAAGAATCACTTTATCTTTTAACGAAATTGAAAGATTGTGATTGATCTCTTCATTTATTTTTGTTTTAATCTGTAAACTTTTATTTAAGCGGATCAATCTTGAAATCAAAAAGATGAGTAATAATATGATCGTAACCCCAACAAAAATAGATGTTAATTGTATTCTGTTTTTATTCTCTTCATCTTTTTTATTTAAGGTAGCTTCTAGTTGAGATTTTATTCGTTGTTTTTCGATTTTTAAGAATTTTCGTTGGATTTCAAGGAGATTATTGTATTCATTATTGCGAACACTGTCAAATTCTTCCACCCATTTCTTGTAATTATAAAATGCTAAATTCCAATTTTTATCTTCTTCATAAATTCTAGAATTATATCTGTAAATATTGATTCGATCTTCAATTTTTAATTTATTTATATTCAATTTATTTAACTGAAGCAGTTTGATCTTAGCTTTATCGAATTGTTTAAATTCAATCGCTATTTTCACTTCTCTAAGAATAACTTTAGGAAGAAAAACATTCAATATTGAAGAAGAGTCTTGAGGATTTTCAAAAACTAAACTCTTTAAATAATAATCTGCTTCTTTAAATTCACCAACATTGATATACGAAACGGCTACATTGTATTCATTTAAATTATATTGAGATTTTATTTGATATTTTTGAATCAACTCAATTGCTTTCTTATAAAAATAAATTGCTTTGTATTCATTTCCTGCTTTTGAATGAACGGAACCTATATAATATAAGGCCAAAGTATATTCATCTATGTGTTTTTCCTTATCAATCGAAGCTATAATCTCATTCATGTAATCAATCGCCTTCTCTGTATCATTCAGTTGATAATAATTACATGCAATATTACTTAACAATAAACAGTAGTTATTGTAAGACATTAAGTCTTTTTTATTTTTCTGAAATCTTTTTTTAATAGTTGGATAAAGTGATTCGTAAATAGATGCTGATTGCGAGTAATCACCTTTCAAAAAATACATATTTGCTTCAAAAATTGAAACCAACTCCACTCCTTTTGTTTCGTTTAATTTGCGAAACATTTTCTTTGCCCTGATTACAGATTTTAGTTCTGGAATTTCTTTGTCAATATTGACAGTATATTGAATGCGATATGTTAAATAAGATGCTTTTCCGTATAAATTCGTGTTTTTTGCACGAATAATTGCTTTCTCGTATTTTTTAATTCGAAAGTTAAATTTTTCCTGATTCCCACTGATTAACTGCAACGCGTAGTATGCTTTTTTTCCTGGGTCGATCTCAGTAGCATATTTTTTCTTGATTTGATTTTCAGTTAATGCGTTTACATTCCCCGCGAAGGCAAGAAACAATAAAAAAACACAAAAACGTATGAAAGAAAATCTCATCCAATAAATTTAACTATTGCGAATATAACTAATTCGATTTAGAATCCATGCTGTTTAAAACAAGCTCAGCTTAAACTTTAAATTTAAGCTCTACAACGGCACCATTATCGTTGTATTCAGTCAAAACCCCATCTAATTGTTCACTTAAAATAATTTTCAATTGATGTCCAATCGATTTTTTTTGATTCACATTATCACTAAAGCCTGGTCCTGAATCTTTTATGCGCAATAAAACTTCATTATCACCTTGCTTATTGATACTTATTTCCATTTTTAATTCGTTCTTCTCATTCACAGCATATTTGTAAGAATTGGTGAAAACTTCATTACAGAACAATCCAATTGGAACAGCTTTTTCTAAACTAATTTTTAGTTTATCAATGTGAATTTCTTTTTCAAGTTTCAAATCCTCTCTTCCAAAACTAGTTAAAAGTGAATCTAACAATTCTTCGATATAAATCTTGAAATCAATCGAAACATAATTGTTATTCAATGAATACATTTTCTGATGAATCAAGGACATTGAATGCACTCTATTCTTCGCTTCAAGTAAAGGCTCTGCATATTTTGGATCATCAATCGCACTGGCTTGAATATTTAACAATGAACTTATAATTTGGAAATTATTTTTCACCCGATGATGGATTTCTTTGATCATCACTTCTTTTTCGGAGAGTGAACTGATAATTTTATTTACGTTTAACTCATTGATTCTATTCAATTTTTTAAGTCGCTTGTTGACTTTTATAGATCGAATTAGAAAATAAAAGATAACAATGATCACAAGAGCAAGCAGTGAAAATAGTTTTATTTCGTTTTGAAAACGAAGTTCTTTTTCTCTTCTTAATGCCTTTTTCTCATACTTGTCTTGAATGCGACTTTTCTCTAATTCTAAAAAGCGGAGTTGAAGATTTACGTTGTCTTCTTTTTTTAATTTATCGGATTTTTCTTGTTGTTCAGCCCATTTTTCATGAAAATACAATGCCTTTTTTGAATCTGAGGATTTTTTGTTTTGAACGTAAAGTAACTTATACAATTTCGTCCAATCTTGATCATTTAAAGCCCCTTCTCTGTTTTCAGAAAGTATCCGATTTAAAATTTCTCCACTTACTTTAATTTCATTTTTGTTGAGTAAAATTTCAGCGCGAAGCATTTCAACTAATTCCCATTCAACATAAGTGTAATCAGGACCTTTTACTGTGGATTTTAATTCCAATTTTTGAATCAATTGCAGTGCATCGTTACTATTTCCAGAACGATGTTTTGTCAAAGCCATGCAGAAGGTATTCCAATCTAATTCTGGTTTATTCTTTTCTTTTTTATAAATAACATCTGCTTTTTGGTAATACCATAAGGCTTTATCATACTTTTTACTGGATAAAAATGCGGTCCCTGTATTGTTTAAAATCGAAGCATATTCATTTGCATTTTTCTCAACATCTGTGTAACGAATTAAATCATTCAAATAGTCAACAGCCTTTTCCGTTTCACCAACTGAGAAATAGTGAAAAGCGATACTCATTGTTAATAGATTGTAATTTTGATTAGGAAGAAACTCCGTTTTTCGCGTGAGAAAGGTCTTTTTAATCTTTTTATACAATTGATCGTATTGAATCGATGCTTTTGAAAAATTTTTATTCGCTCCTAAAATGTATGCTTCACAAATAGATATATTATCGTAAAAATCAGCGTAACCAAATTCCTTGAGTTCTTTTTTCACAGATTGAATCTCTTGAAATTCAGGAATTTCGTAATTTGAAACTACAGCTTGAGAAATTTTCCGTGCTTTTAAAACAATTCGAATTTTACGAGATTTTTTAGCAACTCGTTTGATTAACTTCTCATACTCTTTATTAGGAGTTGGTTGTTTCTCGTATGATAAAACCAAGGCATAATAGGCTTTTTGCTCCTGATTTTTTTCTTTTTTATAGAGTTGTTGAAATTGTTCAAATGTCTGAGCAAATACACTTAACTGTAGTATCAAAAATAAAAAAGCAAGTGCAATTTTAGCCATATGATTGTGTTAACTGAATTTCAAGTTAAAGTTTAGACTTTAAATATAATAAAATCAAGTTCTTTAAATTGAAAATCAATTATAAAAAAACATAATTAAACAAAAAAAATTTATGATCAATTGAAATTAGAAAATCAACTTATTCAACTCTACTAAATTCTTTAAAGATTTTTTTACTTGTATTTCTAAACGTATTTCGCAAAACCCTTTCATCACTTCTTGTCGCAGTTGTGCTTCTTGTATAGAATTTTGTAACAACTGCACGATTGGTTTTAATATCGTTTAATGAGTTGGAAATGTTTATTTGTGAAGTTACATTGTATGTTGGACGTCCACTCACCGCACCTATCGCAGACATTCCCAAAGACATTTCATCACTCATGATAAAGTTTCGATTTGCTGTTCCTCGTAAAACATGTGTCACTCCAAGAATGCGTTCCAAATCTTGGTTCGTCAATGAATCTAGTTTAGCAAGTGTAACTCCATTTTTATCCAAAATTGCAGCAATTTGATCTTGACCTAAAATCACCACATCTTGGAATTGGTATTTTCTTTTTTGTTGTGTTTTTAGTAAATGAGTTATCATTAGTTGCTGGTAAGTTTCCGCATCTTGTAAACGTCTTTCTTCTAGTTGTTCGGGAGTAAGTTTTTTCGGAATGCGACCATCATAAAACACCTTGTAAGGTAGAACCGCAATCGTTGTTGTTGCATAAGAAGCTAAGGAAAGGAAGAATGAGAAAAATAAAAAGTACAATTTGTTCATGACACACGTTTTTGAGTTAATATTTTGTTTAAACCAAAATCTGTGCCATTGTAAATTCCTTTGAAAAGGTTTTGCGATAACTATCAACCTCAGTTCGATTATAAATTCTTATCAGATCGCCTATAAATGCTCATATTTGAGACGAAAGCATGATGGATTGGCGTGCCAATTCGAATGTTTTTAACCCAAATTCCGCAATAGAATTCGTAATGAAAATCCAAGATGCAAAAAATCAGTCAAGTAAATCTAAAAACATAGCGAGTTATGTTTGCAAGATTTAATTGATTAATTTACTGATTTGAAGCAGCTTGGGTTTGTAATAGAAGAGCTATTGCGTAATTTGGGTTTAACGAAAAAGATGAGTTTTTATAGGTGAAAATACTTTTTTTACTGGTAGGCTATTTATTTTATAGGGTTACCAAGCTAGTTCGCAAAGTTAATCAATTCATTCATAGATAGTGTTTTCTGACC
>JBKDZA010000103.1:0-10154 GCA_046308455.1 Fluviicola sp.
GCGCTAACAGATCCAAATGATGCAGCGACAGCTCCAGAATCACTAATACTCATTTTCTTTTTTGCGATGAAAAAGGTGTAAAATGGAATAATTGCAGCAACAACCAACCCGAAGAGTAATGAGACTAAAATTTCTGTGTTAAAATGACTATGTGTTAATTCTTGTCCACCTTTGAAACCAATTGAAAAGAGTAGGTAGAGTGAAATAAATTTACTACTGTTTGATGGGATTTTTAAATCGCTTTTAACTGTAACAGCAATGATTCCAAGTACAAAGAATAAAAATGAGGGGTTTGTTAGATTTGAAATTAAAAGTTGTGTATCCATAATTTTTAAGGGTTGCAATAATCACAAAACTGAGGATCTTCAAAAAATTTGTTTTTGGGATAATCTTCAGTTATGAAATGCGTACATTTTTTACAATGAGTGAAAGTTTTACGTATTGATTTTGTTGGTTTTAAGCAGTTTGAGCAAGGAAGTCCGAATTCATGAGTCTTGGTTGAAAAACCTGGGAAATTACATTTTGGACAAAGTGAATTGAGTTGTTCAATTAAGTTGTTTGTTGCTGAAAGGATTGTTTTTCTTCTTGTTGGGTTTCGATGAGCACGCATATCAGAATGAATAAAACACGAAACGTCATCTTTAAATTCATTTTTAAATCCCTGAATTAGATCATCGATGTTAGTTATTTCTTTAAGAAAAATTGACTTTTCAGATGTTTTAAACTCAAGAATAACACCATGTGAGGGAAATACAATTTTTAAGACTTTTTCTTTTAATTCTTCTATAGAATTAATTTTTTCATATAAATAATTTGTTTCAGATGAGAGTGATTTACCAAGAAAAATAGCAGTATGTTTTTTATCGCTTAAAAGAATCAGTTCCTCATTTGCAATCATAAATGGGATACTTGGATGAACACCAAATGAACCTTCACTTGCTAAAACTAAATCATATCCTTTTTGATGACCTAAAATACATTTCTTTTGAATCGTTTCTAAGGGTAATTCTTTTCGTTCAATTTCACCAGTGAAAGTTCCTAATTGATCAGTATCAATTCCAGCGATAAGTTCAACTTTGCAATTGAGCTCTTTTTCTAATAAGTCAGAAATCAGTAGTTCTTTTTCGTGTTTTGTTACTATTCCTATGGTTCTGTTTTGAAACATTTCTATTTAAAAGAAAGAAAAATTGTTGTATTGATTTCTACTTTACTATAGTCACTTGAAGCTTTTTCAAATTGTGCTTTTAAATTTTCTTTTTCAATTTTCAACTCATCAATTCTAGTTTTACTAAGATCATCATCCTTTCCAAATCGTTCTTGATGACTGAAATTTTTTGATACATGAAAATTGATTTTGTCTTGGATTAATTGCATCAATAAATTTTTGGCTTCTTCCAATTCAAATTGATTATTTATCAAATCAATTTCTAGCATTTTTGGCTTATTTTCCATTTTTTAAAACTTTTTTGCAAAAATAATTGTTACAGTTCATAAGTTTTTATTTAAGTTTATCATGTGAAACATTAATAATATTTATGAATTATACATTACATCAATTAGAAATTTTTTTAGAAGTTACTAATTCTAAGAGCGTTACGAAAGCCGCGGAGGTTTTAAATTTAACACAACCAGCAGTCAGTATTCAATTGAGAAATTTTCAAAATAATTTTGATTTGGCTTTGACAGAGGTGATTGGTCGAAAGCTGTATATCACGGATTTTGGACTTGAGGTGGCAGAAATTTCTAAACGAATTCTCGAAGAGGCGAAAGATCTGAAAATGGTTTCTCATTCGCATAAAGGTCAACTTACAGGTAAACTAAGAATTAGTTCAGTTTCAACTGGGAAGTATGTAATTCCGTACTTTCTTTCTGATTTTTTAAGATTAAATCCAGGTGTCGAGTTACAACTAAATGTAACAAACAAGAGAGATGTGATGGATTCTTTGGAAAAAAATGAAGTGGATTTTGGCTTTGTTTCAATTCTTCCTGACAAGATGCAAGTTAACAACTTGGAGATTATGGAAAACAAATTATTTATTGTTGGAAAAAAGTCAAATCAAAAACATTCCAATTCTCTAAAATTATCTGAATTAACGAATTTCATCATGATTTTCCGAGAAGAAGGATCAGCTACCCGTTTAGCAATGGAGAATTTTTTATCTAAAAATAAATCATTCATTAATAAGAAATTTGAATTAGCTAGTAATGAAGCTGTTAAACAAGCAGTTTTAGCTGGTTTAGGGTATTCTCTTATGCCAGTTATTGGTATTCAAAACGAACTTGCAGACAAAAAATTAGAGATAATTCCAGTAGATGATTTACCAATTGTAACAAAATGGAATTTAATCTGGCATTCAACGAAAAAAATGTCGGCAGTTTCTAAAGCGTTTTTAAAATATATCGAAGAAAATAGAGATCAGATAATAGAAGACAACTTTAAGCAGATAAGAAATTTTTAATTACTCAAATTCGTTCTAAAACGTATTGAATTAACTCGTTCATTTCTTTTCCGTATCCTTTTGAAAACTCCATGTTTGGGCGATTAGCAACGCCTAAACAAATGGTTGCTACTTCATGTCCCATTGCTTTACCTAGAGCAAAAAGAGCTGAACTTTCCATTTCAAAGTTCACAATGCGATGTCCTTCAAAACTAAAGCTTGTGATTAATTCGTTGATGTCAGGATTTCGAAGTCCAAGTCGCAATGAACGTCCTTGTGGCGCGTAAAAACCTGAGCTAGTTACAGTTATTCCTTCGGTAGTTTCTTCACTAGCTAATTTTGAAACTAAACTTTCACTTGCTTCACATGCATATGGAACAATTGTGTTTGGGTAACCTGCATGTTGATGAAAATTCTTCGCCAATTCATTTTCGGAGTCTGTAAACTCAATTGGATAGAAATGTGCAACGTTATCTAATCCAATTGCATGTGAACTTAACACATAAGAATGAACAGGTAAATCACTTTGAAGTAAACCACAAGTTCCAATTCGAATAAATTGTAGTTTTCTATGTTCAGTTTTGTTAGAACGATTCGCTAAATCAATATTTGCTAATGCATCTAACTCATTGATTGTGATGTCTATATTGTCCGTTCCAATCCCAGAAGAGACCACTGAAATTCGTTTTCCTTTGTACGTTCCTGTATGACAAACGAATTCTCTGTGTTGAGACTGGTGTTCAATTTGATCAAAAAAGTTAGAGACCAATGACACACGGTCTTGATCTCCAACTAATAAAATTGTATCGGCTATATTTTCTGGAGAAAGACCTAAATGGTAAACTTCTCCTTTGGCGTTTAATACCAACTCTGATGCGGGATACTTCATATAAATTAGATTGAAAGATTAGAAAATTAAAAGATTAGAAGATTCATTTTGTAATTAAATCTTCAAATTTTCAAATCTTCAAATCTTCTAAATTTTAGTTCTTAACGCTTCCAAAAACTTTCGATAACAAGTCACTCACTCGAGCAACAGGGTCTAAACGAATTTTGTTTTCTTCTTTTTCAACCATGTGAAACAATCCTTCTGTAGCACGCTCAGTAACATATTTATTCAAATCTGGATTCAATTTTTGTCCTCCTGTTAATGTCATCGCTTGATTGTACTTCGTAATGATTGGATTCCAGTATTCAGTCAATTTTACCGTAGCAATTGCATTTGCAACTTTTGGACTAAATGCTTCCATTAATTTCGTTTGTGTATTGTCTTTCAAGAATTTCGTTGCAGCACCTTGACCACCATTTAAAATCGAAAAACCATCAGAAACTGACATTCCTAAAATAGCATCTTTAAAAATTGGCAAAGCTTCTTTTGTAGATTCTTCAGCAGCACGATTTAAAGTCAACTCAAATTTCTCAACTTGACTTGTTAAACCTAAATCAATCGCTTTTTCTCTAACTTTAATCGCATCTGGAGGGAATGGCAAACGAATTTCAGCATTGTTCATGAATCCATCAACAACAGATGTTAAACTTACTGAGTTTTGAATCCCAACTGTTAATGCTTCTTTCAAACCAGAAATAACTTCTGAATTTGTTAAGCTTGGTTTTGTTGTAGTTGTAGGTTCTGTAATTGCTCCAGCAGCACCTTCCAATACATCACATGCAGTTAATGCGATAAATAATCCTGATACAAATGCAGGTATAATGAACTTTTTCATAGAGTTAAACTTTTATATTTTTCAAACTTAGTTAAAATTACAAAACAACATACAATTTTTAAGCCACTTCGTGTTTTTTAGAACTTATCTTATGTATGGATTGATTGAAAGCTCATAAATTTCTGTCTTAGTTGTTCGGCTAATCCAATCATTAAAGTTGATAGAATACAAGAAATCCGGAATGGTAGAATACACTTTTTTCACTTCGAAACCTCTCATTTTGATTTTTCGAATTTCATCTTTAGAAGCAACAACCAATGAATGTGAATACTTATTTAAATCTATATAGGTTAATGTGTCTATTGAAATTTGTTGAACACTTAAATCTCTTGGTTTAAAGAAGTTTAAGCAATTATTTTTGTCGTATGGATTATTGTCTGTATAAAAAACTTGAGTTTTATATGATGTATAATTGTTATGAATAAATGAAATTGTTGGAGTGTAATTGTCAGCTGGTTTGAAACAAAGTACTATTAATAATATCGAATTTCCAATCCAGAAAAATGGTTTAATTAAATAAAATTTAAAACGAATCAAGTGGTTTTTTAATTTTTCAAAGCGACTGTTATTTTCAATTTCTTGCCAAGATAAGACTACAAATAGTGGGATAAAGTTTATCAATGGAAAGAGAAAGCGCAATTCTTTGTGTGCTGTAAAAAAATGAACCAATAAAAAAGGTATAAACATCCATGTTAAAATGTGCTTTACTTTAAATAGAAAGAAAAACAGAATAGACACAATAATCACAATACTCATTGGAGGAATGGCATCGAGAAAAGTCTTTTCAAAATAATACCAAAAAGGTTGTGTGCCGAAACTCTCAGACTTATGAAGAATAATATTTTCATAGACATAGTTCCAAGTTGTATTTACCCAATGACCGTAAAACCAGCGATCACTTAAAAGTCCAATCAAGACACTCAAAGAAAATCCTGATAATAAAAGTAAGATGCCTTTTAATTGTTCTTTTTTAACGAAAAGTACCCATAGTCCAAATCCAAATAAAATGAATAAAGATTGCATGCGTACGGTGTAGGCCAAACCAAGTAACACACCTACAAGAATATAATTGCGAATTTTCTTTGATTCAAGATATAGAACAAGTCCAAGAATCAACAATGAAATTGAAAGATTTTCGGATGAAAAACGTGCATGAAAATAGGGAATGAAACAATAAATAGCACCAAGTAATGAAAGTAAGGTGTAGTTTCTTTCACTTAACTCATTTTTAAAATACTTTATAAGTCTATGTAAAGCGTACAAAGCAAGTAATGAAGAAATTAAGCGCAATAGAAAGACTTGTGTAAATGGATTGGTGATAAATGAGAAAAGTTCAGTTATGCCATAAGCAAAAGCAACTTGAGTGGTACTTCTCATTTCGGAATGAAATTCCCAAGGTAAATCTTGAGCTGAGTTAACCCCCGTTTTATAGCCTAAAAATTCAATGATTTGGAATTGTTCATCTGGATGAAAACGTCCAACACTAAACCATGCAGCAATGATATGAATCAATAACGCAAGAATTAAATGTTGTTTTTTCATTGAGTTTATATATTGAAAACAAAATTACTAAAATAGCTGTTAACACACTATTTTACATACAGTCCTTTTAATTGCTCAAGTTTTTTTAATTTTAAACTTTTAAAAGTTCTCTTAATTAGAATCAATATTTACAATCAATAGATAAAATGACAACAGCAGAAATTATTTCAATAGGAGATGAATTATTAATTGGACAAACAGTTAATACAAATGCAACTTGGCTTGGACAACAATTTGCCTTAAATGGAATCAAAGTCATGAACGTAACGACCATTTCAGATGATCGAAAAGCGATTATGGATTCATTTGCAATTGCATTAAACAGGAATGATATTGTTGTTGTGACTGGAGGACTTGGACCAACAAAAGATGATATTACGAAAACTACTTTATGTGAATACTTTCAGACAGATTTGGTTATTAATGATCAGGTTTTAGAACAAGTCACTGAATATTTTGAAAAGAGAGGTCGTCCAATGTTGGAAGTGAATCGCTTGCAAGCTGCAGTTCCTAAAGGTTGTCACGTTTTATCGAATAAAAATGGGACAGCTCCAGGGATGTTGTTTTTTGACAACGACAAGATCTTGATTTCTATGCCAGGTGTACCTTATGAGATGAAAACGATCTTTTCAGAAGAGGCAATGCCAATCATTCGTTCGAAATACAATACAGTTGAATTGTATCACCGCACTGCTATGGTTCAAGGTATTGGGGAATCTTTTTTAGCAGACCAAATGTCAGATTGGGAAAATCGTATCAGAGAAGAGGGCTTAAGTTTAGCTTATTTGCCTTCGCCTGGAATGGTGAAATTGCGGATAACTTCATTTAATGGAGAAAAAGATGCTGAAAAAGTGACTGCATACTTTGATGAATTGGCGATAGCTTTACCCAAACATGTATATGCAACTTCTGAAGAACCAATCGCAGTTACTGTTGGAAAATTACTTCATGATCGAAAAGAAACGATTGGATTGGTAGAAAGTTGTACATCTGGAGCTGTTACATCTGCATTGACGAGTGTACCAGGGTCCTCGGAATATGTTGAAGGAGGTTTGGTAACTTATAGTTATGCTTTAAAAGAGAAGTTGGTTGGAGTTAATCCAATTACATTATTAGAGAAAGGTGCTGTAAGTGAGGAGATTGTGAGAGAAATGGCAGAAGGTGGACGAATTAACTTGGGAGTTGACTGGTGTATCGCAATAAGTGGTATCGCAGGACCCGGAGGAGGAACGGATGATAAGCCAGTTGGAACAGTTTGGTTTGCAGTTTCAGGAAAAAACAGAACTTTTTCGAAAAAATTTTTATTTGGAGATAATCGCGAAAGGAACGTGCAAATGAGCGTTTTAACGGCTTTAAATTTGTTGCGATGCGAGATTTTAAAATTAAATAGTTGAAAAAAAAGGAAAAGGTTTTGTCAATTCAGATAAAATGCTTTTCTTTGCACCCGCTTTTACAATTAGGAAAAAACAATAAATACAATGTCACGAGTTTGTCAAATTACAGGAAAGTCGGTTATGGTAGGGAACAACGTTTCTCACTCAAACCGCAAAACTAAACGCAAGTTTTACCCGAACTTGTTAACTAAGAAGTTCTATATACCAGAGCAAGATGGTTTCATTACTTTGAAAATATCTGCTGCTGCATTGAGAACAATCAATAAGAAAGGTATCTCTGCGTGTTTGAAGGAAGCACGTGAAAAAGGTTTTTTAAAATAATCCTGATTTTCAAGTCGAGAGACTCAATCATAAAAGTTTAAAGCAATGGCTAAGAAAGCAAAAGGTAATCGAATCCAAGTGATTTTAGAATTTACGGAACACAAAGAATCTGGAATGGCAGGTACTTCTCGTTACATTACAATGAAAAACCGTAAGAATACTCCAGATCGTTTGGAGATTAAAAAATTCAATCCGGTTTTGAAACGTTATACTGTTCACAAAGAAATTAAATAATAGTTTGTCATGGCAAAGAAAGTAGTAGCATCGTTACAAAAAGGAGGTGGTAAAGAACACACGAAAGTTATTAAGATGGTGAAGTCTGACAAAGGGTCGTTCACTTTCAAAGAAGAGATCGTTCACAATGATAAAGTGAAAGAGTGGTTCTCTAAATAATATTAAATACGCGATATTGTATAAGACCCTATTCTAGTTTAACTAGGATTGGGTTTTTTTGTTTAAATAATATTTAGTTCATTATCTTTTTGTAATTTAATGGACAATAGAATAGATTATGGCTTTATTTGGTTGGTTCTCTAAAGAGAAAAAAGAAACACTCGACAAAGGACTTGAAAAAACAAAAGAAAGTTTTTTCGGGAAATTAACGCGTACGATTGTTGGTAAGTCAAAAGTGGACGATGAGGTTCTGGATGAATTAGAAGAAGTTTTAATTTCATCAGATGTGGGTGTGCAAACAACTTTAAAAATCATCGACCGTATCAATGAGCGAATTGCTCGTGATAAATATGTTGGAACAGAAGAATTGAATTCTGTTCTTAAAGAAGAAATTGCAGGACTTTTATCTGAGAACGATAATTTTTCTGAAAAAGAATATGATTTACCTGTTCACAATGGTGTTCCTCATGTTATTATGGTTGTTGGAGTAAATGGTGTTGGTAAAACAACATCTATTGGAAAGTTAGCAAACCAATTCAAAAAAGCAGGTAAAAAAGTTGTTTTAGGTGCAGCGGATACTTTCCGTGCTGCAGCTGTGGATCAATTAATTATTTGGTCAGAAAGAGTAGGTGTCCCAATTGTTCAACAAGGAATGGGAGCAGATCCAGCATCTGTTGCTTTTGACACACTTTCTTCAGCTAAAGCTCAAGGAGCTGATGTTGTAATTATTGATACCGCAGGTCGTTTACACAATAAAGTAAACTTAATGAATGAGTTGTCTAAAATTAGTCGTGTGATGGAAAAGGTAATTCCAGATGCTCCACATGAGATTTTACTAGTTTTAGATGGTTCAACAGGTCAAAATGCATTTGAACAAGCAAAACAATTTGCTGCAGTAACTCCATTGACTGGTTTAGTGATTACTAAATTAGATGGAACTGCAAAAGGTGGCGTTGTGATTGGTATATCTGATCAAATGAAAATTCCAGTTCGTTTTATCGGAGTCGGTGAAGGTATTGAGGATTTACAAGTATTTGATAAAAAAGAGTTTGTAGATTCTTTTTTCACGTACTAAAATTTGGTCGTTGCTTTTTAAAATTTAGTCGAAAATATTATTTCATTGTTAAATTTCTAGTTTTTTGTTCATAACATTGTGTTGCTAAAACTAGAATTGGCTGAATAAGCCAGTTTGCTAAAACTTTAATATGAAAACTAGATTTAAAAGAGCGATTACTCTACTAGGTTTTGCTGTTTCCTTATTTCTCTCTTTGGGAACATACGCGCAAACACCTTCTGGCGTTATTCGATGTTTTACGGATGAAGCTGATTCTATTCTACATGCTGAACATCCTGAATTAGAGACACGTGAGCAGTTCGAACATTGGTTACAGGATGAAATTGCTTACCGTAAAGCCAATAAAATAATTGGGGGTGTATATCAAATTCCAGTAGTAGTTCATGTAATTCACAATGGTGAAGCTGTTGGAACTGGAACAAATATTTCCTATGCCGCTATTCAATCTCAAATTGATGTTTTAAATGAAGATTTTCGTAGAATGTTTGGAACAAATGGATACAATACGAATCCAGTTGGTGCTGACACTGAAATCGAATTTTGTTTAGCTCAAAGAAGACCTGATGGTTCAGCTTTTCCAGGTGGTGAAAATGGTGTAAATCGAATTAACAGAAATACAGTTGGTTTTACAGCTCCTCCATATGGTCAAGCATATATGGATGCTACAATCAAAACCTATACTTATAATGGTGGTGTTGCAACTGCTACAAGAGGATGGATTCCTGGAAAATACATGAATTTTTGGTCTGCAAATCTTTCAGGCGGATTATTAGGATATGCTCAATTTCCTACATCACCTTTAGGTGGAATGGGTTGTGGAGCTCAAGCAGATGCTACAGATGGTGTTGTTATGTTATACAATTCTATCGGAAAATCTTCAGTTACTGGCTTTGGGGGTGTGTTCAATGAAGGTCGAACAGCTACACATGAAATTGGACATTGGTTAGGTTTAAGACATATTTGGGGTGATGGAAACTGTACTGCTACTGATTACTGTAATGATACACCTCCTGCAGTTGCTGCAAACACAGGTTGTCCAACTGGAATTAATACCTGTACTGCTGCTCCAGATCAAGGTCCTGATATGATTGAGAATTACATGGATTATACCAATGATTTATGTATGAACCTCAGTTCGATTCTAAATTCACATCAGAATTTAATTTAAAAAGTTAGTTTGGAGTTTAATTTTACGAGGAATAGCGGGCTATTTCGATTAAAATTAACGAACAAAATGATTTTTTAAATTAAATAGCCTAACCCATAA
>JBKDZA010000104.1:0-4156 GCA_046308455.1 Fluviicola sp.
GATCTACAACATTGGAGGTAAATTGGTTCGCCAATTCAAGAAAGACAACGAAGTTACTTCTGTTGATTGGGACTTGAAAAACGCGATTGGAGTTCCGATTGCAAGTGGAGTGTATTTGATACATGTAGATGTACCAGGAGCCGGTGAACGCATAATTAAGTTCTTCTGTGGTATGCGTCAAATCGACTTGCAAAACATTTAATTCACGTGTAAAACGTAAAGTATAAAAGATGAAAAAATTATTAAAATATACAGTGTTGGCTGGAGTAGTGTTAAGCTACTCTAGCGCAATCGCTGGAAACGAAGACCGCGTTGGTTCTGCTGGGGCAACTCAGTTGTTAATTAATCCGTGGGCTAGAAGTTTAGCGATTGGTGATGCAGGAGTTGCATCAACTCGTGGATTAGAGGCTACGTTTACAAACATTGCAGGTTTAGCGTTTACAGAGAAAACTCAAATTAAATTCAATTACACAAATTGGATGGGTAGTGCTGGAGTTCCTTTAAATGCTGCTGGAATTGCTCAACGTATTAATGAGTCTTCTGTAATTGCAGTTTCAATTCAATCTATGAATTTTGGAGATGTTCAAATTACTACAACAGATTTACCTGAAGGTGGTATTGGTGTTTTCTCTCCAAGATTAAATGTTTTCAATGTAGGATATGCTAAAAGTTTCTCTTCTTCAATTTATGGAGGAATTAACTTTAAAGTTTTGTCTGAAAATATTTCAAATTTAAAAGCTAATGGTATCGCTTTTGATGCTGGTATTCGCTATGTAACTGGTGAACAAGAGCAAATTAAATTTGGTATCGCATTGAAAAATGTTGGACCTGTTATGCGTTACAAAGGTGACGGTTTATCTCAAGAAGTAACTAATATTACAACCGGAGGAATCTCAACTTTGGAACAACGTTCTGCTACATTTGAATTACCTTCTTTGTTAAATATTGGTGGATCTTATGATTTCAACTTTAATGAAGCAAATAAGTTAATCGTTAATGCAAGTTTTACAGCAAATTCATTTCAAAAAGATCAGTTTAGAATTGGTTTAGATTATGGAATGACTTTAGATAAAGCAGCATTTAATGTACGTTGTGGTTATGTTGCCGAAAAATTCATTTTGTCTGCAGAAAACCGTACAAATGCACTTACAGGATTTGTTGCAGGTTTCTCAGCTGATGCTTTAGTTGGAAAAAACAAAACTGCTTTAGGTATCGAGTACGCAATGCGTTTCGCAGGTCAATTTGGTGTAATTCATACTTTTGGAACAACTATTAGTTTGAAATAAATCAATTGATTTATATAAAATTAAGAGGACTCAATTTTGGGTCCTCTTTTTTTGTTTATTACCAACCATTTTTCATCAACATACGTTTAGAGTATTAAAGATTTATAAATCCACTTTAAGTTAAAGTTTACAATTTAAACGTTGAAAAGTAAACTTTCAATTACCCCAATTTATTATCATTAATACTTTCAAAAATGAATAATTTCTTTACTATTCTCATAGTGACAAGTTGCGTTTTATACTCCAATTTTTCACTAGCATTTTTGCACCCTTCGGATGTTGGAAAAGCAAATTCTAAACCTTTAAAACCTCTATCTCATTCAAAAGGTGCAGGTTGTTCTCCAGCTAATTATCGAAAAACAAATCAATTCAATGATGTGAAAGCACAACTAGAAACTGGAGGTCTTTTGTTTTTAGACAGAGCAAATGGTTTAGCAACTTATCGTGTTCCTAAAAACAGTCAATCAACATTAATTTATGCTGCTGCTCTTTGGATGGGTGGATTGGATGTAAATGGTCAATTAAAATTAGCAGCTGTTAAATTTAGAAATACAGGTAACGATTTTTGGCCAGGACCTTTAACTGTTTCTCCCGGAACTGGAAATGTGTATCCACCAAATAATGAAAATTATGGTCATGATGTTCCTCAGTTAGATACAGCGGTTTTTCCATTCGGTGAAGCACAAATTGATTACGATCAATGTTTGTTTTACGATAATATTTGGACAGTTACAAAAGCTGCAGTTATAGAATATGCTACTTGGTGGGAAAACTGTGTTGGAACAACTGAAAATTGTAATGGAATGAGCGCTCCTTCAACTGAAGTTATGCAAATGATAAATACATGGCCAGGAAATTCAGACCCAACACGTTCACAAGATCCTTTTTTAGCACCTTTTTATGATCGAAACGATAATTTGATATATGAACCTGATCTTGGTGAATATCCCTGGTATGATGATATTCTTGGTAAAGATGACATAAAGTGTGGAGTCGATAGAAAAGTTTCTTTGTTTGGTGATGAAACACATTGGTGGGTTTTCAACGATAAAGGTAATATTCACACTGAGTCTCAAGGTGAGCCTATCGGTATGGAAATCCATGCGCAGGCATTCTCTTTTGCAACGGATGATGAAATCAATAAAATGACTTTCTATAATTATTTATTGATAAACCGCGGAACTCAAACATTGGAAAATACTTATTTTTCTCATTATGTTGATGCAGATTTAGGTGGTGCTTTTGATGATTTTGCAGGTTGCGATGTACAAAGAGGCTTAGCTTATATGTATAACGGCGATAATTATGACGAAACAAACGGTTCCAATATTGGTTTTGGTGAAAATCCACCTGCAATTGGTGTTGACTTTTTTGAAGGACCTTATCAAGATGCAGACGGAATAGATAACCCAGGGCCAGTTTTTGATACATTAACGAATTCATGGGATGTTCCTTCTGTAGCAATTGCACTTGCTCAAAAAGGAATTGTATACAAAGGCTTAGGAATTGGATATGGCGACGATATTATAGATAATGAAAGATATGGGATGCGAAATTTTACGGTATATACTGGAGGTGGTCCAGATCCTCAAAGTGATCCATCAACTTCGGCACAATTCTATAATTATATGCAAGGATTATGGAGATTTGGTACCGAATTAAGATATGGAGGAAATGGTTTCCCTGGAGGACCGTCGACTTCTCCATTGCAAACTAGCTACATGTTTCCTAATGATACAGATACATCCAATTGGGCAACAAATGGCGCTTCAGTTCCATACAGTACTTGGTCTGAGTTTGAACCCGCTGGTTTGGGTTCTTCTCCAAACCCTTCAGGTGACCGTCGTTTCGTTCAATCTGCAGGACCATTTACCTTATTACCTGGAGCAGTAAATAACATTACTGTTGGAATTGTTTATGGTAGCAGTACTGAAGGAGAAGCGTTCTCTTCGGTTAATGCATTGCGTGTTGCAGATACAAAAGCACAAGCGTTATTTGATAACTGTTTCCGTATTTTGGAGCCGCCAACTGCTCCTGTTGTAACAATCCAAGAGTTAGAAAATGAGTTGATTATACTATTGGATAATCCGAAAACTTCTAATAATTACCTTGAGCAATATGAAGAAGAAGACAAAATAAATATCGTAGACCCAATAGTTGCTCCTGGAAATCCAGCTATTATCTATGACAAATTCTACCGTTTTGAAGGTTACCAAATCTTCCAAATGAAAAATGCTGAAGCTACAGTTGCTGATATTGATGATCCAACAAAGGCTCGTCCAGTTGCTCAGTGTGATATTAAAAATGGTGTAAAACGTTTGATAAACTTCGAATTTGATGAAAGTTTTGGTTACTCGATTCCAACAGAAAAAGTTGATGGAGAAGATAATGGAATCCGCCATACGTTTAGAGTTACTCAAGATTTATTTGCTACTGGTGCAACTGAATTGGTAAATCACAAAACATATTATTATTTGGCAGTAGCATATGGTTACAATAACTACAAGCAATACGATCCAAATGATGCAGCACAATTAGATGGACAGAAAAAACCATATTTGCGTTCACGTATTAATGCAGATGGTTCACCATTAGCAGGGATTCCAGCAGTTCCACATAATGTAGCAGCTGAAATGAATGGTACATTACAAAATTCAGTTTACGGACAAACACCACGCGTTACACGTTTGGATGGTCGTGGAAATGGTAACTTACCATTGAAATTGACGACTGAATCAGAGGCTTCAATTGTTAGTCAAGGTAAATTGGATAGAGTAGTGTATGATTACAACGGAGCACCAATCAACGTGAAAGTGGTTGATCCATTAAACGTAGTTGGAGGTTATTTCGAATGTAAATTCAGAGATTAT
>JBKDZA010000105.1:0-5260 GCA_046308455.1 Fluviicola sp.
ATTATTGGAGCATGGGAAGTTTTACCTTCAATGCAAGAGATTTTTATTGAAAAAGTGAAAGCGGTATGAGACAGACATTTTTAATTGCAAGCAGAGAATTGCGTGAACGAATTTTTTCTCGATCGTTTATTTTAATGGGACTAATTGGACCAATTATCGTTTTAATTTCAGTTTATTTATTGTTCAAATTAGGTGGGAAAGACCAACAAAAATGGAATGTACTTGTTGCAGATCCACGTGGAGTTTTCGCTGAAAAAATAGTATCAGCAGAAGATCCAACAATTGACTACGACTTTGCAAACGATTACATTACACCTGAAAATTTCGTTCAAGATCCACGTTTCAAAGAATACGACGCATTAGTTGAAATCAATGAAAAAGTAATTACGAATAAAGTTGCGTATTTATTTTACAAAGAAAAACCTTCGTTTTCAATGTCTGTGAATATCAGATATCATGTTGAACGACGTTTAGAAGAAGTGTTAGCTGTTGAACATGCACGAATGACCTTAGCTGATTTCCGTAAGATTAAACAACCATTGAATTTTGGTTTTAGAAACGCGTATGACCCTGAAAACAAGCAATCTGACAACAGCGCTTGGGTTGGATTAGCTTTTGGAACATTGATTGTATTGTTCATTTTCTTATTTGGAAACAGCATTTTGCGTTCCGTTTCATCTGAAAAATCGAATCGAATTGTAGAGGTTTTGATGAGTTCAGTTTCTTCCCAAAAATTACTTTTAGGTAAAATTGTTGGAATCGGATTGAGTGCTTTTATTCAACTACTTATTTGGATAGGAATTATTGGAATTGGATTGTACTGGATGCGTAGCAGTATTTTTATGGATATTTACGACCCGACAGTTGCCATGCAAACTCAAGGAGCTACAGACTACAATGAATTTGTGGAATTGGTTTTCGAACAGATTCAATTTGCTTCAATGTTGTTTTATGGCTTTTTATTTTTATTAGCTGGATATTTGTTTTACGGAGCATTTTTTGCAGGAATTGGAGCTTCAATGGGATCAGAATCGGATGGCCAACAATTCTTGATTCCATTGATTTTATTGCTGTTTTTATCCATTTACGCTGGATATTATTACATGGAACATCCATCTTCAGCTTTATCCACATTCTTCCATTATTTCCCTTTCACATCGCCAGTTGTTGTGATGGTCAGATTGGCTCAAGGATATCCTCCAGGTGAAGGGATTTACTTGTTTGTTTCCTTATTTTTATTAATAATGTCAGCTGTGTTGACTTTGTTTTTAGCGGCACGTTTGTATAAAAATGGCTTGTTGCAATTTGGACATTCAGTGCGTTTGAAGTCATTGATTCAATGGATTAAAATGAAGTAAGACCAAAAGAACTTTAATTTAGTAAAAGAAAATTCAATATAAAAATGGTATAAAATGCGAGTAGCTGTAATTGATTTAGGAACAAACACCTTTAATTTATTGATTGCAGATATCCATGCAAGTGGTTTTGAAATTGTTCACAATTCGAAAGAAGGAGTTGCACTTGGAATGGGTGGAATCAATGAACAGACGATTCATCCCGATGCGGAGGAAAGAGCGTTTCATGCTTTTGAAGTTTTCCAAAAAAGAATTGAGGAAAATTCAGTTGAATTTGTTTATGGATTTGGTACTTCTGCGATTCGTGATGCAAAAAACGGGAACGATTTTGTAGAACATTTAATTGATCGATTTTCCTATCCGATTGAAATCATTGATGGAGATCGTGAAGCAGAATTGATTTACAAAGGCGTAACATGGATTCATTCAATTGATAAGTCCTCTTTAATCATGGATATTGGAGGTGGTAGTACAGAATTTATTCGTGTGGATCAAACAGGAAGTCTAGAAGCGTGTAGTTTGAATATTGGCGTTTCAAGGGCTTTTCAACTATTTGAATTTAGTGATCCATTAGATGAAAAAGATAAAAAGAATTTAATAGATTGGTTTGAAAAGAATTCTGAAGAATTAAATCAATTTGGAAAAAGTTCGGTCTTAATTGGAGCAAGTGGAAGTTTTGAGACCTTTTATGAAATGGTTCACAACGAGGAGTTTCCTTCCAAAATGGATTCGATTCACCTTTCAAAAGTGGAGTTGGATGAGATCTTAGACTGGACCTTGAATTCAACATTAGAAGAACGCGAATCACATCCGTACATTATTCCCATACGAAGAAAATTAGCTCCAATCGCAGCGATGAAAGTGAAATGGATTTTGGATAAATTTTCGATTGAGGAAGTTATCATCTGTCCGTTTGCGTTGAAAGAAGGCGTATTACGGGAGTTGGTTGAAAAGTTTATTTCCACGGGGATTAATCCCCGTGAACGAAAGTAATCCCCGTGAAGGAAAGTAATCAATCAAAATTTCTTATTTTCGCAAACATAAAATTACATCATGGCAAAAATTCTTATCATAGACGACGAACGCGCAATCCGTAGAGCTCTACGCGAAATCCTTGAATTCGAAGAGTATCAAGTCGAAGAAGCCGAACATGGTAAAGAAGGACTTGAAAAAGCAAAAAACACACTTTTCGATGTGATTTTCTGTGACATCAAAATGCCACAAATGGATGGAATCGAAGTTTTGGACGAATTGATTAAAGCAAAGGTTGATACACCTGTAATCATGATTTCTGGTCACGGAAACATAGAAACTGCGGTAGAAGCAATCAAAAAAGGTGCGTTTGATTTCATTGAAAAACCATTGGATTTGAACCGAATTTTGGTAACCATTCGCAACGCCAAAGAACGTGTTGTGTTGGTGGAAGAAACGAAAGAATTGAAATCGACAGTAAAACGTTTCAAAGGTTCGTCAATCATTGGTGAAACAGAAGGAATTATCAAAATCAAAGAAATGATTGAGAAAGTTGGACCTTCTGATGCACGTGTTTTAATTACTGGTGGAAATGGAACTGGAAAAGAGTTAGTTGCACGCTCATTACACGATTATTCTGCACGTAAGAAAATGCAATTCATTGAAGTGAACTGTGCTGCAATCCCAGGTGAATTAATAGAGTCTGAGTTGTTTGGTCACGAAAAAGGCGCCTTCACATCTGCTGTAAAAGACAAAAAAGGAAAATTCGAATTGGCTTCTGGTGGTACGCTTTTCTTGGACGAAATTGGAGACATGAGTCTTTCTGCACAAGCGAAAGTTTTGCGTGCGTTGCAAGAAAATGTGATCCAACGAGTTGGAGGTGAGCGCGATATAAAAATTGATGCACGCATTGTTGCTGCAACAAATAAAGATTTACGTAAAGAAATCGAAGCTGGACGTTTCAGAGAAGATTTGTACCACCGTTTAGCGGTTATTTTGATTCATGTTCCTTCGTTGAATGAAAGACGTGACGACATTCCATTATTGGCGGAGCATTTCTTAACGATGGTGTGTGCTGAACATGGAATTCCTAAAAAGAATTTTTCAGATGATGCTTTGATCGCATTGAAAGAAACAGATTGGTCGGGAAATATACGTGAATTACGAAATATCGTTGAACGTTTGGTGATTTTGTGTGGAAATGAAATTTCTGGCGACGAGGTGAAGTTGTTTGCAAACAAATAGGGATGCGATTTATTACGAACATGTAGGGACGCGATTAATCGCGTCCCTACATGTTCGTGTTCATTAACAATATCAAATGGATTACGAAAAAAAATACCCTCTAACACAATTTGAAGGGGAATATATCTTAGCAAGATGGACAAAAGGCTTTGGACAATTTGAATTGATTTACAAAGACAGAATAATTGTTCAGGATAAAGGAGGCAAGAGATTGCAAAAAGGAGTAGTTTATTCAGATCCAGATTTAGGTAAAATTGAAGTGAAGCTTTCTGAAAAGCCAATTATGATGAATATCATTGTAAATGATTTTCACAGTCCAATCAACTCAATGCATCCGAGAATTGTGATTAAAAGTATGAGTACTTTTTTCTACATTCTAACTGCTTTGGGATTTGTATCATCAGCTTTTGATGCGATGATTTACAAAGAGTTAGGTATTGTTTCGATTATAATTGATTTCTATTTATTGGCAACTTTTCTAATTTACTTAATTAGTGCAATCACTATTTCAAGAGGAGCGAAGTACGCTTTTTTTATGGGGTTTACCAATTTCTGTGTTTCTTTTCTATTGGAGTCGTTTGTTTTACTAACTGGATTAGTTGAAGGTTGGCTCTTATGGGTATTTTTTGTTTTCCGAATAATTATGCTGATTTTCTTATTGACGAATATCAAATTGGCATTGAGTCATTTAAAACACCTCAAATTCTCTTACAATGCTGGTGACGAATCTAATCTATTAGATTCTAGGTTTTAAATTCATCTTTCCAATATCCCTGAAATCAACACCAATCCCATTAGAATTAAGAAAAACCCTACAAAAGTCTGAAGCCATTTAAACGTAACTTTTTTCAAGAGTTTCGCTCCGAAATAAGCACCAACAAAAGCTGCGAGACACGAAACACTCAGTAAAACGGCTTGTTCTTGGATTTTCTCAAAAGGAATCGATACGAAGTATTTCCCCAAACGTGTGGTGTCAATCAAACTAGCAATTATTACTCCTGTGGCGATGAATGCTTCTTTTGAAAGTCCTGCATTGACCAAGAAAGCTGAACGCAATCCACCTTGATGTCCGGAAAAACCACCAAAGAATCCACTTAAAACTCCTCCTAGTATCAGTTTATCTTTACCGAATTTCTTGTTTTTTAAGCTTGGAAGTAATTCATAGAACGCAAAAAAGATCAACACCAAACCAATGAACAAATTGTTCCATTTGATCGCATGTGTTTTTCCAAAAGCTTCATACGTTCCAATTGCTTGTATATCTCCAATTTCATCTAAACACAAAGCTCCCAAAAAGGAGAAAAAGATTGCAGGAAGTCCAAATCTCAGCGCAATCGGCCAATCAATGTGCTTTCCAACAAGTACCAACTTGAAAATGTTGTTCAGAAAATGAACAATCGCGGTCAAAGCAATGGCCAATTCTACAGGAAAAAACAATAAGAACACGGGAGTCAACAAAGTTCCCAAGCCAAAACCTGAGAAAAAGGTCAACAGTGAACCCAAAAGGGCAACAAGTGGGATGTATATCAATTCCATGATGTAAATTTAAAAAAATAATCACTGTGGACATTGCGATAAATCGCAATGCAACGTATTATTTTTTATCTTTGAACTGAAAAAAAACAGCTCAATGAAACTGGTCTTAAACCAACAACAAATTGCACAAAAAATCAATCGCTTGGCTCACG
>JBKDZA010000106.1:0-3849 GCA_046308455.1 Fluviicola sp.
GAGGCTAATAATTTACATATCAATAGTCAGATTGAAATTGAAGGTAAGCCAAGACAAAAGGTTCGTGTAATTTTTGAACTTGGAAAACATAAAAAAGAACTTAAAATTGAAACTTTTGTGATTCGAGATGAAGAGAACAATTACACTGATGAATATGTTGACTTAACGAAAGAGTTTCATAATAAATCGGTTAGATAAAAAGGGATTTAAACAACGAATTTCGACATGTTAGATTAGCTCTGTAGCTTCAAATTGAGGGGTATCCCAATTTAGCTAAACTACGATAGGTATCGGCAAAAGGCGATAGGTATCCCAATCCAGCTTTATTACCTTACGTAACGGTAAAAGGCGTGACGTATCCCAATCCAGCTTTATTACCTTACGTAACGGCAAAAGACGTGACATTTCCCAATCCAGCTTTATTACCTTACGTAACGGCAAAAGGCGTGACGTATCCCAATCCAGCTGAATTACGACAAACCATCGTAAATAAAGACTTACAGAGCTCTAAACTTGTTTTTTAGAAGACGAAATTCTCAAAAACAAGACTAGCAAATAACTTAAAAATCTTCCCCTTCCAAATAATACCAGTTCCCATCCTCAAATTTGAACAATGAATCCTCGCGGTGCTCTTGAAGATTTCCCCTTTCGTCTTTAAAAAATGCTGAGAATTTTACATGATTTTCAATTGATTCGTGAATTGTCAATTTCATAAACTCAACTGAATTCGCCCAATTTGATATTGATTTCCGTGAATAATATTTTCGATAATCTGGATGTGTTGTCGCAACTAAATAATCTATGTTCTTGACTTTATAAGCCGAATAGCGCGAACGCATCAATTCTTCTGGAGTTGATGGAATTTCACGATTATCTATAAACTTCCCACAACATGCAGAAAATTCAAATCCAGAATCACAATAACAATCTAACATTATACAGGAACTGAAATTAAACCCACTAATTCTTTCAGAATTTCTGGTCCTTTATCGTTGTTGTTCCAAGTTTGTAACTCAATTTTCAACTCATCAAATGAAAGCTCTTTCGCTTTTAACTCTTCAAGAAATAAACGTGTTTTTTCTGGACGTGGTCCCCAAATTGCTAAATCTTCACCCATGGAATTTCGAATAATCAACTTTGGAATCGATTTAGACCCATTCGTTAAATAACTATTTATCAAATCATTCCCCTCATCACGCAATACGAAATCTAAATTGATATTTGGATTTGTTGACGCTAACATGAAAATGAAAGGCACAATATGCGCAGCATCTCCACACCAAGGCTCAGTAATTACAATCCAATTTTGAGGTTCGTTGATCGTTGCAATTTTTGCTTTTTGGTCATCCGTTAAGCTTGTAGTCTTCAACCAACGATTCATGCGTGACCAATTCAATTTTGTATAATTTAAAAAATGTTCATCATCGTATGGTGCAACTGGTTTCGGTGAATTTAAAATCTGCTCAAAAAGCTCTTTGTACTGTTGAAAGTTCATAACTGTAAATTTGTAATAATTAAAACATAAAATTAGCTGTAAATTATATTTAAAACGACTAATTATTCAATGAAATATTGATTTCTTATACAAAAGAATGGATGAAAAATTTAACAAATTGTAACTTTTGTTGCTTTGTTATTCTTTTAATTCAAATATCAATTCTGACATCTTTTCTTCCGAAAAATATTCTTGTGCAATTCGTTGTAATTCCTTACTGGTCAATTTATCAATACTAGAATAAATCTCTTCAATCGTATCAATTTGATTGAATAACAACAAACTTTTACCTAAACCTTGCATCAATCCTACATTTGAATCTAAAGAAAGTGCGATGTGACCTTTTAACTGTTCTTTGGCCTTTTCAAGTTGTTTTACAGTCAATTCTTGCTCACGCAACTTTTTAATTTCAGCATACACAACTTTCAAGGTCTTGTTCAAATATTTTTCATCTGTTCCAAAATAGACATTCCAATATCCAACCTCAGAAAAAGTATTGAATTGAGCTTCAATTGTATACGAATAACCATATTTCTCTCTAACAGAAAGTATTAAACGAGAATTCAATGCTGGTCCACCTAAAATATTAATCAACAAGGTCATTCCTCTTCGATCTTCATTTGTGTAGCCAGGAGCCAATCCACCAATCATCACATGTGTTTGGTAATTACTTTCAGGAATTCGTATTTTTTTAGGAATATAATTTGAAAAATGAACTGGAGCCATTGGTTTTTTTCCGTTTTTCATTGCTCCAAAGTAACTCTCTAATTTATTTACTATCGTTTTTGAAGGAATATCACCAACGAATGAAATCACACAATTCTCTGCAAAAAAGTATTTTTCAACGTATTCGATTAGTTCTTTTCTACCAAATGAAGCTAAGCTTTCTTCTGTCCCTAAAATATTATTCCCAAGTGCATGATCCCCAAACAATAAGGCTTCAAAATCATCAAATAACTTTTCACTTGGATTGTCTTTGTAGGAAATCAATTCATCTAAAACAATTTCTTTTTCCTTTTCGATTTCTTTTTCAGGAAAATTAGAATTAATTGCAATATCAGCTAATAATTCAGCTGCACGAGAAAAATGATTTTTCACAAAAGATGCGTAAACACAAATTTCTTCTTTCGTTGTATATGCATTGATTTCGCCACCAACATCATCCAAACGAGATAAAATCTGAAGTGTTTTGCGCTTTTCAGTACCTTTAAAAATACAATGTTCTAGAAAATGAGCAAGACCAATTTCCTTTTCATTTTCGTAACGTGAACCCGCAAGGAATGTCACACCTAAATGTGCAACAGGAGCAGATGCGTGTAAATATACAACACGTATTCCATTCGATAAATGAAGAATCTGGGGTTTTAGTTCAATCATTAATTATGGATTCTTTCGGAAAATTTCCCATGAATTATCAGCTTGCTTTTCAAACACAAAACGATCGTGTAAACGAGAAGGTCTACCTTGCCAAAACTCAATGGAAACTGGATCAATTACATATCCACCCCAATGTGGAGGACGAGGAACATCATTTTTAAATTCTTCCGAATAAGAAAATAAGCGTTTCTCAAGTTCTTCTCTAGATTCCAGTTTTTCACTTTGATGTGAAGACCAAGCACCTAATTTACTTTCTTTTGGACGTGATTGAAAATAAGCATCACTCATCGATTCCGGAACCTTTGTTGCAATTCCTTTTATAGAAACTTGACGCTCTGTTTCTGGCCAGAAAAACAATGAATGTACATTTGGATTTGCTGCAATTGCCTTTCCTTTATCACTTGAATAGTTTGTGTAAAAAACCAAACCGTTTTCAAAAATCTCTTTGAAATATACAATTCTAGATTCAGGGAATCCATCTAATCCGAGTGTAGATAACGACATAGCATTCGCTTCAACAGCTGCATGATCCATTGCGTCTTTCAACCAATCTTGAAACAAATCAATCGGATTAACAGTGTTTTCAATCAATAAAGTTCTTTTATCAAATTGATGACGTTCGTCTCTTACTCTTTTTAAATATGATTCCATTTTAAAAGATTATCAGCTTGTAAATTTTTATTCTTCCTCCGTTTCTTCATCAGATTCTCCATCGAATTGATCATCAATAAATGATTCATCTTCATCGATTTCATCTTCATCTGTTCCAGGACGTGAAAAAACTGTTTTCGTTCCTAAAACGTGAGTAGCAACTTCTTCTTTCACCATTTTTGTAAACTCAACACCTACTCGATCTTCGTCTTCATCGTTGAATGGGAAAATTTCTACAATTGGAGAAAGCGTAATCGAAGGAATTCCAAAATCAATCATCATTCCGTTCAAACTTTCTTTCATACGATCATAAGCTTCTTTAACTG
>JBKDZA010000107.1:0-31771 GCA_046308455.1 Fluviicola sp.
ATAATTATCTCTTAGGTGGATGTATATTAAATACATTAAATGAGTCTAATAATTTAGAGTATTACACAGGTTATAATTTTTATTCTTTTTATCAAAACTACAATGATTCTATTTATTTGTATCAACCCAAAGAAGTGTTCAAACCTTTTATTACAGAAAAAATTAAAACTCTAAATGATAGTTTAAAGGAACGAAATAATCAGATTTTGATTTTTTCAAATTCACTTCAAGAAAAATTGAATGTCAACAATTATATAGCATTTAAAGACAGTATTTTTATTTTACTTTCAGATACAATGTCCTTGAAATGTTTTGACCAAAAAATTAACTATTTAATTGTTAATCACCCAGAAAGCTACCTCAAATTAATAGAAGAAAAACCTGAGTATCAAACTCACTTAATCAACTACTTATTTTTAAAAAGATCGAATTTAAAAAAATTGAAAACAGTTTCAGGTCATGAAAAAGCTCTTAAATTATTTAAATCCGAATACAGAAAAGACCGACTAAGAAAAACGTTGATAATAAGCGCCTTGAGTGCCTATCACATTGCCTTATTTGGTGGTATCTATTACTTAATTGTCCGATAAAATGAAAGAAAATCAATGGCCTGTTGGAGAGGAGACATATACCCATATAAATATAAATCTGATACTCATCATTCTAATTGGATTTATTCTTCTGATTTTGCTTTTAATCATTCTTTTCAAAAGAAAGAAACGGAAATCATAATCATTTCAAGTCAATTCTACCTATATAAAAATGTTCAATTTGTGCTTTTTTAGAAACTTGTAATGCTACTAAAATTGGAGGGAAAATACTCGATACATACGCTCCAGGTCTGAGCATGAATTTTGAAGACACAAAGTAAAATTGATTATTCAAGGCCTGAATATCTGAAACGAAACAAATCTTCTGCTCTTTTTTAGATGGATTTTTTGAGTTGATATCTTGCTTTGAAACAACTACACTTCCTCTTTCTTTATCAATTTTGGCAACTACAAAACGATCAAAAAACATATTGGAATAGCGCTTTTCCTTAAAACTGTTTTCACTAATGTACGAAACTATGAAATTACTACTATCTTCTATCACTTGAATATCTTTCACATCCCAACCCGAAAATATTGTAAAGCGTTTTATCAAACTGGTCCACTCAAATTCAAACGCTTCATTCAATTTGAAAACTAAAATATCATATTTGTCACAAAAATAATGGTCTGTGTAAGTATAATACCCGAAATTATCTCTAGTAGTAACTTCAATTGTTAGGTTTCTCGTCTTTGTACAAAACAAAATCGGATTTCCTTTTTCATCAAACTGAACTTTTTCAATATTGAAATTACTTGAATTCGTGTACCCATAATTGCTGAAGTTATAGAAATCGGAAGGTCTGTCTTGCTTGGCAATTCGAGCCAATTGATTTTCTGTGAAAAAAGTATACTTTGGATGAAGTAACTCCATCTGTTCTGAATTAATTTCCTGTGAAAAAATACCAGCTTTTATTTGACTTGAATCTGAAACCAAAGTGCTTTTGAAAAAACCAAACAAATAAACTTTTTCTTTATTTACTTCAATTTTTAAATTGTAAAACTGCTTATCATTTTCTTTTATTTCGAAAAACTTCGACTCAGAAAGATATGGATTGATCGTTGTTATGAAAAACTGTTGAGATTGCATAGAATCTGCAAATCTGTTTTGTTGATTGATAAGTTTTAATCTTTCTTCAATAAAAATGTTACCACTATTATCACAACTTATTTTTTCAACATTAAAAGCCACATTTTCCAATTCTGTTTCAGGAACTTGCAGCTCAATTTCGCTTGTTTTTATCAAGTCAAAATCCAATGAATATAAATTGTAACAATACGACAAAGTTTGTTTCTCTAAATCATTTTTTAAACACGAAAAAATAACTCCACTTTTAAAGGGCAAAACTGAAATTGGAGAATAGATGACTTTTGTATTTTCACTTTCGAAAATCGAAATATCTTGATTATAAATACCTTGATCAAATACTTCGACTAACGGAACAATCAATTTTAATTCCTTTGAAAATACTTCAACAAAATATTTCTTGTTAGATTTAAGTTGCTCACTATACATTAATACCAGCTGACCATTGAACAACTGTACTTGATTCAGAGTCTTTGTTTTAAATTGCTTTTTATAAAATTGCTCTTTCTTATTTAGTAGATCCAGTGAGAAAATTTCTTCATTCGAGTTTTTATCCAACGCAACAATTCGATGTGTTTTAACCTTACTTTTTTTCTCAGATTTTAATTCTAAATACAGCAGATTATCTTCTTCCCCAAGCAATTTGTTATAAAATCCTTTGTGCTTGCTCAATTTTAAATCTGGTCCAAAAGTAAGTTTCACTTCTTGTCCAAAAGTCAAGTTTGTTAATCGTAAAAAAACAATTAACACTAACACTATTCTTAATTTAAATTGAGGTGGTTTATTCATCTGAACCTATTTAATCAACTGTAAACCAATTCGTTTTCTACCTTTATCAACTTCAATCACGCGCACATCCACATGTTCATGCAAGGAAATAAATTGTGAAGGATCTTCCACATACACATCCGCTAAGTTGGATTTATGAATTAAACCGTTTTCTTTGATGCCAATGTTTACAAAAGCTCCAAAATTCGTGACGTTCGTTACAATTCCACGTAAATGCATACCTTCGTGTAAGTCGTCCATTCCTTTAATTCGCGAATCAAACTCTAATACTTTTGCAGCTTTTCGTGGATCACGTCCTGGTTTTTTCAATTCTTTTATAATATCTTCAAATGTGAAACCATCAATCTCCGTAAACTGTTCTTTTTTAATACTTTTCACCAACTCTTCGTTCCCTACTAAATCTTTGATTTCAACTTTCAAAGCTTTCGCCATTTTTGCAACCACTTTGTAACTTTCAGGGTGAACCGCAGAATTGTCCAACGGATTTTCAGAATCCCGTACACGTAAAAATCCTGCCGCTTGTTCAAATGCTTTATCTCCCAAACGTTTCACTTTTTTCAAGTCTTCGCGAGATTTGATTCCACCATTTTCAGTACGATAAGCAACAATATTTTCAGCTAAACCTGGACCTAAACCAGAAACATAACTCAATAAATAAGGCGAAGCAGTATTCAAATCTACTCCAACTGCATTCACCGCAGAAACAACTACATCATCCAAGGCTTCTTTCAATAAAGTCTGGTTCACTTCGTGTTGGTATTGCCCCACTCCCACTGACTTAGGGTCAATTTTCACCAATTCAGCCAATGGATCCATCAAACGTCGACCAATAGAAACAGCTCCACGAACAGTCACATCGTAATCTGGAAATTCTTTACGTGCAATAGGACTTGCAGAATAAATCGAAGCTCCATCTTCACTCACTACAAAGACATCCAAATCCCTGTCGAAACGCGTATGCTTGATCAAATGTTCTGTTTCACGTCCAGCTGTTCCATCTCCAATTGCAATGGCTTGAATTTTATACATTTGAACCAATTGTGAGATTTTCGCACTTGCTTTATCACGTTCATTTTGAGGCGCATGTGGATAAATAGTTGCGTTCGTCAACAAACCTCCATTTTCATCCAAACAAACCACTTTACATCCAGTTCTAAATCCTGGGTCGATCGCTAAAATGCGTTTATTTCCAAGCGGAGAGGCTAAAAGCAATTGTTTTAAATTCGTTGAAAAGACTTTTATTGAGTCTTTGTCCGCTTTTTCTTTCGCTTCGTTCAACAATTCATTTTCCAAAGATGGACACATCAATCGCGAATACGATTCCTTGCATGCTTGCGCAACAACATCTCCACAACCATCATCCGATTTCACGAAGAAACGTTCCAATTGTTCCAAAGCTGCTTCTTTTTCAGGTTGCGCTTTCAATGACAAAATCCCTTCACGTTCAGCGCGATACAAGGCTAAAAAACGATGTGAAGCTGTTCTATACAAAGGCTCAGAAAAATCAAAATAGTCTTTGTATTTTGCTCCTTCTTCCTCTTTTCCTTTTTGTAATTTAGATACTAAAATGGCTTTACGTTGAAACAATTGACGCATGCGTGAACGTGCAACTTCGTTTTCGTTGATCCATTCTGCAATAATATCAGTAGCTCCTTGAATTGCTTGATCTTCATCAATTACATCCCCTTTCACAAAGCGTTCAGCCATTTGTTCCGGATCTCCACCACGTTGTGACATGATCATTTTCGCTAGTGGTTCTAAGCCTAATTTCTTTGCTTTATCGCCTTTTGTTTGGCGCTTTTGCTTGTAAGGCAAATAAATATCTTCTAAAGTATTCGAATCAAAACATCCCAAAACTTTCTCTTTGAGTTGATCTGTCAATTTTCCTTGTTCTTCAATACTTGATAAAATCGTTTGTTGACGAGAAATCAAATCGTCGTACTTTTTGGCGAAATCGCGAATTGCACCCACTTCCACCTCATCCAAAGCTCCCGTCATTTCTTTTCGATAGCGCGAAATAAAAGGAATCGTCGCACCTTCTTCGAGTAATTTAACGGTATTTAAAATTGCTTTTGGTTCTTTACCAGTAGCGTTTTGAATGAAGTCTAATTTTTGCATTTTAATTTAATTTCAGAGATTTTATTTAGAAAATCTTGGGATACAAATTAAGTAAGAAAAGTCTAAAAAGGACTTGAAAGAACACAAAAGGTTGTTAACAAAGTGTAAAATTTCTGAACATGAAAAACAAAGGTGGTATCTTAGCCCCTCAAAATTAAACACATGTCAAAATTTAATTTTCTTCAGCTTTTAATTTCCTCAACTTTACGTTATATTAAAAATTCATTTCAATCATTAACTTCAGTTAACTCGTTCAATGAATTTTTAAAAAGCCTTGATTTGAGAAAACTAAAACCCTCAACACTTTTTTATTCTGGTTTTGTTTTACTTTTTTTATATTCATTTACAGCAAAACAAGGGTTTGAACAAGTTGGAAACGCTTCGTATTATGCGGCGAAATTTGAAGGAAGAAGAACTGCTTCAGGAGTTGTTTTCCGTCAGGATAGCATGTATTGTGCTCATAAAACATTGAAATTCGGAACGATTTTAAAAGTCACAAATTTGAAAAACGATTCAACTATCATAGTTAAAGTTGTTGACCGAATGGGGAAAACGCCTCATGTAATTGATTTAACGAAAGCTGGTGCTAAGCGCTTGAACTTTCTACAAGCAGGAGTTACAAAAGTGAAAATTGAGCAAATTTTACCTGCTGTTTCTCCAGTTGATTCTCTAACAACTAAGTAAATTATCTTTTATTTTTTTTCTAAAAACTCATCAATGTTATTTGGAGTGATTATTTTCTGTTCCACAACTGAATAATTATCTAAAAAGGTTTTTGGGAATTTCTTATTGTTTTTCTTTGTGTTCCATTTAAATTCATAAGCCGAAAACATTCCATCTTTTTCTTCAATCCAATCTATTTCCTGCTGTTGATATGTTCTCCAAAAATAATTTCTCCCATGCCACTTATTATAACTTTGAGTTTTTATTCGTTCAGCTATTACAAAGTTTTCCCAAAGTGCACCAATGTCCTGGCGAAATTCGATTGATTTAAAATTTCCAATAATCGCATTTCTAATCCCGTTGTCATAAAAATAAATCTTACGTGATGTATTCATTTCATTTCTGACATTTCTACTCAATGGAGACAATCTAAAAACAACAAAAGCCTTTTCCAATAAAGAAATATACTGCTCTACAGTTGCACGGTCCACTCCAATTGTTCTTGATAATTCATTGTAATTTACTTCTGAACCCAATTGTAAAGCCAAAGCCAATAATAACTTATCCAGCACTTCTGGTTTTCGAATACCTTGATATTGTAATATATCCTTGTATAAATAGCTTCCAGAAATTTGCTTCAAGATACTTTCTGCCTCATTTGGATTCGAAATTACTTCAGGATACATTCCATAAATCAAATACTGATTTAGATTTTTTATATTTTTCGCATAGCCATAATGACTTTTCAACTCTCCCCAACTGAGTGGAAATAAATTATATTCCCATTTCCTTCCAGTTAAAGGTTCATTCATTGCATTTGCGATTTCTAAAGCTGACGATCCGCTAACAACCAAACGAACATTTTCAATATGATCGTGAATAATCTTCAATATTATTCCAACATTCGCGATTCGTTGTGCTTCGTCAAAAAAAACGGTTGTATAATTTCCAATAATTGATCTTAACTTAGTTTCCCCAGCTTCTTCTAGTATAGCACGATCTTCATTGTCATCACCATTTATAAACAAATAATTTCCTTCTTTTTCGCACAATGATTTAATTAGTGTTGTTTTTCCGACTTGTCTCGGTCCAATCACAATCAATACTTTACCTGAATTCCATTTCTCAAGTAAATTATTTTTTAAAACTCTAAGTACATCCATAATTTAATCGCTAAATCATTGATACAAATATACACTTTTCATAGAATATTGCGATTATATTCTATTATTTTTATACAATTATGCGATTATAATCTATTATTTATATATAATTATGCGATTACGTTCTACGTTTTATATATAAAAATGCGATTAGACTTAATAAAAATAGCATTTATAAAAGTTTGGATGATTTCTAAAAATTGATTTTGAAAACTAATTCCTACATTTGGACTTAAATCCAAAAGATGTCACATTTTTTTTCTCAACTCACAGTTTTCGATTGCTCAACAGTTCTAGCTGGACCTTCTGTTGGAACGTTTTTCGCCGAATTGGGAGCAAAAGTCACTAAGTTTGAACATCCGAAAAACCCTGATGTAACACGCTCTTGGAAACTGGCTTCTGAACAAGCAGATTCAATTATCTCAGCTTATTTTTCTTCGATAAATTTTAAGAAAGATTACCAAACAATTGATTTTAAGGAGGAACTTCAATACAATTCATTCCTAAATTCACTAAAAGATGTTGATATTTTACTTTTCAATTTCAAAAGAAGTGATTATTCGAAATTCAATTTAGAATCCGAATTTCTACTCTCAATAAATCCACAATTAATAATTGGGAAAATCTCAGGATTTGGTGACGACAGTGACCGCGTTGCTTATGATTTGATTCTTCAAGCTGAATCTGGTTTTATGTCGATGAATGGAACACCCGAATCTGGTCCAGTTAAAATGCCTGTCGCATTAATTGATGTGTTGGCTGCTCACCAATTGAAAGAAGGAATTCTCGCAGCACTTTTAGAACGAACAAAAACGAATAAAGGAAAAGAAGTCTCCGTTTCCTTATACGATGCTGCTTTATGTTCTCTTGCGAATCAAGCTTCGAACTTTTTAATGGCGAACCATGTCCCTCAACGAATTGGAAGCTTACATCCAAACATTGCTCCATATGGTGAGCTTTTCACAACAAAAGATCAGAAAATAGTCACTTTTGCAATTGGAAGCGATCGCCATTTTACAGATGTATGTGCTTTTTTAAACTTAAGTGATTTACCAAAAGATAATCAGTTTTCCACGAATGTCTCGCGCGTAAAAAACAGAACTCGCTTACAAGAACTTTTAGCTGAAAAAATAGCGCGTTTTGAAGTAGTGGAACTAGAAAACCATATGTCGAAACACTTCATTCCTTTTGGAATCGTTAAAAACCTAGATGAAGTTTTAAAAGAAGAATCCGCACAGACATTGATTCGTGAAGAAGAAATTTCAGGAATTCAAACGAAACGAATGACTCAAATTGCTTTCAAATGATCGAAGAAATTAGAAGTCCTAAAACTGATGCTGAATGGGACGAATATTACGATTTACGCTTTAGAGTAATGCGTAAACCTCTAGGAAAACCGCGTGGAAGTGAGCGAAACGAAGGAGATGAAAACGGAATGCATTTCGCACTTTTTCGCGATTCTAAAATTTGTGCGATTGCTCGACTTGATAAAATTGATGAACAAATGGCTCAAGTTAGATTTGTTGCTGTTGAAACAGAAATTCAAGGAAGTGGTTTTGGAAAAAAAATCATGCTTGTAACAGAGCAAAAAGCAAAAGAATTGGGTTGTTCAAAAATGATTTTACATGCACGCGATTATGCCTGTGATTTTTACAGAAAATTAGGCTACAAAGAAATTGGTCCTTCTTACAAACTATTTGACGTATTGCAGCATTTTGAATTTCACAAAGAACTAGGATAGTCTAAATTTCAAGCGCACCATCGTTCCAGATTTTGTGTCGATTTTCAATTCCGCACCTAATTCATCTGCCATTGAGTTCATTATTTCATAGCCCAAACCTTTAACAAATTCTTTTAAACTTGAACCTTCACCAGAATCAAACACTTCCAAAATCCCAAAAATTGTTTCCGTGTAAAATTCTACGCGAATCATTCCAGCCTTACTGGTTCTAAACGCATGTTTGTAAGCATTCGTGAGCGCTTCATTCAAGATAATCCCTAGATAAAGTGCTTTTTTATTTGAAATCTCAAGTGGAGTATAATTTTCAATTAATTGAATTGAATATTCTGAATCAGCATAGGTTTCACTTACAGATTTGACTAATTGTTGTGCGTATTTATCAATCTTAACTCTGTTTTCAGAATTTGAATCAGTTAAGGTTGAATGTAAAAACTGAATAGATTCAATTCTATTAACCGATTCCAAAAATAATTTTTTATGAAATTGATCTTTACATCGATCCACTTGCATGCGCATAATACGAAGTACAACAGCTAAATTATTTGCAATGCGATGATTCGTTTCAACTAATAATTTCTTTTGATTGAAAGCGAAAATCTCTAGTTCTTGCTGACTTATTTTTCTTCGATGAGTTTCAAATGCTAATGCAATCATCTGAGCAGCAATCAATCCAAATTTTTGATCTTGCAAGGTCCAATGTCTGATTTCATCCACTTCTTCAAAACATAAAACTCCAACAATTTTTCCATCCATTCGTAATGGAATATCCATCAACGAGTAGATATTATTTGGATAAAAATAGCTTTCATTCAACTCTTTCGTTAAAGGATGATTTCGAGCATCTGGAGCTAGAATTATTTTAGTTGACTTAAATGCTGTAATGTAATTTGGAATATCTATTCTTGGTAAACTTTCCTGAGAAACCAAACTAAAAACCTTTGAATCAAAATTCCCAATACATTGAAGTAGAGTTTCATCATCGTTAAACATCCAAGCATTAACTCGTGTCGTTTGTACAGCTTGAGCAGAGCTTTTTAAAATTTCTAAAATCGAATCGTACAATTTTCCGGTTCTAATTTTCATAGATTTAGAAAGTTCTTCAATTACTAAGGTTTTACGAAGTACATCTCTTCTTTTTCTTTCAATGAATTTTGCATCTACAATTGATGCTAAAACAATAGAATCTTCATCATTTGTTTTCCAAACTGCAGCTCTCATTCGAGCAGGTTTGTTTTTACCATTTACAAATGTGTTTAATCGGAAATCTCTGTATTTCGTAATATGTATATCTGAAAGAAAATGATTGAACTCTTCGTTTTTAGGTCCAAGAATTGAAAGAATATTCCCTCCTTCTCCAACTTTATCAGAAAACTGTTCAACTACATCAATTGAAGAATGTAATATTTTTCCAGTATGATCAAAAATTAATAGCCCTTCATCAATTCCAGTGATGAGACTTTTCAGAGTAGATAGTAAATCCATAAAAGTAAGATAGTTGTTGAAGATATAAATTAATTCTTTGATTACCAAAATAATGCAACAAATGTTAATTGAACTTTAATTTCTTATCAAATATTTGGATGTCATAAAAAAAATTACTATGCTTGCATAGATTTTAATCACAAAACACAGAATTCAAATGAAAGGTGCAGAGTTTATCATTAAAAATGTAAGTGCGGAAGAAGTTTTTACGCCTGAAAATTGGTCAGAAGAAGAAAAAATGATTGCGCAAATGTGCAATGATTTTATTACAACTGAAATCGAGCCTAATTTAGATAGAATCGATAAAATGGAAGAAGGTCTAATGCCCAAACTTGTGGAAAAAGCAGGTGAATTAGGTTTACTCGGTCTTTCTGTCCCCGAAGATTTAGGTGGAATGGGTGTTCCTTTTAGAACTTCTTTACTTGCAACAGAATGTTTGGGTAAAGGGTATTCTTTTTCTGTGGCCTTTGGAGCACATACTGGAATTGGGACTTTACCTTTATTGTATTATGGAACAACGGAACAAAAACAAAAATATATTCCAAAATTAGCTTCTGGAGAATGGAAAGCGGCTTATTGTTTAACTGAACCAAGTTCTGGATCAGATGCCAACTCAGGAAAAACAAAAGCGGTTTTATCTGAAGATGGAAAACACTATTTGATTACAGGTCAAAAAATGTGGATCACAAACGGAGGTTTTGCAAACTTATTTACAGTTTTCGCGAAAATTGGAGACGATAAAAATCTGACTGCTTTTATAGTGGAAGCAAATTCTGAAGGAATTTCCTTAAACCCAGAAGAGAAAAAAATGGGTATCAAAGGTTCGTCAACAAGACAAGTTTTCTTTAACAATGTAAAAGTTCCTGTTGAAAATCAATTAGCAGAACGAGAAGGTGGATTTAAAATCGCTTTGAACATTCTTAATATTGGTAGAATTAAATTAGCTGCAGGTGTTTTAGGTGGGGCAAAACAAACAATCACTGAAAGTATTCGTTATGCAAATGAACGTGAGCAATTTACACGTCCTATCTCTAAATACGGAGCAATTCGCTTTAAAATTGCAGAACAAGTAATTCGCGCGTATACAGTTGAAAGCGCGGTTTACCGAGCTGCAGAAAACATTGAAGAAGCAATTGCAAATTTCGAGAAGTCTGGTTTAGACAAACAAAAGGCAACGTTAAAAGGAATTGAAGATTATGCAGCTGAATGTGCCATGTTAAAAGTCGCAGGTTCTGAATGTTTGGATTACGTTGCCGATGAAGCTGTTCAAATTTTTGGAGGAATGGGATATTCTGCAGAATCATCAGTTGAAAGAGCATACAGAGATTCTCGAATCAATCGCATCTTTGAAGGAACAAACGAAATAAACCGCATGTTGACTGTTGACATGATTCTTCGCAAAGCAATGAAAGGTGAATTGGATTTGATGGGACCCGCAATGGCCGTTTCAAACGAATTGATGAGTATTCCAGATCTGGAAGAATTACCAAACCATCCGCTTGCAGCAGAAAGAAAATTATTAGCTGGATTCAAAAAAGTGATTTTAGCAGTTGCAGGAATGGCAGTTCAAAAATTAGCGATGACACTTTCAAAAGAACAAGAAATATTAATGAATGTTGCAGACATCGCAATTTGGACCTATTTAGCTGAAAGCACATTGTTACGTGTTGAAAAACAATTGTTGACTAAAAATGAAAGTGAGTTAGCAGTGGAAATTGCAATTGTTAAAACATATTTTTACGATACCGCAGATAGAATCAATAAAGCAGCAAAGGATGCAACGCATAGTTTCCTTGAAGGAGATGAAGCAAGAATGTTATTAATGGGAATCAAACGATTTACAAAAGGAACAGACATCAATCCGAAAGCAATGCGTCAGATTATTGCAGTTGCTGCAATTGATAAAAATGCTTACAACTTATAATAGAAAAGTTTATTCAAAAAAAAATCCCGCCAAAAGCGGGATTTTTTCATTTATAGTTTTTTTACTTGATGTACTTATCTACAACTTGATCATAAGTCAACGATTCAGAACCAACAGTAATGTTTTTCACATCAATCCCAATCATCATTCTTTTCAAAACATTGACATTTGTAATTTCATTTTTTGTCAAAGTCACAACCATTTCGTGTTTAGACTCATCAAATGCAACTGTAAAATAAGATGTGTAATAATTTTTCACAGCATCAATATCTGCAGAAGTAATTTGTTTATCTAAATGGAAAACATATTTTCCAGTAGTTTTCCCTGTAGTTAGTTCATCTACAGAAATAGAAGCTGTTTTTTGAGCAAACGTTAGCGCTGTCAATAATGAAAAGAAAGCTAAAGCAATAATTTTTTTCATAATTCAAATTTTTATTAAGACGTAATTTTTATCTCAATGGTTGTTTTATAGTTGGTGCAATTTACAATAATTTTGCCAAACTTTGTAAAATGTTGAAACTTTTACATGCTTTTGATGAAAAAAAAATAGAAGCTGGCACGGATGAAGCTGGTAGAGGCTGTTTGGCTGGACCTGTTGTTTGTGCTGCAGTTATTCTATCCAAAGATTTTTCACATCCACTTTTAAACGATTCGAAACAGTTAACTGAAAAACAACGACAAGAATTGCGCCCATTTATTGAAATAAACGCACTTTCTTTTAATGTTCAATTCCTTTTCGAAGACGAAATTGCCAAACTGAATATATTAAAAGCAAGTTTAACAGGAATGTTTCGAGCTGCAAAAGCACTTGATCCACAACCTGAATTGATTATTGTTGATGGAAACAAAACATTGTTAGATTCAAGTATTCCTTCTATTGCAATTATTAAAGGCGACGGAAAATACAAATCAATTGCAGCAGCTTCAATTTTAGCAAAAACTTACCGAGATGAATTCATGGAAAAAATCCATGAGGAATTTCCACATTACAATTGGAAGGTAAACAAAGGTTATCCAACAAAAGAACATCGAAAAGCAATTGAAGAATTTGGAGCTTGCAAATACCATCGACCAGGCTTTAATTTGTTAGGTAATGGACAATTAATCTTACCATTTGAGTAAACAAAGTACTGTTAACTACTTTTAAAAAATCACTCACAAACAGGGACTTCAATCTTTATTTTTGTATTTAAAATAATTTGATGCTCAATAAAAGTCTACTTGTTGTATTAGGAATTATCTCCCTTGTTTGGATTGGTTATGTTGGTATTTCACTAGTTGACTTCACATCTGAACCAAAACCTGAAAGTGTTTTTAATTCAAACGATAAATCAATCATCGTAATTCACAAACCAACTGAGATAGATTTTACAGATTCTCGCATAAAACTATTGGAAGAAGTTCCATTTTATTTGCAATTACTTTCACAAACTGAAAGAGTTCAACATTTTTATTTTTCATCCAATCGCAAATTGGTGTTAATGGAAAGAAGTAAACCTTGGACGTTTTCAATCATTGAAGCATATGCAACAAAATTAAATTTAGGAGCAACTTTCAGTGAATCAAATAAAAAAGTGAAATTCAGTAATGGTTGGTTTGGCTATTATTCGAATAAATATTTCTACTTATCAGAGAAAGAAATTGATTTAGAAGACTCAAAACTGATTGATTGGAAATATGTAGATCGAAAATCTTCTAGTTCAATTGTTACAAAGAAAAAAATAGCCGAATTTGAAATTGAAAACGCTTATTTCATTAACGGAAAAACAATCGCTTATCTCTCTTATTCGAATGAAAAATCATTGCCACTTGTTGCCGATCAAGAAGTTTTTCAAGATGTTATTCCGATAGATTTTGATACCTATGAATTTTATGAAAAAGCCTATTTATCTCGACTTGCTAAAAACAAAACAGTTTTTGACGATTGGGTGAAATACGGAATCGCAAAAATCACGAAAGACGATCAAGAGTGTTTAGTAGCAGATTTTGAAACTGGAGAACAACCTTTAGAATCCATTTGTGATTTTTTAAAAATTGACCATCCAAACGAGCAAAAACTTAAAGTAAAGGACTTAAACTTACCATTTAATCTTTTGAAAAGTCGAAATATTATCATTGAAATTCATAATAACTTAGTTTTCATTTCAAGCTCACAAAATTTCATCAATAACTTAATTGGAAACTATGAAATTGGCAACACATTGGCTCAATCGACAGTAAAAAAGGAAAAACTGTTTTCAAAATCACCTAAAAAGATTAGTTACCGACAAGTGACTAACGAATTTTGTTTAAGTACATCCGCATTGAATAAAAGCATTCATAGTGTTCGAATTCAACTGAAAGATGAAGAAATTAGTGAGGAACAAGCGCAAGAAGAAGCGTCACTTTCACCAATAAGATTAGATGCACAAATAAATTCATTAATTGCGATTCCGAATAGCACAACTGTTGTAACTACAACCGAATCAAATAGCATTCAAATTTCGTCGAAAAAACAAATTATTTGGAGCAAACAAATGCCTCAAAAACAAATAGGAGAAATTCAATACAATTCAATTGGTAATCAATTAGCCGTTTCACATGAGAGTGGTTTCGTTTGGTTCAATACTTCTGGAACTATTTTGCTTGAACAAGAAATCCAATCTGTTAAAAGTAGTCCAACTTTGTTTACATGGAGAGGCGAATCATGTATTGGTTTAATTGCTAATTCAGGTTTTGTATATTTCAATTCAAAAGGTAAACAAGTACAAAAAACTTCACTTTCAGGAGATTTAAACAACTCTAAGATTTTAATGCAAGTTAAAAAGGGAGAATTGTATGCTCACATTGTTACAGAAAAAGAATGGATTTGCTTGAATACATCCAGACAACGTGTAGTTTTTAGAAAAAATATTGGTGAAGGCGAATGGTTTTTAAGTAAAATGGATGCCAACGTTTTTGTGTATGGAATTAACAAAAAACAATTTGTTCGTTACACTGAAAACGGTTCAAAATCAATGCTTGTCGGTAATTGTTCAAAGATAGTTTGCTCTGAAACAAGTAACAATTCCTACTATGGAGTACTACAAGGAAGTTCTATTTATGTCATTCAAAGTAGCAATGGAACAATCCTCGCACAATTTAAAACAACACTGAAAGAAATCGAAGACATTGAGATTCAACAACGTAAAAATGGTCGTCTGATTGTTGGATTAATAGATGGAATTGCAAACAATTGTTATCTTTACCAACTGAATGGCACCGAGTTGACTAAACAAAGCTATGAGGGGTCTGGTAAAATCGCACTTCAAAACACCAATGAAGGTACACTGATTTTATCCTCTCAAGCGAATGGATATTTAGTTCGTTATCCCATTCAAAATTAAAACTACAATATATGAATAAACTGTTACGATTTGGAAGTATCTTCCTATTATGCTTAACTTCTTTATCCTCTTTTGCACAAACAAATTATTTAGGTGTTTACCAAAGTAATTATGCTGGAGTGATGGGAATTGAAAACCAGCCCGCAAGTTTTGTGGATGGTCGTTACAAATTTGACATGACCTTAGTTGGTGTAAATGTCGGTGCTTGGCAAGATTTAAAGTATTTTGATACAGATGCCATGCCAGGAGGATGGAGAAAATCTCTATTCAAAGATACAGCCTGGATGGATGATTCATTACTAGTCGATAATTTTACGGGAAACCTATACGATTGGAATGACCCAAATGCTAGAACAAGATCTGTTTTCATCAACACACAAGTTGAAATTTTCAGTTTTGCGTTTCAATTAAAGGCAAAGCAATCTTTTGGATTGTCAATGAAAAGCAGATTTATCTCTAATGCTAATGACTTAAGTCCAAAGCTTGCAAAATTATCAGAAGAAGGTTTAGATTTTAGCCAGTTATGGAATCTTGAATTGAATGACCCGATCATTAACGCAAATATTTTTGCATGGAATGAAATTGGTGTGAATTATGGTCGTGTTTTAAAAGATGATAATCAGCATTTCATGAAAGCTGGAATTACTGTTAAAGCACTACAAGGTTTAGCTTCGGCTTTTGCATACACAGACAATTTAGTTTACAGACTTGATAACAAAGATACATCCCTAATTCTTAAAGGAGGTTTTGATTACGGTTATTCTGATGGAATAGATGCTCTTTCTGAGGCTGGTTCTACAAAAGAAGCTACTGATATTCTAAAAAAATCACCATGGGGTGTTGGTGTTGATTTAGGTTTTGTATACGAATTCCGTAAAAATCCAGCTGATTTCAAATACGACATGGATGGAAAAACAAATTTATGGAAACTAGAAAAAAATAAATATGACTTCCGTTTAGGAGTTGCGTTATTAGATTTTGGTGGTGTTAAATTTAAAAAAGGCGGACTAAGTAGAAACTTTACAGTTGACATGAATGTACCGTTTAATCTACAAACTTTCGATACAAGTTCAATTGCAGGTTTTGATTATATAATTGACTCTTTAATTACAAATAATCCAGGATGGGATGAAAATGAAAATTCTGGTGAAACGTATTTCATGAATTTACCTACAGCTTTAAGTTTACAAGCTGATTACCACATTTGGAAACCTTTCTATGTGAATTTAACAGCTCACATTAACTTGTTAGGTAAAAATCTTGTTTCTAAAGTAAGCACTCCAACAGTAGTTTCATTAACTCCAAGTTTTGACCACTCATGGTTCGGAGTTCACTTCCCAATGTCATATTCTAGAATTAGCAATTTCCGTTTTGGTTTTGCTACACGTCTTGGACCTTTAACAATTGGGTTGGTAGATTTAAAATCAATGTTAGCTGTTGGAAAAATTAGAGGTACACAATTCTATATGGGACTTAGAATGCCTGTTCCTTACATGGCTCCAGATGATAGAGATAACGATAAAGTTTCTGATAAAATGGATGAGTGTATTGATGTACCAGGTATTTGGGAATTCAAAGGTTGTCCTGATACAGATAAAGATGGTATTGTTGATACTGAAGATGCATGTCCAAATGATCCAGGAACAGCTGAGTTCAAAGGTTGTCCAGATCGTGACGGAGATAAAATCATTGACAAAGATGACCAATGTCCAGATGTACCAGGTGTAATCTACTTCCAAGGATGTCCAGATGTTGACAAAGATTCAGTAATGGACTTGAAAGATGATTGTCCTGAAATCGCTGGAAAAATCGCTTTAAATGGTTGTCCTGACCGTGACGATGATGGATTGAGAGATTTGGATGATTTATGTCCAGATAATGCAGGTCCAATTTCAAACCAAGGATGTCCTGATACTGATAACGATGGAATCTTTGACTTTATCGATAACTGTCCAACTGAGTTTGGTCCGAAAGAAAACAACGGTTGTCCTTGGCCAGATACAGATGGTGATGGATTGATCGACAAAGACGACGAATGTCCGAACTTGGCTGGTCCATTGAAAAACAAAGGTTGTCCATATGTGGATACTGATAAAGATGGTATTTTAGACAAAGATGATGATTGTCCAACAGTTCCTGGTATTCCAGAAAACAAAGGTTGTCCTAAAATTGAGAAAGTTGAACAAGAAATCTTGAACACAGCATTCGAAAACTTAGAGTTCAACACAGGTAATGCAATTATCAAAACTGAATCTTACGCTTCTTTAGATGAATTAGCTAAGTTATTAGTGAAAAAACCAACTTGGAAATTGAAAATTTCTGGTCACACAGATAACCAAGGTGATGATGCTAAAAACATGGTATTATCTAAACAACGTGCTGAGGCTGTTAAAACATACTTAGCTTCTAAAGGTGTTGATGTAACTCGTTTAAAAACTGAATTCTTCGGTGAAACTAAACCAATTGCTACAAATGATACTCCTGAAGGACGTCAGAAAAACAGACGTGTTGAAATGAAAGTTATCTTTGAATAATATCAAAAACACATAAATGAAAGAGTCGAATGAAAGTTCGGCTCTTTTTTTTGAATAAATCTGTATTTTTGGAATATGAAACTTGTGATTCAGCGTGTTCAAGAAGCTTCTGTTACAATAGAAAACAAAATTGTTGGAAGTATCTCAAAAGGTTTACTTGTCTTAATTGGAATCGAAACTAAAGATTCTGAAATGGATGTAGATTGGTGCTTATCAAAGCTTGTTAACATGCGAATTTTTAGCGATGACGAAGGAAAAATGAATTTGAGTTTATTAGAAGTAAATGGAAAACTGCTCGTTGTTAGTCAATTTACACTTCACGCATCCACAAAGAAAGGAAATCGCCCAAGCTTCATTACAGCTGCTCGACCAGAACAAGCAATTCCGCTTTATGAAAGTTTTATTCAGAAAGCGAATGTATTGCTCAGTAACTCAGTTCAAACGGGAGAATTCGGTGCTGACATGAAAGTAGGTTTAATTAATGACGGACCAGTAACTATTATAATTGACTCTCAAAACAAAGAATAATGGAAATCAAAGAAGCTCAAGCAATTGTTGATAAATGGATTAAGGAAGTCGGTGTTCGCTATTTCAATGAATTAACCAATATGGCAATGTTGACTGAAGAAGTTGGCGAAGTTGCACGAATTATTGCGCGTAGATATGGAGAACAAAGCGAAAAAGAATCGGATAAAAATAAAGATTTAGGAGATGAATTGGCAGATGTTTTGTTTGTGTTGATTTGTCTTGCTAACCAGACTGGAGTGGATTTAGAAAAAGCTTTGAAACGCAACTTAGAGAAAAAAACGAGTCGAGATAGTCAACGACACAAGGAAAACGAAAAGCTGAAGTAAATCTCTTTTAATTCAATTATTGAATATCTTTCAGCTTAAATCAACTTAGATTTCATCTATTGGTTTTGTCTAGATGTCTACATATCTAGACATCTAGTTATCTAGTCAGCTTAAACTGTCAATTCTCAGCCGTTAGAAAATGTGATTTTATCAATTCAACAACCTTTTTATCAATCGGAAAAGTTAAATCAATATCCTTCAAATCAACAAGAGGAATAAACCGAACTTCTTCAGAAGAATCCGTCAAAAAGATATTGTGCTTTAAACTTGAAAAATCTAAATCAATCAAATAATAAACACTAATTACTTGATCGTTATGATGAAAAGCAGAAACTTGAAAAAAATCTGTCGTGTAAAAATGAGAAAGTACAGTGATTTCTGTATTGAACTCTTCAATAAATTCACGTTTAAGGCATTCAATTGTTCCTTCTCCCCACTCTAATCCTCCACCAGGAAACTTAGTGAATTCATGTCCATTATAAGATTCATCTGTAACTAAAACTTCTTTTTCAGGACTAACATAAATCCCATAGACACGTAAATTGAATCGTTTCATTACTTCGACAAAACAGCTGAAATATCTGGCTTGAAGTATAAATCAGATTTCAGAACTTTTCCATCTTCACGATAAATTGGTTGTCCATTCTCATCCAACTTACTCATATTTGAGCGTTGAATCTCATTAAATACTTCAATCATTTTATCTTGAAGACCGTGCTTTAAAATAGTTCCACACAAAATATACAATTGATCACCCAAAGCATCCGCAATTTCTACAATATCACCATTTTTAGCAGCTTCTAAATACTCTTCGTTTTCCTCTTTCATTAAATTAAAACGCAATTCAACATCCGCATCTGATAATACTGCAGTTGGAACATAATTGTTTGGTATTTTAAATGCGTCATGAAATTTTTCAACAGCCTTAATTGTTTCTTGAAGTGTCATTCTATTTATTTTAATGATTCAAAGTTACAAGTTCCTTTTAAAACAATCGCTATCATTCATTTTAAAAGCTTCAACTCAGTTTGACTTGATTCCTCATAAAAACTAACTAAATTTGCCAATGCTTCAACGATTCGCAATTGAGCTCGCATATAATGGAACAGATTTTTTTGGTTGGCAAATTCAACCCAAACAAATTTCTGTACAAGAGGAAATTGAAAAACAACTAAGTAGATTATTGGGAAATGAACCTGTGAAAATTACTGGTTGCGGAAGAACTGACACAGGAGTTCATGCATCTTATTATGTTGCACATTTTGATACTACAGTTGATATTGATCCTGAAACTTTATTATACAAACTCAATAAAATGTTGCCGAAAAGTATTGTGTTATACTCAATTCAAGCAGTTAGCGAAGAGTTTCACGCTCGATTTTCAGCAAAAAAAAGACAATACACATATACAATCTCACAACTAAAAGATCCTTTTAATTTAAATCAATGGTTTTTAAAGCAAGAATTGAATTTAGAAAAAATGAATCAAGCGTGTGAATTATTACTTGGAACAAAAGATTTTACTACTTTTTCAAAACTACATACAGATGTTAAAACGAATATTTGTACCGTTTTTTCTGCAAATTGGGTCCGAATAGATTCAAAAATTGAATTTAAAATTGAAGCTGATCGTTTTTTAAGAAACATGGTTCGTGCAATTGTTGGAACACTTGTAGATGTTGGTCTCAATAAAATAAGCTTAGTTGAATTTGAACAAGCAATCACCTCAATGAACCGTTCGAATGCAGGAATGTCTGCACCTGGACAAGCTTTGTTTTTATCAAATGTCATTTATGACAATTCCCTTTTTAATAGAAAATTTTATAAATGAAAAAGGACTGAAAATAACCAGCCCTTTTCCCTTACCTAATATTAACCTTAATAATGAAAATCAAAAATAAACTAATTATTAAAATTTGCAATAGCTGTTTCCCTTAATTTCCTTAATATTACATTAACGTTAATTTTTGCTTATGAACGGTAATTAATTTAGAGACATCGAGCAATTTGATTAAATTTGGTAAATAATTTCGTTACATGAAAATTGGAATAATAGACGACGATAATGACATCTGTGAAATTTTAGAATTCAATCTCCGAAAAGAAGGGTATGAAACTTTTACTGCTGAAAACGGAAAATTGGGAATTCAAAAATGCATAGAACACAAACCAGACCTTATCATTTTGGATGTAATGATGCCAGAAATGGATGGAATGGAAGTCTGTGAAATCCTTCGAAAAACCCCTGGTTTAGAATCTTTATTGATTTGTTTTTTAACTGCACGAAATGAAGATTATAGCCAAATCGCTGGATTAGACGCTGGCGCAGATGATTATATCGCAAAACCAATCAAGCCAAAAGTGTTACTTTCTAGAATAAATGCACTTTTAAGACGAAAATCTCCTTTAATTAGCGACAATGCAACTAGCGAAAGATTAATAGTTGATCGTGAAAAATACTTGGTATTGAAAGACGGAGAACCCATCCAATTGCCGCGAAAAGAATTTGAATTATTAGCTCTCATTACCTCTAAACCTGAAACAGTTTTCGAAAGAGATTACATTTTAGAAAAAGTTTGGGGAACAGAAGTCGTAGTTGGAGACCGAACAATTGATGTCCACATTCGAAAATTGCGTGAAAAAATTGGCGAAGAATACATTCAAACAGTGAAAGGGATTGGTTATAAATTCATTCCTCAATTCTAATTTCCAATCGAAAAGCGTTTTTTGTCCAATAATAATTTCAGGTTTTTAGTAATTTTGTCGAATGGCAAAAAATAAACTGAGACGTTTCGCAGAAATGAAGTTGTGGAACAATGTATTTGAACCAACATTAGAACCTAATCCTCAAGATGAATTTCCATTAAAAGGAAAGTGGAACAGCGAATATTTCAAAAATGACCATCCAATAGTTTTAGAATTGGGATGTGGAAAGGGAGAATATACAGTTGGTTTAGCCAAACATTATCCAAACAAAAACTTTATCGGGATTGACATCAAAGGTTCACGAATGTTCGTGGGAGCCAAAGAGGCAATCGATGCTGAAATGACTAACGTAGCTTTTTTACGTACAAAAGTGGATTTCATTCTTTCTTATTTCGAAAAAGGAGAAATCGATGAAATTTGGTTGACTTTTTCAGATCCACAGCCTAATAAACCTAAAAAACGCTTGTCTTCAAAACCGTTTATTGACAGATATCGAATTATTTTAAAAGAAAATGGTTTGGTTCATTTGAAAACGGATTCCGATCTTTTGTTTGAATCAACCGTTGATGAAATCAAGGAACACAACTATAAAGTAAAAGAATTGACTTGGGATTTGTACAATTCACTTCCAGCTGATTTAGACCCGACAATTCGTGAGATTTTACACATCAAAACACACTACGAGCAATTGTTTACCGCGAAAGGATCAGTTATAAAGTATTGTTCGTTTCAGATTCATTAAAAATCTAATTCTCCACCCACCTATAAAACAATTACTTAGATTTTATTCAATAAAAAAGCCATTGCAAAAAACAATGGCTTTCAATTTTGATTATACTTGAACTAAGCGACTTTCAATTTTGCCATTTTAGACTTATTGAATTGCGTTTGTGCATATTTTAATTCCACTCGGTATTCTGTTTCATCATTTGACGGCAATTCAAACATTGCGTCCGTTAAAATAGCTTCACAAATTGATCGTAATCCACGTGCACCAAGTTTAAAATCCATTGCTTTTTCAACAATAAAATCAAGAACATCTGCTTCGAACGTCAATTTTATTCCATCGATTGCAAATAAACGTGTGTATTGTTTTACCAATGCATTTTTAGGTTCAGTTAAGATACGTTTTAATGCTTTTGCTTCCAAAGGCTCCAAATACGTCAACACTGGAAAACGTCCAATTAACTCAGGAATTAATCCGAATGATTTTATATCTGTTGGATTGATGTATTTCAAGAAATTATCTCCATCAATTTTTTCCACATCAGATGAGGAGAAACCAATTGTTTGACGGTTAACTCTTCGAGCAATAATTTTCTCAATTCCGTCAAAAGCACCACCACAAACAAACAAGATATTTTTTGTGTCGATTGCAATCATTTTTTGTTCAGGATGTTTTCTTCCTCCTTGAGGTGGAACATTCACAACTGAACCTTCTAATAATTTCAATAAAGCTTGTTGAACACCTTCGCCAGAAACGTCACGTGTAATAGAAGGATTATCCGATTTACGAGCAATTTTATCAACTTCGTCAATAAAAACGATTCCATTTTGAGCAGCTTCTACATTGTAATCTGCTGCTTGTAAAAGCCGTGATAAAATACTTTCTACATCTTCACCCACATACCCAGCTTCTGTTAAAACTGTTGCATCAGCAATACAAAATGGTACATTCAACATTTTCGCAATCGTTTTTGCCAAAAGCGTTTTACCCGTCCCAGTTCTTCCAACTAAAATAACATTCGATTTTTCTATTTCGATATCATCAGATATCTTTTGGTTCAAACGTTTGTAATGATTGTAAACAGCAACAGCAAGTGTTTTCTTTGCATCGTCTTGTCCAATAACATATTCATCTAAATTGTTTTTTATTTGAACAGGTTTTAACAAGTTTACAGGCTTTTCCGCATTTGTTTTTGGTACTTCTTCTTCGATAATTGAACCAGCTTGCACAATACAATGATCACAAATATGACCACTAATACCAGCGATTAGTATTCCAACTTGATTACGTGGACGACCACAAAACGAACAAGAAGTTTCTTTTTTTGCCATGTTTTTTATTTTGACAATTAGTAAAGACAGGAAAGTCACTCACAAAAGTGAATGACTTCCGGTTATATTTTACAAATTTAACTTATTTCGGGTTACGAATCAATACTTCGTCAACCATTCCGTAAGCTTTAGCTTCCTCAGAAGTCATCCAATAATCACGATCTGAATCAGCCCAAACTTTATCATACGTTTGTTTAGAGTGATGTGCAATGATATCGTATAATTCTTTTTTCAATTTTTGAATTTCACGAGCAGTGATTTCGATATCAGATGCTTGACCTTGAGCGCCACCTAATGGTTGGTGAATCATTACACGTGAATGTTTCAATGCCGAACGTTTTCCTTCAGCACCAGCACACAATAAAACAGCACCCATTGATGCAGCCATACCTGTACAAATCGTTGCAACATCTGGTTTAATGTACTGCATTGTATCGTAAATCCCCAAACCAGCATAAACTGATCCTCCTGGTGAATTCAAGTAAATTTGAATATCTTTTTTAGCATCAACTGATTCCAAAAACAATAATTGCGCATTGATAATATTTGCAACTTGATCATTGATTCCAGTTCCTAAAAAGATAATTCTATCCATCATTAAACGAGAGAAAACGTCCATTTGTGTCATGTTCATGTGACGTTCTTCAATAATATATGGCGTTAAAGACGACTCAATGTAATGTTCCAAGTGCATACTTGAAATCCCCATATGTTTAGTCGCATATTTGTTAAATTCATTTCTATCCATTTCTCAACTAAATTTGCTGTTATTTTAATAAGGGAACTAAGTTAACGAAGAAAATTAAATTGAATTGTCAATTTAAGAGAAATTAACGCAGAATTTTGTGAAAACTTTAATTTTCTTTTTCAATTGCTTCTAACTCACTCTTTTTCAAGATTTCAAAATCAAGTTTGATTTCCGTACGAGTTATATCTTCCAAGGTTTCTCTTCTTCGAATTAATGCAAAGTTATTTCCGTTCACCAAAACTTCAGCTGGACGAAGTCGTGAATTGTATTGATTACTCATACTGAATCCATACGCCCCAGCATTATGAATCGCTAAAACATCTCCAACTTTTGCCTCAGAAATCTGACGATCATAGGCAAATGTGTCTGTTTCACAAATGTATCCAACTACCGAATAGAGTTTTTTCTTTCCTTCTGGATTAGAAATGTTCGTGATTTTATGATATGCATTGTAAAACATCGGACGTATCAAATGATTTTGACCAGAATTGACACCTAGAAAAACTGTTGAAGTTGTTTGTTTTACCACATTTACTTTCGTTAGTAAATAACCCGATTCACTGACAATATACTTTCCTGGTTCAAACCACAACTCTAAATCACGACCGTATTCTTTACAAAATGCTTGAAATGAAGCTCCAATTTTTTCTCCAATTTCTTCAATCGGAGTGATGTAATCGTCTTCTTTGTAAGCTACTTTAAATCCAGAACCAAAATCCATGAATTTTAAATCAGGGAAGAAACTTGCTGTTTGATACAACAAATCAGCTCCTTGAAGAAATACATCTGCATCCAAAATATCACTTCCCGTATGCATGTGTAGTCCAATTACTTGTAATTTATAATTCTCAACAATACGTTGAATATGTCTTACTTGATGAATTGAAATTCCAAATTTCGAATCGATATGACCCACTGAAATATTTGCATTTCCACCCGCCATAATATGTGGATTTAAACGAAGACATACTGGAAATGAATTCCCATAATGTGCACCAAATTCTTCTAAAACACTTAGATTATCAATATTTACAACAACGCCTAATTCAGTCGCTTGTTGAATTTCTGAAAAATCAACACCATTTGGAGTGTACATAATTTCTGAAGGAAGAAATCCTGCATTTAAGCCTAAATGAACTTCTTCAATTGAGACTGCATCTAAGCCAGATCCAAGTTGTTTTAAAAGACGAAGAATATTTGTATTACTTAAAGCCTTCATAGCATAGTGTAGCTTGACCTCTTGTTTACCAAATGCGTTCTTCAATTTTTCATATTGAACACAAATTTTCTCTTGGTCGTACACATAAATTGGTGTACCAAATGCTTCAGCTACTTCTAGTAATACACTATTTTCCATTTAACTTTTTCGCGCAAAGATAATACGTCCAAAGCTATATTTGAAAATAATTTAACTATCAGTTAAAAATATAACATTTTGTTATTTTTCAGTTTATATTACAAATTGAAGTTCAAAGTTTTAAGACAAAAACACAATTATTCTATGCGTTCATATAATTTTTTGACCGTTTAAACTATTTGTTAATTAAAAATCACTGAATTTCTTCTAAAAAGTTAAATTTACGATTACATGTATACTTATTTATGAAAACAACTTATTCAAAATTTATTTTGATTGTTTGTTTAACCTGCTCATTACAACTGTTTTCACAAGGATACCAGTCGAATTTTCAAGGTCAAACACAAATTGCAATGGGAAGTACAGGTTCAGCACTCCCACATGATGCTTCTGCTTTTTTTTACAACCCTGGAAGTGCTTCTTTTTTAGAGAAATCATCCATTTCGGTTGGTGGAACAGGTGTTTTTGCTAAAGTTGCTTTTCAAGAAACGGATTCCAAACAAGTAGAATATTCGAATTCTCCTGTTGGGACACCCTTCACAGCTTATTTTGCTTACAAACAAAAAGAAGATTCCAAGGCAGTTTATGGATTAGGAGTTTACACGCCATTTGGAAGTACAATTAGTTATGAAAATGATTGGATTGGAAGATATGCTTTGCAGTCATTGAAACTAAAATCAATTTACATTCAACCTAGTTTTAGTTATAAAGTAACAGATAAAATTGGTTTAGGTGTTGGTATTATTTACGCATTAGGTGAGGTTGAATTACAACGTGCAATTCCTTTAAACAATAATAGTTATGCAAATCTTTCTGGTAAAACAAATGGATTTGGTTTCAACGCTGGAATTTATTTTAAAGCAAGTGAAAAATGGTCATTTGCAGCTACATATAAATCTAAAATTCAAATGAACATTGATGAGGGAAATGCAGTTTTTGTTGTTCCTTCTAGTGTCGCAAGTAGTTTCCCAAATGGAAAATTCACTTCTTCGCTCCCACTTCCTGCAGTAACGACGATTGGTGCTTCATTTAAACTGAATCATAGATTAACTTTCGCTTCAGATATTAATTACATTGAATGGAAAGCATACGATTCATTGATCTTTGATTATGAAACAAATACAACTTCACTTTTAGACACGAAATCAGCAAGAGAATACAAAAACACATTTGCGTTTAGACTTGGGTCTCAGTATAAATTAAATAAAAAATTGAAATTGCGTGCAGGAATAGTTTTTGGGTTAACACCTGTTCCAGATGGAAGAGTTACTCCTGAAACTCCAGATAACAATCGTATTAATTATTCAGTTGGATTCGGCTATTCTTTCACTGAAAAATTCAAGATAGACGCTTCAGTTTTATACACCACTTTTAAAAGAGAAGATACAAATCTTGAAACGCTACTTTCTGGAACGTTTAAAACAATTGCAATTGCACCTGGACTTTCATTAACTTATCTGTTTTAATTATGAAAATAAGATTTTGTATACCTCTTTTAGTTTTGACTATTGTAACTGCATGTAAACCAGCTCACCCTGTTGGGACTGTAACTTCTGGTGAAGCTGATTTTTCTAGAATCGTTGCTGTGACAGGATCAAATGGCGCTGGATATTCGGATGATGCACTTACCTATTCTGGACAAAAAAATGCTTTTACAACATTACTGGTTCAACAATTAGAACTTTCTGGAAGTGTGAATTTCAATCAAGCATTTTTAGCTGAAAATTCAGTTGGAATAAATTTAAATAATCAAAGTGTATTTGATTTAAACTTTAGAACAGATTGTCAGGGAGCTAGTTCACTTGGTCCAGTTAGACGTGCAACAAGTGGTGATGCTTCAGTTCTTTCTCAAATCCTTGGAATTCGTTCAAACATGTCGGTTCCATTTATGCGTTCTGTTGATGCTGTTGATCCAAATTTTGGAAACAGTTCACTTGGAGCTGGAAATTTCAACCCATTTTATTCTCGAATTGCAAGTAATCCTTCAGTTTCAACTGTAAAGGGTGATGCTACAAGTCAATTACCAACATTTTCAATCATTTCACTTGGGGAAGAAGACGTTTTAAGATTCGCTCAAAGTGGAGGTACGAAAAGCTTCACTCCATTGGCTGGCCCAAGTGGAACAGGTTTTCAAGTAAGTTTGGAAGAAACTGTTAACGATTTAACTTCTTCAGGAGCAAAAGGAGTTATTCAAAATGTTCCAGATGTTCTTTCAATGCCTTATTTCACAACGATTCCTTGGGACAATCTTGTACTTTCAGCAGATCAAGCAGCTCAATTAAATGTATTTGTTCAGCCTTTAGGAATATCTTTGAGTGAAGGAAGAAATGGCTTTTTAATTGAAGATCCAAGTTCACCTTCAGGTTACCGAAAAATGGTTGCAGGAGAATATGTATTATTGAGCACACCATTGGATTCCGTGAAATGTTTTGGTTATGGTTCACAATTGCCTTTTAAAGATAAACATGTTTTAACATTAAATGAGGTCAATCAAATACATTCAATTACAGCAGACTACAATCAAGTAATTTCAACTATTGCGAATCAAAAAGGACTTGCTCTTGCAGATGCTAAAAGTTTATACGAACGTGTAAAATCAGGTTTTACATTAAATGGAGTTTCAATTTCCACAAAATTTGTTCAAGGAAATTTCTTTTCACTTGATGGTCGGTACTTGTGTCCACTTGGACAAGCGCTTTTAGCAAATGAATATATCAAAGCTATCAATTCAAAATACAGTTCATCCATTCCACTTTTGGTTCCAACGAATTATAGTGGAGTTAAATTCCCATAACTTTAAAACAAAACAATTATGAAAAAATCTTTACTCTTTTTAAGTCTTGCACTTTTCGGCGGTAATACATTAAATGCACAATGTAATAATGGTCGATTTGCAAGCAATATTTTCCCAACTGTTACTGTTACTTCAAACATTCAGTATGGAAGTAACACAAGTTATTCTGGTTCAACAACAAACCTTACAATGGATATTTATGAACCAACAGGTGACACTGCAACAGTTAGACCTTTAATCATTTGGACACATGGAGGAAGTTTCATTGGTGGAACAAAAACAGATGCAGATATGGTTGCATTTTCGAATGATTTTGCCCAAAAAGGATATGTTTGCGTTTCAATCAATTACCGTTTAGGATTTTTCCCAATTGACTCTGCCAACGCAGTAAAAGCAGTAATCCGTGCGGTTCAAGATTTGAAAGCTACAGTTCGTTATTTCAAAAAAGATTTCGCAACAACAAACACTTACAATATTGACACTAACAATATTTTTATTGGTGGAAGTTCAGCTGGTGCGATTACAGCTTTACACGCTGCTTATTTGAAAGATGAATGTGAGATTGTTCCTTATGTAGGACAAACAAATTTAAACAATCTTGGAGGTTTGACAGGTAATTCAGGAAACCCAGGCTATTCCTCTTCAGTAAAAGGTGTAATTAATTTATGTGGAGCTTTAGCGAAATACCATTGGATTGAAGCGGGAGATGTTCCTTTTGTATCCATTCATGGAACAAATGACAATACTGTCAAATACAACCGAGGAATTGTAAATCCTGGAGTTCCATTGTTGTATTTAGATGGAAGTCGCATGTTGTATGAACGTGCTGTTCAAATTGGAGTCGAAAACCCATTTTACACATTTGCTGGTGCGGGACATGTACCTCACAGTGGTTCAGCGGCATATGAAGATACAACAATCAATGTTATTCGTGATTTCTTAATTGATCAATTGGGGTGTACAGATCCTCAATTACAACCAGTAAATTCTCCATTACAATCTGCAAATTTGTATCCATTTACGGCATGTACAGCAACAATTAATGAATCTAAAGATTTATCATTTGAGTTATTTCCAAACCCTTCAAATGGAACAATGCAAATTCAATTACCTGAAAACACAAGTGAATTTACTTACACAATCACTTCAATAAATGGAAAAGTCATTCAATCAGAAACGATTTCAACGAATCAATTAAAATTGGATTTAAAGCTATCTAATGGTATATATTTAATAAATATTCTAACTTCTACTGGTGAAACAGGATTAGCAAGAATTAGCATCCAGAATTAAACTTTATAATTTAAATAAAATGAAAGACTTACCAATTTGGTGAGTCTTTTTTATTTTGATGTCTTTTCAAAAACATAGACTTTATAACCATTGTAAAATTCATAACAAGGAACACTATCTTTAATATGATAAAAGTTTTTCAAACTCTCTAGTATACCATTGTTTTTATAGAAAAACTCTGATAGAGCATCTATGTAAATTAATCTTTTATTTGAATCTAATTTAGGAAGATTTGAATCATATTGACCAACCACTGAAAAGAAACCGTTTTTGCGCAATGTTTCCTTATATTTTGGGAAAACAGCTCCATCAGCTTGAAAGCCCTTTTGAGAGTATATGGATCTATCGTAATAATACATCAACGAAACATCAAAGTATTCGGGACACATAATAACTTGTGTTTCTTTCGTTTTTAATTCTTTTACTTTTGAAGCTAAATTTCTTAAATCCGCATGTCTATTATTGATTTTGAAAGAAAAAATGAAAACTATCGATACAAACACAGCCAATGGGGCTTGAAACTTTTTAGGTAAACGATAAATAGATAAAGTAATTAAAATGTAAAAAGCTGGAATGAAATAAATCAAATAACGTTCTACAAAAATCGGTAACTTAATTGATAACGTAAACATTAAAAAAGGTGGGATAAATACCCAAGCAAGAATGAACTTATAATAATTTGATAGTTTACTTTTCCATTGAACTAGCATAAAAGCAGAAGTGGCAATGACAACGAAAACTAATTTACCTTTTTTATCTAACTCAAATTGCTTTATTAAATCGATCTCTGTTCCGAAAGAAAACAAAAATCCAATTGCAAAAATTAGAGTAAAAGTTAAGGTTATTTTTTTTGCCCATCCTACCATTGAATTATTTAAATGGAAATAAATGAGACCAATTATCAAGAGAATAAATGTGAAATAACAAATTGGAATATAATTACTAATTACAAAAAATATCATCCGCAAACTATCCATACTTTCAACAGGAGGAACCCAAGTACCGTTTGATGCTGAAGAAGAAAACCTAGTGATTACAACAAAGATTTGAGGGCTATACAGTAGAAAAACCGCTAAATACAACAGTAGAAATTTCCAAAACTTTTTACGAAACTCTGGGTTCATCAAAAGCATAAAACCTTGAACAAAAAGAACGAAAAAGCCGAAGTAATGTGCATACAAAATCAATGTCGTTACAATTACGAAAGCAATTTTTGATTTTGTTTTATTGTATTTTAAAATTAAAATGAACAAATAACAAGATGCTAAAGCAAGTAACATAAACAAGGAGTAAACCCTTGATTCTTGAGCAAACGTATATAAAAAAGTTGAAAACGTAAATAAAACTGAAGCCAAGAAAGCTGCTTTTCTGTTTCGTAACAAATGTGCGATTTTATATACAAAATAGACAGCTACACTACTAAAAATCAATGGTAAAAAACGAACAGCCATTTCACCATTTCCAAACATCTTCATCCAAAAATGCAATAACAATTCATACAATGGTGGATTATTGTAATTAGATAAATAAGTTATTATATCCGAAAAATCTCTATGAGCCACAAAAATCGTAAATGGTTCATCACCTGCAATTGCTTCTTTTCGAATGCCAATGATCTTAAATAGAAAATTTACTATTACGAAAAAGATTGGTATTAATTTAATGAGGTATAGATGTAGTTTTTTTTTAGTCATAATGAGTTTAAAATTCAAATTGCAATTCGTAACCCGTATACTTTCTCAAATTTATAACGGATTCATCTTCAAAAATCAAATATTGTCCTTTAATTCCTGAAAGAACACCTGTATATGAATTTACTTTTTCTAAATTAATGCTTTTCACTTTTGATGGATACTTTTCAATTGGGTAATTGAATTCAAAAACCTCGTCATTATCAGAGATAAAATCCCGTAAATCAAACGGAAGCAAATCTTCAATGATTCCTTTTTCTTCAATTAAATCAATTGATTCGTCACGTTCACCTTTTAGCATTCGTTGCCAATTTGTTTTATCAGAATAATGTGATTTTAAAGCAATTTCTATCAATCCAGCTGTATATCTGTTTGGAGTTTCAGCTAAAATTATACTTTCCACCGCACCTTGATCCATCCAACGTGTGTGCATATTTCGGTCACTTGTAACTCCAACTTTCACAACATCCGAAGCTGTCAAATAAACAACATGTGGACGGTTGTGGTTTCGTTGTTCCCACTCAACATCTCTTCCTTCTCCTAAATGAGCGCGACACAATTCTGGGCGGATTATACATTCGGCTGCTTCAGGTGCTTCTTGTCCGCATTTGAAACAAAATCCCATCATCACAGATTTAACTTGTTTACCACATCCAGAACAAATAATTTTATTCGTCCAAACCAATTGAATGCTTTTCCCGATTAAGTCATTTACGCGAACTTCAGGTGCAAAATTGAAGTGATAATTGACTTCATTTTGATTTGAAACCAACATTTTTTCTACTATTCCGATAAGTATTTGACTCATAGTTCT
>JBKDZA010000108.1:0-5112 GCA_046308455.1 Fluviicola sp.
TCCATATCCCAAAAATTCACTTGCTTGGGCAGCATGGACTATTGCTAGAATTGCTGGATGGACAGGTTACGGTTCACATGGGCCTCCAGGATATATAACAATCAAAGATGGATATGATCGTTTTCATTTACAATTTGAAGGATATTTGTTATTTAAAAACAAAACATGATTTGTGTATAAAGATTAGCTATAAGGGGAGAATATTCCCCACAAAGGAATAATTACCTTGTAAAACAGCAAAACAAACGAGGACTTGTAGACGAAAGCCGATTACGCGCAATATATAAATTCGTTTAATCTAGAAAAATTAAATTTTCATGATATTAACGCAGTAAATTCAAATGACCAGTAATTTCTTCCCTTCCATCAGAATCATCCAACGAATACTGCATCACCCACGTATAAATTCCATCCGGACATTTCAAACCTTTATAAGTTCCATCCCATCCTGAATAAATATCATTACTCTCAAAAACAATTTCTCCCCAACGATTATAAATCACAAAAGAATATCCATACTCCTCCACTCCTGAGGTAATAATTGGTTGAAAAATGTTATTGAATTGATCACCATTAGGAGTGAAACTATTTGGTACATAAATTATCAATTGATCTTTAACGACCACAATTTTCGAGATTGTATCCAAACAACCATGTTCTGTTGAAATAATTAAAGTCACTTCATAATTCGACGCAATTCCCAAAGGATACAAATGAATTGGATTCTCAATATTTGAATTAGTCCCATCACCAAAATCCCAAGAACTAAGAACATGAGTTGAACTTGTGTTATTAAAGTTCACTTGCGGATCAATTGTAAAAACTTGTTGTGGATTGATTTCAAAATTAGCTTGAGGTAAAGCGTAAACAGAAATGTCTTGTGGTAAATTGTACGTTGCTGAACATAAATTCTCCGTTTCAATCGTCAAACTAACTGGATAAACACCAGCAAATTGATACGTATGTGCTAGGCCTGTACTAGAAGTTGAGAAATTTCCATCTCCAAAATCCCATAGATATTCACTTCCTACTGAAGCAATAGATTGATTTTCAAAAACGATTTCTATAGGCTCACATCCACTTTGAGTTGACGGAATAAACAAAGGTATTGGAGATTGAATTAAATGTAAATCAAAAGTGAACAAATCATCTACACAAGTTGAATCCGCATCAAGAATGAAATCCAATTGATAATCTCCTGGTGGAATTAATGTTGGTGAAAGTGTATTTAAATTAATCCCTGTTAGCGGAAATCCAACTGGTAAACTCCAAGCTCCACCATTCGGATTGTTCGGATGAATCAAAAATGGACTTAAATCAATAGCTGAATCCGTTGAACATAAATTTTGAGAAACATCTGTCGCAGCAATTGGTTGACTATTAATACGTATAGAATGAACAGATGAATCTGAGGGACAGTTTACACCATTCACTTTATATATTAGTTCATATTGTCCTTGAATTCCAGTGAAATCAACTATCGAACTCGTTAGATTTGCTGATGGTAAGGTAATTGTAGACCAATTTCCACCTGTAGAAGTTCCAACAGACAATAATGTATTTAAATCAAATGTCCCTTGTGTTGAACAAACTACAGCAAGTGAATCATTTCCTGCAGATTTAAGAGCTTCTTCAATTAATGTAAGATTATCAGTAGCTGAACATCCCTGTGGATTAGTAACTGTAACAGAATAATTTCCTGCAGAATTCACTGAAATAGATTGATTTGTTGAACCTGTATTCCAAAGATATGTTGAACCAACATTAGCTGCGTCTAGAGTAACTGAATCAATTTCACAAATCGTTAAATTCGGACCTAAATTTACTACTGGAACTGGTTTTGCAGAAATAATCACAGTATCTTGATCGATGCAAACAGGACGAAAAGTGATGTCGTCTAAACAAAAATCATTTCCACCAATGGATGTATTTTGATTTGTCAAACAGATATTTGCAGAAGTGTTCGAAGCCGAATTCCAAACGGTAAAATATTGCTGCCAATTACATCCAATAGTTGACGTATTAAATGTTGCTCCTAAAGGTGAACCATTAATGTTAAATTGTAAAATCGCCACATTCGGATCATTCAAAGCATTGGCTACCCAAGCACCAAATTGATAATTTGTACCCGGTGTAACTGGAACTGTCTGACACCAAACATTCGTTCCTGGAACTCCAGATCCATTAACTACTAATTGATTCACTCCCGGAGCAGCAGTATGGTCATTACAAAAATTAAAATTATTGTGTGCTAAATTCGGTGAACTTGTAACTGTATACTGACCCTCTGAAGACAGTAAACCCCATACTCCACCTGTACCTGGAACATATTGAGTTGTAAAATTTGTGTTCCCCAATTCAAAATCTCCATTTACAATCAAATTCGGTCCTAGAGAAGTTGAAGTAACAAAATAAGTCCCTGGATTACTGATTGTTCGAGATGCAAGTGGACTTGAGTTTTCCCAAACATAGGTGTTTCCAGCTGGTAAAACAAAGGTATGTGATTGACCTGGACACAAACCTAAATCTGGACCTAAGTTGATATTGCACTGTGAAAAAAGATTCGAGTGAAAGATTCCTCCAACACCAAATAAAAATAATAAAGTCTTAAAAACCAGCTCTCTCATTAACACCAAATATATTAAACTTAAACGTTCTAGTAAACATTTAGTTGCTTTTTATTGCAAAATTTCACTTCTTTTTTATCATTTTAAAATTTGAACTTATCTTTATGCTGTAAATTCAATTAATTAGAAATGCAAGAAGTTAAAAATTATATCTGTGGTCAATGGGTCGCTGGAGAAGGTCAAGAACAAGCTTTGTACAATGCAATTACAGGTGATCAATTTGGTTCTGTATCAAGTGCTGGTATTGATTTTGAAGCAGTTTTAGACTACGGTCGAAAAATTGGTGGTTCAAAATTACGCAAAATGACTTTCCAAGAACGTGGACGCATGTTAAAAGCTCTTGCATTGTTTTTAATGGAAAAAAAGGATCACTATTATACCATTTCGAAACTGACTGGTGCTACTCGTGTTGATTCATGGATCGATATCGAAGGTGGAATTGGAAACTTATTTGCTAATGCTTCTTTGCGTCGTCAATTTCCCGATTTACCATATTATGTTGATGGAACTGCTGCTCCACTTTCTAAAAATGGAACGTTCATCGGACACCATATCATGGTTCCTAAGCAAGGAGTTGCGATTCATATCAATGCATTCAACTTCCCGATTTGGGGAATGTTGGAAAAAATTGCGGTGAATTTAATGGCTGGAGTTCCTGCTGTAGTTAAACCTTCTGAATTTACATCTTACTTAACTGAAGCAATGGTGAAAGACATCATCGATTCAAACATATTACCCGAAGGAGCTTTGCAATTGGTTTCTGGTTTCGGTCGTGGAATTATTGACCATGTAACCAATCAAGATGTCGTTACTTTTACTGGTTCTGCATTCACAGGCAGAAAATTAAAAGCACATCCGCGTTTATTGGAAGAATCCGTTCCTTTTAATTTAGAAGCTGACTCTTTAAATGCGATGGTTTTAGGTAAAAGTGCAACACCAAACACACCTGAATTTGAACTCTTCATCAAAGAAGTAACGAAAGAAATTACGATAAAAGCAGGACAAAAATGTACTGCTGTACGTCGAATCATGGTTCCTGAAGACCTCATCGAAGAAGTTCAAAAAGGAATTGCAGCACGTTTAGCTTCAACAACAATTGGAGACCCAAGCGTGGAAGGTGTACGTATGGGTGCACTAGCAACTCGATTACAAGTGGAGCGAGTAAAAGCAAATGTAGAATTACTTCAAAAATCTCAGTCGATTGTTTACGGTGATTTAGAAAACTTCTCGATTCAAGGAGGAAACAAAGAAAAAGGTGCGTTCTTCTCGCCAATTTTATTTCGAAATGACAATCCGTTCGACCAACAAGATGTGCACAATATTGAGGCTTTTGGACCAGTTTCGACAATCATGCCTTACAAAAACTTGGAAGATGCGATTGAATTGACAAAACTTGGAAAAGGATCTTTGGTAACTTCAATCGTAACTCCAGACAATAAAGAAGCACGTGAATTTGTGGTTGAAGCAGCATGTGTGAATGGAAGAATCTTAGTATTGAATGCAGATTGTGCGAAAGAAAGTACAGGACATGGTTCTCCAATGCCATTATTAACTCACGGTGGACCTGGTCGCGCTGGAGGTGGAGAAGAAATGGGTGGAAAACGTGGTGTAATGCATTATTTGCAACGCACAGCGATTCAAGGACATCCAACAACAATTACAGAAATCACACAACAATACCAACAAGGAGCGAAAGGAACAATTGATTCGATTCATCCATTTAAAAAGCATTTTGAAGAATTGAATGTGGGAGATCAGTTGATTACTGAGAGCCGATTAATTACACCAGAAGACATCGATGCATTTGCTGCTTTAAGTGGAGATAATTTCTATGCACACAAACGCGACACGAATTTTGCAGGAACAATGTTCGACGAGCAAGTGGCACATGGTTATTTCATCATGAGTATTTCTGCTGGATTATTTGTGGATAGTTATGTAATCAATCCAGTTTTACTGAACTATGGAATTGATGAATTGCGTTTCACGAAACCAGTTTATGCTGGAACTAAAATCCACATTCGCTTTACTTGTAAAGAAAAAATAACAACAGATGTTACACCAAATGAAGACGATCCAAAAACATTGATTCAACGCGGAGTTGTGAAATGGTTAGTGGAAATGTTGGACGAAACAGATGAACCTTTAGTTGGTATCGCTACGATTTTAACGATGGTGAAGAAGTTGGATCAACAAATACACTAATTATTAAACTTACATAAATTGGAGGATTTTGATACTAATATTCCTTTACATTTTTCCAATAAAGGAACTTTGATAACAGAACTTGAAGAAAAATTTACTTTATATTTAGTTCGAGTTAATGATGAAATTTTAGTTTTTGAATATTTAACAGAATTAACAGATTATTTAAACTTTGAATTGTTGAAAAATCCAAAATGTCACTGGGTAAAACCTTGGATCATGGATGTTGAAAAAAAGGAAATAGAGTATGTAGCTGTTCTATTAAGTTATTACCGTATGC
>JBKDZA010000109.1:0-5040 GCA_046308455.1 Fluviicola sp.
CAAGATTCTTCTGTTGGAAATGAAGTATAAAACTCTAGCAACCTCATGTTTTCTTTATTTTGAGGCAAATTTATGACCTGAACTACGTAAAATATTTACGTTTTAATGATTTTGTGGCAAAGTTCCCGACAAGCATATAATTAAACAATAACATGAAAAAATTAGCCCTACATTTATTTATAGTTTCCTATTTATTTAATGCGTGTTCACCACTCAGAGTAAAAGATGATTTGGAAGTATTAGAACAAGTTAAGGTTGTTAAAGTAACATCTGAAAAAGATGTTGAACAAGCAACTCTAAGTGGAAACATACTTGATGACGATTTACAAGTTTTACCATATAGTCATATTTCACTTACAAATAAAGAACAGAATTTTAATGTGTCTTCAAACTCTGAGGGGAAATTCAAAATTCCAAACATTCCTGCAGGATTCTATTCATTAAAAGTTGAATTTACTGGATTTAAAATCCTTAATACAACAATTAAATTGAAAGAAGGTCAAACGGTTGATTTAGAAATAACGATGAAAAAAATCGAAATTCATCTTGAAAAACCAATTATCTACTTGTACCCTACTTCGAAACAACAAGTTTCTGTTTCCTTGAATTACAAAGGAGAATTGGAATTTACTTATCCAAAATACCCAAAAACAGGTTGGGAAGTGACTGCAGAACCTGATGGAAAATTGACAGATAAAGAGGGAAAAGAATATTATGCATTATTTTGGGAAGGAAAACCAGATAAGGAAATCATTCCAACCTCGGGCTTTGTAGTTGAAGGCGATAAAACTGCTGAATTTTTGGAAGAGAAATTGGCTTACTTAGGCTTAAACCGAAAAGAAGCAAATGAATTTATCGTGTATTGGCTTCCAAAAATGGAGAAAAACGCTTACAACTTAATTCATTTTTCAAGTTCCGAATATGAGGAAATAGCTAAACTAACTATTAAACCAACACCTGAAACAATCATACGTGTGATGATGATAACCAAACCTTTAGAACGTAAAATTGACTTTCCACTTCAGGATCTAAAACCTTTAAAAAAGGAAAGAAAAGGTTTTACAGTTGTTGAATGGGGTGGTTCTGTTATGTCTGAAGATTTTATAAATTGATCTTTGATCCACATTTATTAAAGAATTCACATCACTTATTAATGAAAACAGCACACTTATATGTGATGTCAATACGAGTTGAAATTTCTCTAATTTAATCCATGAAAATAATTCATCTTTGTAAATAGAATTACACTTGTGAGAGTAGAATTCAAAGAGAAAAAATCTATATTTACAAAATGAATGTGAATTTAAAAGCGTTTCTTTTAGTGGTGTTTAGTCTGTTTTTAATGACAGAAATTCTAGCCCAAAAATGTAAATGCACTTTGAGCATCGATGCAAAGAAAAAAGAATTCAATTCTTACTTAGATTCCAAAAAATTTAAATCCGCTGAAAAATTAGCAACGAAACTAATCAATCATGAAAATCCTTCCTGTCAGATTCTTGGAAACGATTTTATGGTAACCATCTATAATTACAAGCAAAATTTAGATTCAATCAAATATTATCTCGATCAAGAAGCAAAAATTTTAAAAACATATACGTGTGACCAAGATGCTAAAATGGAATACTATGCAAGTTTAGCGGATTATTACATGCATGCAAATGAATTGGAAAAAGGAGTGGATGCTTCTCTTAAATCGTTGAAAATTGCTGAAAAATTAAAAGAAACTCGTTTGGAAGCTTTTTTGATTTCAAATTTATGTAGTTGCTTTAATCGTTTAGGTCAAACAAAAAATGAATTTATCTATGCCGAAAAACTAACAAAGCTATTACCTAAACTAGATGATCCATTCACCAAAGCAGATTTCACAAATACTATCGCTTCAGCATATACCAATTTTGCTGCCGATTCAAAAGACGAAAATTTATTGAATACAGCGAGAAAGTTCGCAAATGAATCTTTGATTTACTCAAAAAAAGAGGAATATTTCGAAGCTCAAGTATTTTCATTCACCCTTCTATCAAGAAGTTTTGAATTAGCTGAAAATCAAAAAACTGCATTGGTCTATTTGGATTCTGCGATTAATCTCTTCAACAACTATGATTTATATAATAAAGTTGAACGTTTATACGAAATTTACATAGAAAAATCACGTCTCTACTTTATCGAGAACAAATTCAATGAATCTTTAGCTGCTGCAATTTTAGCTCATCAAAAAGCTTTTGAATTTCAAGATGAATCTTCACATATAAATGCGACAAAGCAACTCGCAAAATGCTATGAAAAAGTGGGCGATTTTAAAAACGCAACTCGTTTCTTTAAAAAATACATCGCTTTAAAAGAAGCTTTTGATAAAAAACAGAAAACCGAAAGCATTAATAGCCTTGAGCTAAAATTCAACAAAGCTAAAAACGAACAAATCATCCGCGATCAACAACAGAAAAACGAATTGTTGAACAAACAAGCTGAAATAGACCAACTGAATATCAATTTATTGATCATTGGAGTTCTTGTTTCTCTACTTATTTTTGGAATCGTTTTTATTGCTCTACGTCAACGCGCTTTGAAACAAAAACAACTTCTTCTCGAAACTTAACAAGTTTTAAATCGTTCGCGCATCAATCCCCATTTTTTCTTCAATATTTTATCCAGCCTACAAAGTTTTATACTTAGAAGTGATGACAAAAAAAGTACAATTCTTCAATTAACGCGATTCTCAAAAATCATGCGCCAAACCTTGGAAAGTACCTACAACGAAAATGTTAGTATTCAAGAAGAAATTACTTTTTTAAAAGAGTATTTAGAGTTACAGAAATTCAGAAAACGTGAAGGATTCAACTATCAAATAGAAATTTCGGACGAATTACTTTATTCAGATATCTTTATTCCCTCCATGTTGTTGCAACCGTTTATTGAAAATTCAATTGAACATGGAATCAGTCAATTAGCTGATGGAGCTTTGATTTCAATCCGTTTTCAAGAACTTGAAAAAGAATTAAAGATTTGTATTGAAGACAACGGAAAAGGTTTAACAGCTGAAAAATCGGACGAAAAAACACATGTATCCCGTGCAACTCAAATCACAACTGAACGCTTAAAAATCTTAAATCAAAAATACCACTCGAACGCGAAATTTGAAATTATCGATACTGGTAAAGGAGTGAAAGTTGAACTATATTTACCGCTAACATTGAATTAAATGAAAACATTAATCATTGACAACGAACCAGAAATTGCTGAAGGTCTTTCCGATCTTTTGCAGCTTTTTTGTCCTGAAATAACAGAAGTAAAAATTGAAAACACAACTCCTGGAGGAATAGCTGCAATTCAGTATTACAAACCTGATGTCGTTTTTTTAGATGTTGAATTAAATGAAGGAACTGGATTTGATCTCTTGAAGCAGGTTCCAGAATTAAACTTTCAATTGATTTTTATCACAGCTCACGATAAATATGCAGTTAATGCTTTCCGATTCAGTGCAATTGATTTTTTAGTTAAACCTATTGATCCAGAAGCTTTACAAGAAGCTGTTGAACGTGTAAAAAATGGCATGAAAAAGAATTCGATTTCAGAACAATTAAAAGTTTTGGTGGACAAATCTGAAAATAATCGTGAGAAAAAAATTGTTTTGCGTGACAGTGATGCGATTTACTTCGTAACTATCGATGATATTTATTTTTGTCAAGCAGATGGACCTTATACCACCTTTTATATCAAAGACATGAACAAAATTGTGGTGTCTAAAAACTTGAAAGAATACGAAGAACTTTTACAAGATTATGGTTTCGAACGAACACATCATTCATTTTTGGTGAACTTGAAAAAAGTAAAGCGTTTCGATAAAAAAGATGGTGGAACTTTAATACTTCAAGACGATTACAGTGTTTTCCTTTCCCAAAGAAAGAAAGATCAAGTTTTGAAGAAAATAGAAGATTTACTTAGTTAAAATAGGTTTTAAAAAATAAAAAGGGTGTTCGATTTTTCAAACACCCTTTTCTATTAAACAAAAGTTATTTACTTTGTAATCATCAATCGTTTATTAACGATTTCTTTTGCTGTTACGATTTGTAGTTGATACATTCCAGCTGAAACTGAAGCAGGTAAATCAAATTGAATTTTACCAGTTCCTTTCGTACTAGAAACGCGTTTTCCTTTTTGATCGATTAAATAAATCGTTGCATTTTCAGGAACTTCAACAAAAACTGAGTTTCCTGCACTTGAAGGATTGGGATACACTTGATATGCTTCTTTGAATTTTGTTGCTTCTATACCTAAATCACTTGAAATATTGATGTTATCCAAGTAAATTCCATTTCCATAATAACCATGATTTCTGAAAATCACTTGTAAGTTGCTTTCTCCAATGAAACTTGATAAATCAAGCGTCTCTGTTCTCCATTGACTTGCCGTTGGTATAAAGAAATCCTGAAAATCTGGCGAAGTTGAAAGCCCCGTTCCTCCATTAAAGAATAATTGCTGCATTGTTTGTCCACAATCTGTTGAAACATGAACAGACAATGAATCTGAGTTAGCTCCACCCCATCTTGCATAAGCAACATCAAATTTCAAAGTCAACTCAGTAATTGGTAAAGAAGCATCCAGAGGAATAATTAAATCATCCAATTTCCCCATTCCATAAATATTGAAATTATCAAAAATTGCAGATTTTGGAGACGTTCCAAATCCACCTGCGTCAGCTGATTGGGACCATTGTCCATCGTTATCCGGATTGTTCACCGACCACGCATACGGTAAGAAAGCTGTTTCAAAATCCTCCATCAATTGTGCTTGAGGTAAAACTACATTTGAAACGGTAACATATAAACTATCGCTATCAGTGAAACCATTTCCATCAGTGATTTGTAAAATTGCTAAATGCGTTCCTGCTTGATCGAAATTAACAGCTGGATTGCGTTGCGTTGAAGTTGCAGGAGTTCCCGTTGGAAAAGTCCAGTTCCAAGATGCACCTGTGTGATTTAAATACGAATAATCATCAAAATAGAATGAATCAACTGCACATGTTACTTCTTGTGACAATTTATC
>JBKDZA010000110.1:0-7464 GCA_046308455.1 Fluviicola sp.
TGAATTTGTGATAAAAACTACTTGAGAATCAGCTCCATGTTCAGCTTGAGCCAATAAATCGGCAGCAATATATTCAGGTGAAATGGAATCATCAGCAGCAACTAAAACCTCTGAAGGTCCAGCTGGCATGTCGATTGCACATCCTAAACGTTGCGCATATTGTTTTGCAGCTGTTACGTATTGATTTCCCGGACCAAATAATTTATCTACTTTTTCAATTTGTTTAGTTCCGATTGTCATTGCTGCAATTGCTTGTGCTCCACCAACTTTGTACACAGTTGAAATCCCTGCTAATTGAGAAGCATACAAGATTGCTGGGTGAATTTTACCGAATTTATTTGGCGGAGAACACAAAATCTTCGTTGGAACATTTGCGATTTTGGCTGGAATAGCCAACATTAAAACTGTTGAAAATAAAGGAGCCGATCCCCCGGGAATGTATAAGCCAACACGTTGGATTGGAACTGATTTCCGCCAACAAAAAACACCTGGAGAAGTTTCAATTTCTACACTTGATTCTTTTTGTAAAGAGTGAAATTTTTCAATGTTTTTAGCTGCTCGTTTAATTGCAATTTTCAATTCCTCTGACAGCAAAGATTCTGCTTCAATAAATTCATCGCTACTCACCTTAAAGTTTTCGATAGGGATTCCATCATACTTTTGTGAGAATTCTTTCAAAGCTTCATCTCCGTATTTTGTCACTTCAGAAAAAATAGACTGAATTGTCTGTTCTAAGTTGTTTTGTTCCAAAGCAGGACGTTTTAGTGCTTCATTGAGCTCCGTTTCACTTGGATTTATGAGAGATTTTAAAATCATTTTGTTTAATTTAAGAAACCATTTTTTCAATTGGACAGACCAAAATACCTTGTGCTCCTGCATTTTTCAATTCTTGAACAATTCGCCAAGAATCCGAATTTTTGATTACAGAGTGAACGCTAACCCAACCTTCAATTGCAAGAGGCAAAATTGTGGGCGATTTCATTCCAGGTAAAATAGAACAGATATTATCCAATTGTTCTTTTGGAGCATTTAAAAGTATGTATTTGTTTTCTTTTGCTGCCAAAACAGATTTAATTCGAAAGAGCAATTGATCCAACAATTCTGATTTTTCAGCACTTAATTTAGAACTTTTCACCAAAACAGCTTCTGAATACAAAAATGGATACACTTCACGTAAACCATTCTGGAACAGTGTGTTTCCTGTAGACACAATATCTGCAATTGCATCTGCCAAATCGATAGAAGGTGCAATTTCAACTGAACCTGAGATGGTGTGAATTTCAGCTGAAATCCCTTCTTTTTGCAAGAACTTTTTTACTGTATTCGGATAAGAAGTTGCTATGCGTTTCCCTTCTAAGTCAGCAGGAATTTGAATTGTAGAATTTTTAGGTACAGCGAATGAAACTCGGCATTTTGAAAAGTTCAATTTTTGAACGATGTCAACATTTTTTTCGTCTTCTTCCAATAAATTTGAACCGACAATACCAATGTCAACAACCCCATCTTCAATGTATTGGGGAATATCGGAGTTCCGAAGAAAAAGTAGTTCAGCTGGAAAATCGGCCACTTCGATTTTTAGTTGTCCAGAGCGGTAATCTACATTGAATCCGCATTCTTTCAATAGTTTGAGGGAATCTTCTTGCAATCTCCCTGATTTTTGTAAAGCAATAATTAATTTTTCCATTTAAAAAAAATATGCTTGACAATCGAAGGGATATGAAATAAAAAACCCGCTAGCGAATGCCAAGCGGGTTTAAATTTATTTGTATACACAAAAGTTCACCATTCGCTTAGCTGAGAGCGTGATGATGATGATGTAATTGTGCGTTCATTAATTTCATGCGACAAATTTAATAACTAAATTGATTTTACAATACAAAAAATAAAAAAACCGATGCAACTTTTTTTCTGATCGTCTCAGAAAGCACGATTTGGTTCGCTGAAACTCTTTGTAATCCACTCGCTAACATATAGTTAAATTATTTATATTTCAAAATAACGTGGCCCGCCATTGAACAAACAAGACTCCCCTTTCGCAAAAAAATGTTAGACGCCAAGATTGCTGCATCGGTTGTTTACCGAAATAAACATTCGTTTACACGCTTTCAATAAGCCGAACGAGGTATAAAATTAAGAAAACAGATTGAAAAATCTATTATTCTAATTGTTAAAATGGAGCAAACTTTTTCTAGTTCTTTTGCTGGATTGGGAATCTTAATGCCTTTTACCGATACCTATCGTAGTTTAGCTAAATTGGGATATCTATCGCCTTTTGCCGATACCCATCGTAGTTTAGCTAAAGTGGGATACCTATCACTTTTACCGATACCTATCGTAGTTTAGCTAAATTGGGATACCTATCCCCTTTTACCAATACCTATCGTAGTTTAGCTAAATTACTTCACATAAATTCTTTTAATTTTATGTGAAGTACACTTGGGATACTTATCGCCTTTTGCCGTTATGCGAGGTAATTAAGCTGGATGGGATACGTCACGCCTTTTACCGTTATGTGAGGTAATTAAGCTGGATTGGGATACGTCACGCCTTTTACCGTTACGTAAAGTAATAAAGCTGGATTGGGAAACATCACGCCTTTTACCGTTATGTAAGGTAATAAAGCTGGATTGGGAAACATCACGCCTTTTACCGTTACGAAAGGTAATAAAGCTATATTGGGATACGTCACGCCTTTTACCGTTACGTAAGGTAATAAAGCTGGATTGGGAAATGTCACGCCTTTTACCGTTACGTATGGTAATAAAGCTGGATTGGGAAACATCACGCCTTTTACCGATATGTAAGCTAATTTAGCTAAATTGGGATAAACCCAAAAAAAATAAGGGGTTTCGCTATTCTCACACTCACAAATAATGAAATTAGATGATTCGATATTACGTGAATCACTGTAATTCAACTCAATCCAATTTCCTCAAAAATCCAAGTATCACAGAATACAATTTATCCAACTCATCTTCACTAATCGAATAAGGCGGATTTAGAAAAATCACATTCCCCAATGGACGAATCAAACAGCCATTTTCAATGAAAAAACGATATGCTTCATCGCGAATTGAAGAAAAATATGTATTACCCTCACCCGTTTCGATTTCAAAACGAATGATTGTTCCAAAAACAGCAATGTCTTTCACCTTCTTTTCATGCGATAGTCTTCCTGCAAATTCAATGTGTTTTTTTTCAATTAATTCAATACTTTCCCAAGTCTCGGGAGTTTCAAAAATATCTAGACTTGCATTTGCCGCAGCACATGACAAAGCATTACCTGTAAATGAATGTCCATGTAACAAAGCTTTCAATTTATCTTTCGAAAGAAATGCTTCGTAAATCTCTTCTGTTGCAACTGTTAAACCCAATGGTAAAACACCTCCTGTCAATCCTTTCGATAAACAAACGATATCTGGAGTTTGAAAACAATGATTCATAGCAAACAAACGCCCCGTTCTTCCCCACGCTGTCATAACTTCATCGAAAATTACAAGTGCCTCAAACCTGTGAGAAAGTACAATCAATTCATCTAAAAACTCTGGACTGTAAACACGCATTCCAGCTGATCCTTGAATCAAGGGCTCAACAATAATTGCCGCAATTTCTCCCGATTCAAGTAAGGTTTTAAACTGACTTAAAACTTCAGATTCATTCGTTTTAGTTGGAAATGGAATATAATCTACATCAAAAAAGAAATGCTCAAATGGTTGATTGAAATAACCACGTTCTCCAACAGCCATTGCACCAAAGGTATCTCCGTGATAAGCTCCTTCCAGTGCAATAATTCTTTTTTTAGGTAAATTTTTGTTATACCAATACTGAAAAACCATTTTCAATGCAACTTCCACAGCTGTTGAACCATTGTCAGAAAAAAACACCTTTTTGAATGTAGCAGGCAAGATTTGACAAATTCTTTCAGCAAGTTTTATAGCTTGAGGATGTGTTGCTCCTGCAAAAATTGTATGATCTAAAACCGAAACTTGATTGATTATTGCTTCTTGAATATGTGGATGACAATGTCCATGAACATTCACCCACCAAGATGAATTTGCATCAATGTATTCTTTTCCATCCGATGCAAAAAGTGTACAAGATTCAGCTCGCTCAATTACAATATTATCATCTGCAGTTAAAGCTTGAGTAAACGGATGCCAAACATATTTTTTATCTTTTTCTAACCAATTTGCGCTTTCCATTCTACAGCAATTTTATGAATTGATTCTTTTGTAATATTCTCTAATTCTGGTATATAGGTTATTTTAATTTGAGGGAAGCGCGTTTTGTAAATTCTTTCTGAAGCTTCGTTTCTTTCTCCATTCACAACTAATGACTGAATAGTCAATTTTTTAGAAAGCAAGGTTTCAATGGTTAAAAGTGTATGATTGATACTTCCTAAATAATGTTTCGTAACAACAAAAAGTGGTAAATTCCAATTCATAAAAACATCTAAATAAACATCGTTTTTATCGTTTAAAGGAACCATTAATCCTCCTGCACCTTCAATCAATGTTCCTTTTTCAAAAATTGGAATTGTAAAATCTTTAATTTCAAGTTCAATACCGTCTATTCTTGCAGATTCATGTGGCGACAATGGTTCCGTCAACAAAAATCTTTCAGGATGAATTGTTCGTTCACTTGTATTATTGCGAACAAAATCACTATCCAAGTTGTCTAACTCTCCAGATTGAATTGGTTTCCAATAATCTAATCCCAATGCTTCACAGATTACTGCGCTACAAAATGTTTTACCAATTCCTGTACCTATACCTGTTATGATGAAATTCATTATGAACGTAATTCTGCATTAAGTTCTTGTTCCAATTGTGTCCTGATTTTCTCCATAATAGCATCCACTTGCGTGTCTTTCAAAGTTTGCTCTGCATCTTGGAAAATAAATGAAACTGCATACGATTTTTTACCCTCAGGTAAGTTCTTTCCTTCGTACACATCAAACAGTCCAACTTGCTGTAAAATCTTTTTATCAATTTTTTGAGCAATGTTTTTGATCTGTTCAAATTTCACATTTGTATTTAACAATAAAGAAAAATCTCTTCGAACTTCAAAAAACTTAGGTAATTCTTTGTATTGAGTTTTTGAAAACTTCAATGAATCCATTAAAGCATCCCAATCTAAATCTGCTACAAAAACATCTGACTTTACTCCAAAATGTTTTCTTGTTTCAGTATTTACCCAAGCCAAACTACCAATTTGATTTTTCAAAATTGACAAACTCAATCCATCAACAAATAGATCTTTTTCAAGCAATTCGTTTTCTTGTAACATTGATCTTAAACCCAAACGTTCCAATAATGAATTTACAACACCTTTTAATGTATAAAAACTTACTTTATCATTCGTCGAATCCCAAGATTCATCTTGCTTTCTTCCAGTTAATGTAATTAAAAGTCGCTTGTTTTATTTATAAACTCCCTCTACTTTCTTATAAACTTTTCCGAATTCAAACAATTTCACATTCGGGTTTTGTCTGTTTTGATTGTGTGCAACTGTTTCTAAAGCCTGAAAAACCAAAGATTGACGCATAACCGCTAAATCTTGACTCAAGGGATTTAACATCTCTACATTGAATTCAGATTTTAAACTTTCTTTACCCAACTTCTCCACGTAAATAGGACTTGTCAATGAGTTATTCAAAATTTCATTGAATCCCATTCCAGCTAATACTTCAGAAATATTAACTCCTAATCGCTCCAAATCTGGTTTAGATGAAATAACCAAAGATGTATTTAATTTCTCTGGAAAAGGAATCGTGTTGAATCCGTAAATTCTTAAAATCTCTTCGATTATATCAATTTCGCGCTCCACATCAACTCTATAATTTGGAACTAAAACCTCCAATGAATCTTGATTTTCATTCACGATTTCAAAATCCAAACTAGTCAATATCGTTTTAATTGTTGAAGTTGGAACTTCAGCTCCAAGAATCGATGTACAACGTTTAAATCTTAATTCAACTTTACGTTTTTCTATTTTAGCTGGATAAATATCTTGTTTCTCCGAAGATACTTCACCACCAGCAACTTCTAGAATTAAATCTATTGTTCGTTGTAATGCATAAGGAACTAAATCAACATCCACTCCACGTTCAAAACGGAAACTCGCATCTGTTGAAAGTCCTAATCTTTTTGCTGTTTTACGAACACTAACTGGTTGAAAATACGCAGCTTCAAGAAACATTTCTGTTGTGTTTTCTGAAATTCCAGAATGATTTCCACCAAAAACTCCAGCAATACACATCACTTCTTTTTCGTTTGCAATCACTAAATCTTCTTCGATTAACTTTCTTTCAACACCATCAAGTGTAAGTAATGTTTCGTCATTTTTTGCTGTTCGAACAACAACTTTACCATTTACAACAGCCGAATCAAAAGCATGTAAAGGTGTTCCCAATTCACGCATGACGTAATTCGTTACGTCAACAACATTGTTAATTGGACTCAATCCAACTGCTCTTAATTTATTTTGCAACCAAGCTGGAGATGCTTTCACTTCAATTCCTGAAAGCGTAACACCCATATAACGTGGACATTTTTCTGCATCTTTCACTTCAATCGAAACGGAAGATTTGTTTGTAGAAGTTTGTGTTTTAACTTCTTTCAGTTTTAAACTATAATCAGATCCATTTTTACAGTTCAAATAGGCAATAACATCTCGAGCAACTCCTATATGTCCCATTGCATCTGCACGATTTGGAGTTAATCCAATTTCAATACACGAATCGTTTTCTAACTCTAAGTATTCAGCTGCTGAAATACCAACTTTAGTTGATGGATCCAACACTAAAATTCCATCATGTCCTTTTCCTAATCCCAATTCATCTTCAGCACATAACATTCCATGAGATTCAACATCGCGAATCTTAGAAACTTTCATTTTCAAAGGCTCATCAGGAGTTGGATATAAAACCGTTCCAACAGTAGCTAATAAAACTTTTTGTCCAACTGCAACATTTGGAGCTCCACAAACAACTTGCAAAACTTCAGAACCTGTTGAAACCGTTGTAACTTTCAATCGGTCAGCATTTGGATGCTTTTCACAAGTTAAAACTTCAGCAACAACAACACCTTTTAATCCACCTTTAACCATTTCAACTTCCTCAAAACCTTCTACTTCAAGTCCTGTATCCGTTAAAATTTGATCCAATTCAGTTGGAGTCTTTGCTTCAGGTAAGAATTCACTTAACCAATTGTGTGATATTTTCATTGTCAGAATGTTCTAAAATGTGTTCTAAAATCAGTCGCGAAAATAAGAATTTTACTACGATTGTAGTTTCCTTATGTGGATAATTTCATGTAAAAATGAATAACTAAATGAAAATTTAACTTTTCAATAATTATTATGTCCCTAAATTTCTTTGATAATCACTAAATTCGTGTCGATTTTAAAAATTATGAAACAACTATTATTTCTTCTGTCACTATTTGTTTCAACTTTCTATTA
>JBKDZA010000111.1:0-1829 GCA_046308455.1 Fluviicola sp.
GATTTCAATAAACAATTATTAGCTACTGGAAAATCAGACGAACAAGGAATGCTTGTCACTCGAATGAAACAAAAACCGTTCTTGTTAATTGCAAAATTTGGTGAGCAACGAGGTTATTTAAAACTAAGCAATGGTTTAGCAAATTCTTTCTCTAAGTTCGACGTTTCTGGGGAAGAAGTAAGTAAAGGTTTGAAAGGCTTTCTCTACGCTGAGCGTGGAGTTTGGCGTCCTGGAGATTCACTGTTTGTGAATTTCATTTTACGCGATGAAAGTAACAAATTACCCGATAATTATCCGGTAAAATTCACTGTAACTAATCCTTTAGGTCAAAAAGTAACTGAAATAACGAATACGAATCACCTAAATCGTCATTATTCGTTTCACTTTGCTACAGAATCTGATGCTCCAACTGGAGAATATTATGGTTCTGTAGTTGTGGGGAATCGCACCTTTTCAAAGTCATTTCACGTAGAAACGATTAAACCTAATCGACTAAAAATACAGTTGAAAATTGCAAGTCAGGAAGATTCAAGTAGTTCATTGGTAGCTAAATGGTTACACGGTTCTCCAGCGAAGTTTTTGAAAGCTAATATTCAATTGGATTTATTACCTACTGTAACAAAATTTAAAGGATACGATTCATATACTTTCGATTCTCCCTCACGAAATTCTTCGATGTATGAATTGCCTGTTTTTAATGGACAATTAGACAAAGATGGTCTTGCGTCATTTACATCTGGAATTTCAGAAAATGCGGCTTGTCCTGGTAAAATGAAAGCCGTTTACACAACTAAAGTGTTTGAAAAAGGCGGTGATTTTAGTATCGATCGTCAAATTGAAAGTTATTCTCCATTCAAACGTTATGTGGGAATCAATATCCCTGTAAAAAATGAATATGAAAGCTTGATCACAGGAAAAAAACACACTTTTCCATTAGTTATTTTGAACGAGAAAGGCAAACCTGTAGCTGAAAACACCCCACTTAATGTGCGTATTTACGAATTGAAATGGTTGTGGTGGTATGAACAAGACGACAATGATTTGTCACACTTTGTTGGGAAAAACGCTACGAATAACGTGATGGACACAACGATTTTAGCAAAAGATGGAAAAGCGAATTTTAAATTTGGGATCAACAAGGGACGTTATGGTCGCTTTTTGATTTTAGTAACAGATGAGAATGGACAACACCAAACGGGTCATATCGTTCACATCGACGATGCATTTGGAGAACAACGCCATCAACAAGACAATGAATTTGCTTCGATGTTGCAATTTACAACGGACAAAGAAAAATACGAAACGGGAGAAAAATGTACAGTTCGTTTTCCTTCTGTTCCGAATGCAAAAGCTTTAATTACACTTGAAACGCGTACATCAATTTTGACAAAAACATGGATTGATACGCAAGAAGGTGAGACGAGTTATTCGTTTGAAGTAACAAAGGAAATGACACCAAATATTTATGTCCACATTACCTTGATTCAACCACACGAACAAACAGTGAATAAAATGCCAATTCGTTTGTATGGTGTTTCTTCGATCTTAGTTGAAAATCCTGAAACGCGCTTGTATCCAGTTGTTGCTTCAGACGATAAATGGAAACCCGAAACAACAGAAAAAGTCACTATTTCTGAGCAAAACGGTAAAGCAATGACTTATACAATTGCAATCGTTGACGAAGGTTTATTGGATTTAACACATTTTAAAACGCCAAATCCTTGGAACACATTTTATGCAAAAGAAGCTTTGGGTGTTCGCACTTGGGATATGTATGACGATGTAATTGGCGCATATTCAGGAAAATTAGACAAGCTTTTAGCAGTTGG
>JBKDZA010000112.1:0-4974 GCA_046308455.1 Fluviicola sp.
TCGATTACTCTTTTTTACCTTTTCAATAACTCCGTTTCCAAAGTCGCTTATCGTTCAAAGCGGGTGCAAAGGTACGCACTTCTTTTACTTTAACAAGCTTTTAGTAATCTTTTTTTGAAAGTTTTTTGCCTAAAACTCTTATTCGACTGAAAGTGAAGACTAAAGATTTAGCAGGAAAATCGATTTATTATTTTAAAGTGCGGACTTTTCTCAATAATTCGATTTTATCATTGTTTAGTTTACGAGTTTTATAAATAGGATCAGTCAAAGAAGACCTAAAAATCTTACCTTCATGAAGCCCTATCATTGCTTCTTTTTCACCTTCTAACAAACAAGAAACCGCTTCTACTCCCATTTGAGTGGCAACAATTCTATCAAATGAGCTAGGATTCCCTCCTCGTTGAACATGACCTAAAACTGAAAACCGTAAATCATATTCTTCTAAAAATGGCTTTATTGATTCACATACTTTTGCAGCACCACCTAATTCATCTCCTTCAGCAACAATAACGATAGAACTTCTCGTGCCTTTATTTAAAGATTTTAAATTATTCGCTAAATCTTCAATGTTTTGATCTTTCTCTGGCACTAAAACATCTTCAGCACCACTTGCAATCGCTGAGTTTAATGCTAATTTCCCAGCATGACGCCCCATTACTTCAACAAAAAAGATACGATGATGACTTGTTGCAGTATCTCTAATTTTATCAATCGCATCAACAATTGTGTTTAAACATGTATCATAACCTATTGTATAATCTGTTCCTTCAATATCGTTATCAATTGTACCAGGGATTCCAATTACAGGTAAGTCGAATTCATCTAACAAACATTTAGCTCCAGCAAAAGAACCATCTCCACCTATTACTATAAGACCATCAATAGTGTTTTTCTTTAAATTATTAAATGCTTTTTTACGCCCTTCAATTGTCATAAACTCTTTCGAGCGAGCTGTACCTATAATAGTACCACCTAATTGAATAATATTATTAACCGAAGAATAAGTTAATTCCACAAAGCGATTTTCAATTATGCCTTGAAAGCCATCTTCAAAACCTATAACTTCAAGAGAATTGAAAATCCCCACTTTTGTAATAGCTCTAATAGCCGCATTCATTCCTGGAGCATCACCACCTGATGTTATAACTGCAATTTTCTTCATATTCAAATATAACTAGAAATAAACAAAGTATTTTAAACTTTATTCATAAATAGAAAGTAATTTTATTTTTTTATGGAATATTAAATTAAACTACATCTATAGAACGTGATCTTTAATAAGAAAAGGAAATATCAACAATTAAGCGACAAAGAACTCATTGATCTTTGGAAAAATGATGCTTGTATATATAGTATACCTATATTATATGAACGATATGCACATTTAGTACTAGGTAGTTGTTTGAAATACTTAAAACAATTCGAAAATGCGGAAGATTTAACCATGCAAATTTTTGAATCATTAGGAGAGAAACTAACGAAACATTCTGTTGAACATTTTAAATCATGGTTATATCAGGTCACAAGAAATGAATGTTTACAAGTTCTTCGTAAGAAAAGTCCACATATGCAGACTGAAATTGATTCACTTTCTATTTCTGACGACGATAATTTAGAAGAAATTACATATACCGAACAAAAGTTAACGCAACTTGAAAAAGGAATTCAACAATTAAAACCGGAACAAAAACAATGTGTTGAACTTTTTTATCTTCAAGATAAATCTTACAATGAAGTTAGCGAAATCCTTGAATTACCTTTAAAAACAGTTAAAAGTGCGATTCAAAATGGAAAGAGAAATTTAAAAATTTGGATGGAAGAAAATGAAAACAACTAAAAATAAAATAATTACTCGATCTGAAATTGATCAGTATTCATCGTATTCCGAGAGTCAGAAAAATGCTTTGGAAAAGGAATTGGATGCGTTTGACCAAGATGCGTTAGATGGTTTTCAAGAATCAGGGAGAAGAACTAGTTCAATGAAAAAACTAGATCAAAAATTCAATAAAACAACTCAGTTTAATTGGTGGACAATTGGTGGTGTAGCCGTAAGTATTGCTTTTTTCATTGCTTTATATTTGTTAAATAAAAATGAATCCGATATTCAACAAAAACCTCTTTACGTTGAAAATACAGAGAAGAATTTACCGAAACGCATCGACTCTTTGACTCTATTACCTGAAAACAAACAGATTACTGCACAAATAATTCACAAAAGTCAAAAAGAAATTGAACAGACTTCAACAAATAAAGCTGAAGAATCTTTTGAAACTGATGAAATAATTATTCCTGAAATTTATTTAGAACCACTACCTGTAGAAATTGAAGCTCCGAAAAAAGAAGTGAAAAGTCAGAAAATGGCGAAAGAAATCTATTTGAAAGACTTTAAAACTATCGACTATCGTGAATTTCGTTCAAAAACAACATTACCCATTGAGATGACATTATTGACAGGGACTCCAGCCAATATTGAAAATAAAGAAATTAAAGAAGAACAAGAGGTTACCAATAAAACAGTTGAGATTCCATACATTGATTATTTAGAAAAAAGTTTGGACTACGTAAACAAAGGAAAATGGAAACAAGCATTGGTTCGTTTTGAAGAGATAATTTCTACTTATCCTGATGATATTAATGCTCGATTTTATGCTGGAATGTGTTATTATAACTTAAAACAATATGAAAAAGCGTATTCTGAGTTTTCAACTTGTTTACAGTTGCCCTATTCAAATTTCAATGAAGAAGCAGAGTGGTATTTCGTGAAATCTAAAGTTAATGCGAAAGAAACTGAGGAAGCAAAAGTGATTTTATCTAAAATAATCGAACAAAAAGGTTATTATGGTAAGCAAGCTGAAAAACTATTGAAGACTCTTTAATAATTAGTGTAACTAATAAAGTTTAATTGATTATAAAATCGTTTTCATTAAATAATTTTCAAAGGATAAGACTTGTTAAATTTTACAAAATTGTTCTGTTTTAGCAACAATCGTAAGATTGACTATAGTTATTGAGGAAAAAATTATGTAGGTTTGAAAATGAAATTTTAAATCATGCAGCTACACAAAAAGATTCTTTTTTTAGGTTTTCTATTTATTGTTTTTTCAGCATCTGCAAAAAGCACTAAAAAAGAACTGTATAATCAAAAAAAGGATTTTGCTGCTTTTAAAAGCGGATTATTAAACCTTGAAGCTAAAATTGATCGTGGAGTTTCAAAGGATAGTTTACTTAACTATTTAAATTACACTGAATCTATCTTTAGCTCTAAAGAATTGAATCCACTAGAGGAGTTTAAATATTATTCAAAGTGTTTAACTCATTTAAATTCGGGACATACACAAATTCAACCTTCTCAAAAACTTATCCGTTGGTTGATCTATAAAAATGCTTGGTTACCAATTGATTTCGTTGTTGTAAATAAACGCTTATATGCGAATGGCTATTCGAAGGATTATTTAACAGAAAACAACATTCCTAAAGAATCTCAAATTCCAGCTGGAGCACAGATTCTAGAAATCGACAATCAAAGTTTTGATAAATGGATGGATAAAATCCGATTCTATCTAAGTTCTGATGACAATGATCAAGCTTTTCGCTATTATTTAGTTTCTCAATTGTTCGATTTTTACAGAATTTTAGCTTCAGAAGAATTAAAAGAAGAAATTCCAATTCAATACGCATATAAAAAAGATACTGTAGTTGTTTTGGTAAAAACTGGCTTTCCACCATTAGAAAATGTTCAAAAAAGATTGACCAAAGCACAAACAAAAATGAGTTTAAGTGTTAAAACCTTTGGGAGATTTAAATTATCAACTGACAGAGCTTATTTCCATTTCCCAACTTTTATGGGCTATTTTGGACCTCGATACTCCATGTATTTAGAACAACAATTCAAGAAAATCAAAAAGAAAAACATTCAAACTGTTGTTATTGACTTACGCGGAAATACTGGAGGAAACGTACAATATGAATTGGCAAGTTATTTTGTTCCAAATAATCAACTTTTAGGATCTTATTGGACCGAAAAAATGTTGAAAAAAAGCGAACGAAAACACATTAAAAAACTTTCGAACGAATATCGTTCATACAAGCGATTAATGTTAAGTCAACGTTTAATGCGTTTAACTAAAAACACAGATTACAAAACAAAATATGCTAGTATCAAAGATACTTCTTTGATTTTCAAGGGCCAAGTTTTTGTATTAACAGACGAAGCTACATTTTCAGCTGCTTCAATTTTAGCGTCACAATTGAAACACTATTGCAATGCAAAAATAATTGGATCACGTGCTGGAGGAACATTCTACACAAATAATGCTGGAACTGTTCCTTACAAACTTCCAAAGTCAAATTTTGTTATTTTCTTCAATCCAAATCATTTTGGAACTATGATCGAAAACGAAACTGTTAATCCAGATTTAAAAGCTGTAGATCTTGAAATTATTCCTGAATACAATCCTAGAGAAAGCATTTACCGCAAAAACTGGGAATATTTAGTGGAAGAAGCATTAAAATACTTCCCTTAAGAATTCGCCAATCTTTTCAATAAAACATTTGGTCGGTATCTGTCTTCCCCGTATTCATTGAATAGATGTTCTAATTGTTCTAGTACAGTTTTTAATCCAATTTCTTCTGACAAAGCCAGTAAACCTTTCGGATAATTTACTCCTTTTGTCATAGCCAAATCGATGTCTTGTTTTGATGCAACTTGTAAATGCAAAGCATCATACGCCTCATTTATTAACATTGCCAAAATTCGATCAACAATTTGTTTACCAAGATTTACATCTTCATTTGGTTTTGGAAGTTCAGCTCCTTCGGCATATGAATAAAACCCTCTACCCGATTTTCGCCCATAAAATCCAGCTTCCATGTGACGTTTTTGAGTAAACGAAGGTTTAAATCTAGGATCATAGTAAAATGCACTAAACACAGATTCGGTAACGGTATAATTGATGTCATTTCCAATGTAATCCA
>JBKDZA010000113.1:0-18175 GCA_046308455.1 Fluviicola sp.
AGGTGTTTTTTGAACCGAAAGAAGTAAAAGTTCTGAACGATGTCTCATTGACAATCAGCAAAGGTGAATTTGTTTCTATTATTGGGAAATCAGGTTGTGGAAAATCGACTTTACTTTATATTTTATCAACGATGGATACGCAGTATTCGGGCGAATTGGCTATTGATGGAATTTCAATGAAAAACAAAAAAGATGCTGAACTAGCTCATATCCGAAACGAAAAAATCGGCTTTGTTTTCCAGTTTCATTATTTGCTGAATGAATTCAATGTGTTGACAAACATCATGCTTCCAGGTTTGAAATTACAAAAGAAAAGCAAGGAAGAAATTGAATCAGATGCTTACAAGAAATTAAAGATTTTAGGAATCGAAAATGAAGCACTAAAGCTTCCAAATCAATTGAGTGGTGGACAAAAACAGCGGGTTGCCATTGCAAGAGCTTTGATCAATAATCCTTTGATAATTATGGGCGATGAGCCAACTGGAAATTTAGACAAGAAAAACAGTGACATTGTTTTTTCAACATTTAAAGAATTAGCAGAAGAATTCAAGCAATCACTTTTAATTGTTACCCACGATAGTGATTTTGCAAATAAATCTCACCGAATCATTGAAATGGAAGATGGGAAAATTAAGAAAGGTTAAAATAGATTTTTAAGTTTTTCGAAATAAATCCATATTTTTAAAATCTAAAATCTCTCAAAATGACAAACACATACTACGAAATTCCTAAAAAAGAAAAAAAGTCAAAATTCATGCAATTAATTGTGTTTATTGTTATTGTAACAGTTGGAATCGGTGTTTTTGCTGGCGTTAGAGGTTGTATGGCAGATCTTTCTCCTGATGTGGTGAATCTTGCAGTTAAAAAAGGAGGGAAGACTTATGTTTATTCCAACATGGGAAAATTCATCGTTGAAACTGAAATCAAACAAAAACAAAGCCCAACTTATTCTGCTTCTACATTTCTTTACAAAGACGATGGACTTTTTGTAGATCCTAACTCGATAAAAGATTTAGTACATGTATTTGCAAATAATTTACTTTACTTCGACCTAAAAGAAGCAAGCTTTGATGGATATGTTACTTATGATTCTTTAGAAGTATACGCGAATGAAACAAAAACAAAGTCTGGTTTAAATATTGGCGAACAATTAATGGTTCATACAACAACTTTAAAAAATGGAAATAAATCAATGAAAATTAGTTGGTCGTATAATTCTAAAACATTTGAATACAAACCAATTAAAAATTGTGAATCACATTCTTTTTACAGTCAATCTAGTCCATATCCTGGTAAAACTGTCACTTCAAGTTCTGACTACATTGTCATTCCTTTAGATAAAATTGCTGCTTTCTACAAAAGAAAATATACATACGACGAAGAACAAAAAGTACTATTTGTTAGATAGACTTAGTTTTAAAACTGAAAGATATACTTTAATTTATACAAACGACTAAGTTGGCCCTTAGAAAAAAGGTTTAGAAAAACAAATGTAGTGAAGCGTTGACAAAACTGCTGTTTGACGACACTTTGTCGCAGAGTTTAAAAAAACGATGCGTTAACAAAGTTAGGAGTTTCGGTTTTGGCAGTGAAACGAAATGTAGTTTTACAAAACTTTTTTATACAGGCCTAGCCTTTTTGCTTACTTTTTTGGCAATGAAAAAAGTAAGAGACTAATATTTTAAATAAAATATAGAAATTAGAATAAATAATTTATAAAAAAGGGAAGCTATTGCTTCCCAAATAATTGAACATATCCTTCTTTTTTGAACGAAGAACCATCTTTTAATGTTCCATCTAAAATATAAAAATAAACTCCATCCTCAGCGGGTTTACCATTTCTACTAGTTCCATCCCAAAATAACGTTCCAGTTTGATTTCTTTTTTCTGTCATTACAGAACCCCAACGATTCACAACTAAAACATTCCACGATTCGAAAATGTCAATTTTAAACGAGAAAGTATTGTTTACATCGTTGTCTCCAGGTGTAAATACATTCGGTAATTCAAAACTACCATCCACATTGATTGTTAAAGTATACGAGTCGAAACAACCAATGTTATCTTCAATTAATAAAGTAATTACTTGTGGACCAGGTGTTACGTAGTAATTTGAAACACTTACACCCGAATTATTTGTAAATGTTGGAGGATTTGCACCCAAAGTCCAAGTCCATGAAACCAAAGGATTTCCAAATGTCGAAACATCATCAAAAATAACATTGTCGCCTAGAGATAACTCAGTTGAAGAAGCTGTAAATTGTGCATTTAAGCCGTTTTCAGGAATTACAATTGAATCCAATGGGTATAAAACTTGACAATTATTCGAATCGAAAACGGTTACTGAAGGGAAGAAAGTCGATACATCCAAATAGGTATGAATAAAATCAGCTGTATCAGTTCCTGTTGTTCCATCATCAAACGTCCAAACAACATTTGTAACATTTGTTGTGTTTCCGAGTGTAAAAGCAATGTCTTGTCCACACAAACCTGGAATTGTGCTCCAATCTGGTTGCGCTTGTGGACCGAAAATTGTCAAATAATCTGTTAATGTAGTGTCAGAAATACATCCAAACTCATCTGTGATTGTCATAGAAACGGAATAAGTTCCAGGGAAAACATAAGTATTATTTGGGTTCGTTAATGTAGATGTTTTTCCATCACCAAAGTTCCATGTGTAATTGGTAATGTTTCCAAGTGAATTGGAGTTATCTGTAAACGTTGCAAATACTGGAGGACATAGAAAATCTCCATTCGCATTAGTTGCAGCGCCACTCAAATCATAATCAATAATCGCTACAGGATGTGAAATTTGAATCGTATTTGTTAATGTATCTTTACATCCATTTCCATCTGTAACAATTAAGCTGTAAACAACTGGTGTTGCTGCACTACCGTTTTCAGGGAAAGAATATGAATCAATGAAATCTTGACTTGTTGAAGTTGAGGTTCCATCAACAAACCATTGATATGTCAACAAACCAAATCCTGTACTTGTATTATTTGTTCCAACTTGTTCTGCTTCACAATAAACAGAATCAGTTAAAAATTGTGCAATCGGTTTTGTAACTGAAATTGGAGCTATTGCTGGTGATGAAACACAACCAAATTGATCGGTAGCTACTAATGAAACATTAAAAGAACCTTCCGTATTAAAGGTGTGATTCACTGTTTGTCCAACTAAATTGGTTGATTGAGTTGAGCCATCATCAGAGAAAGTAAATTGAAAACTTTCCAAAGGAACTCCATTGTCAACATCTATCGATGAATTTGTAAAAGTCACTAAAAATGGTGCACAACCTGCATTATCACTTGAAGTGATTTGCGCCAATGGATTCGCTAACGCTGTCATTGGATTGAATGTCGCATCATCTGCACATCCACCACTATTTGTAGCTGTTAATGTTATCGTAAATGTTCCAAATGAAGGATACGCATAACTTGTTGTTGCACCACTCACAGTTGCACCATTCCCCATGTTCCAAGAAAATGTTCCGAATGGGTGAGTAGATGTTGAATTTTCAGTCATTGGGAAACTTACACCAACACAAACTGAATCATTTGCTAAAGGTGAAATTCCAGCAATTGTTTGTGAAATATGTACTGTTTGAGTTGTACTATCACTACAGCCTGTTGTGAAATTGTAAATGACTTGTTCAATAGTATATGTTCCGTATGCAGTGTAATTGTGATTGGTTGAACCTAAATCTGCGTCATCAAAAATTGGATCATCAAAAGTTGTTGTCGTTCCATCTCCCCATTTCCAAATCATCTGACAATCATCTGGAATCTCCCCAATTATTGAATTGTCGTCTGTTACAATATTTACAGGGAAAGAAGGAGGGTTACATACCAATGGAGTTGTAATATTAAACAATGAAATTGGCGCTTTGATATAAACTGCATCAGTCAAACTCAAAGTATCTAAACATCCTCTGAAATTGATGATTAAAGAAACATCGAAGAAACCTGTATCTGTTTGGTATACGTGAGTTGGATTTTGAGAAGTAGATGTTTGTCCATCGCCAAAATTCCATAAATAAGTTACTTCACTTGGTGTATGCGGAGCAGAAATTATACTTAAATCTGTGAAATCAACATCCGTTTTCGCACAAGCTGGAGTTGCATCAATTGAAAAGTTGACTAAATCAATTTCACCTACTTGAATATAATCTGCAACAGTTACAGTTCCAATACATCCAGAAGCAGTTGTTACAGTTAGAGTTACATCGTAAACGCCAACATCGTAAGTATGTACCGGAGGATTCTGACCATTGAATAGTGTTCCATCGCCAAAGTTCCAAACCCATGTAGCGATTGGAGTTGTAGCTGTAGCTGTTGAAGTAAACTGTACATCAAGAAGAGCACAACCATTTACGACATCACTTGTAAAAGATGAAATTGGTGAAGTTAAGACAATTGTTACTGGTGCACTTGTAGCAGAACAACCATTTGCTGCTGTCATTGTTACAGTTGCATTGTAAGTTCCATTTCCTAAATACGTATGTGAACCTGGAGTTGAACCTGTAAAAGTTGCTCCATCGCCAAAATCCCAAACGAAAGTTGTTCCAGCTCCACTTGTATTTGTAAATGCAACTGGTAATGGTGCACAACCAACTAAAGGAGTAGCTGTAAAAGTTGGATTTGGTTTCGGTAAAATTTGAATGTTAATTGTTTCAGAATCATTACATCCAGAACCTGAATTTTGAGCGTTTAATGTAATTGAATAATTTCCCGGAGTATCGTATGTAATTGAATTATTTTCAGAAGAACTTGTTGCTGGCGAAGCACCTGTAAATGTCCAGTTAAAAACATTTGCGCCAACTGTAGAATTATTATTGATTGAAACGGGAACATCTTCACATGCAGTTATTGGCGCACTAATTCCTGCTTGAAAGTTTGAAATTACAATTGGTTCTATGATGGTGTCTTTACAACCAAAACTATTCGTAACGATTAAACTCACATCATAGGTTCCAGCTGTAGTATATGTTTGTACAGGAGGATTTGCATTTACAGATGTAGATCCATTGTCAAAGTTCCATGCATACGTACTTCCTGAAACTGAAGTGTTTGTAAATGTAACACTAACTGGTAAAGTACAACCATTTGTAGATGCAGTGAAATTTGCTGTTGGAAGTGGATTGACAGTAATATAATTGACTTTAACTTCCGCATCAGCTTGACCGTTTGAAGCTTGAACAACTAATGTTACAGTGTATGTTCCAACTGCAGTATAGACGTGACTTGTCGTTTGACCTGTAGAAGAAAATCCATCACCAAAATCCCATGAATAAGATGTAATCGGTGCCGTTCCAACAATTGATGTTGAATTGAAGTTAACGGGCGAACCTATACACGCAGAAAGTGGATTTCCTGTGAAGTTTGCAGTTGGTGGAGTTTGTGAAAAAGCTAAAAAAGGTATTATTACCAGCAGTAGTGTGAAAATTTTCATAAAAAATAGTATTGTCTGTTATAAAAATAATAAAATTGACAATACTAAGACGTATAAAATCACAAAATGTTGGCTGACAACCAGCGCTCCATAACGCTATTTTCACTATATTTTCGACGAGCGATATCTTCTACTTGCTCAACGCTAATTTTTCCAAGACCGAAATATTTACTTTCTGGATGTCCAAAATACCAACCTGAAACTGACGATGCTGGCCACATTGCAAGTGTTTCAGTTAATGTAACTCCACTCAACTCTGTCGCATTCAATAGTTTAAATAATCCTGGCTTCTCTGTATGGTCTGGACAAGCAGGATAACCTGGAGCTGGACGAATTCCGCGATAATTTTCTTCAATCAGTGCAGAATTGTCTAATTCTTCATTTTTTGCATATCCCCACGTTTCTTTTCGAACTTTTTCATGCAAAAATTCTGCAAAAGCTTCTGCTAAACGATCTGCCAAAGCTTTCAACATGATTGATGAATAATCATCATGATCTGCTTCAAATCGTTCAATGTGTTCGTCTATTCCAATTCCAGTTGTAACACAGAATCCACCGACATAATCAGCAACTCCACTGTCTTTAGGTGCAATGAAATCAGCAAGTGCCAAATTTGGTTGACCAGCAACTTTTTTTGTTTGTTGTCTCAATGAATGTTGAACATTTATCACAGTATTTCGCAGTTCATTGGAATAGATTTCAATATCGTCACCAACAGAATTTGCTGGGAAAAGTCCATAAGCAGCTTTTGCTGTCAACCATTTTTCTGAAATGAGTTGTTTCAACATTTTTTGTGCGTCATCAAATAATTTACTTGCTTCTTCACCAACGATTTCATCGGAAAGAATTCTTGGGAACTTTCCATGTAACTCCCAAGTTTGGAAGAAAGGTGTCCAATCGATATAGGCAACCAATTCATTCAAATCTTGGTTTTCAATGTGCTGAATCCCCAATACATTTGGAGTTTGGATAGTCTTCTCATTGAATTCTAAGTTCAATTTATTTGCACGAGCTTCGGAAAGTGGAAGCAATACTTTTTCATTTTGTTTTTTCGCATGATGTTCACGGATTCGTTCGTAATCCGCTTTCAATTCTTTCACAAAATTCACTTTTTTCTGTCCCAACAATTGCTCAACAACAGTAACTGATCGGGAAGCATCTAGTACATGTACCGTTTGATCCAATGTGAAATTTTGTTCGATTTTAACAGCTGTGTGAACTTTTGAAGTTGTTGCACCACCAATCATTAATGGAATCGACAAATTCGCGCGTTGCATTTCTTTGGCAACATGAACCATTTCATCCAAAGAAGGTGTAATTAATCCGCTTAATCCAATTACATCAACATTTTCTTTGATTGCTGCTTCAATGATTTTTTCTGCTGGAACCATTACTCCCATATCAATTACTTCGTAATTATTACAAGCGAGTACTACACCAACAATGTTCTTTCCGATATCGTGAACGTCACCTTTGACAGTAGCCATTAAGATTTTTCCAGCAGTTTCAACTTTTCCACCTTTACTAGCTTCAATGTAAGGTAGGAGATAGGCAACTGCTTTTTTCATTACACGAGCAGATTTTACTACTTGTGGCAAAAACATTTTTCCAGAACCAAACAAATCCCCAACGATGTTCATTCCATCCATCAAAGGTCCTTCAATCACTTGAATTGGACGTTCAAATTGTAAGCGACACTCTTCCGTATCTTCATCAATGTAATCAACGATTCCTTTAACCAATGCATGAGCCAAACGGTCATTTACTGGCGCATTTCTCCAAGCTAAATCTTGTTCTTTTGTTTTTGTTTCGCCTTTAAATGATTCCGCGAAATCCAATAAACGCTCAGTAGCATCTGGTCGACGATTCAATAATACATCTTCAACAAATTCTAATAATTGTTTATCGATATCAGAATAGATTTCTAACATAGATGGGTTTACGATTCCCATATCCATACCATGTTGAATTCCATGATACAAAAACGCACTGTGCATTGCTTCACGAACCGCATTGTTTCCTCTAAATGAAAAAGACACATTGGAAACTCCACCTGAAACATGTGCTCCAGGTAAATTCTCACGGATCCATTTTGTTGCTCTGAAAAAATCTACTGCATTGTTATTGTGTTCTTCCATCCCAGTTGCAACAGGGAAAATATTTGGATCGAAAATAATATCTTGAGGAGGGAAACCAACTTTATCAACTAAAACACGGTATGATCGTTCACAGATTTCAATTCTTCGTTCGTATGAATCCGCTTGACCTTTTTCATCAAATGCCATGACAACAGTTGCGGCTCCATATCGTTTGATTTTTTTCGCTTGATAGATGAAATTCTCTTCACCTTCTTTCAAGGAAATAGAGTTAACGATTCCTTTTCCTTGGATGCATTTCAATCCAGCTTCAATGATTTCCCATTTCGAAGAATCAATCATGATTGGAACGCGAGCGATATCTGGTTCAGCAGCGATTAAATTCAAGAATTTCACCATTGATTCTTTTCCATCAATCATTCCTTCGTCCATGTTGATGTCGATCACTTGAGCTCCACCTTCCACTTGTTCGCGCGCTACAGAAAGAGCTTCTTCGAAATCATTTTCTTTAATCATTCGCAAGAAAGCACGAGAACCGGTAACGTTTGTGCGTTCACCAATATTTGTAAAATTGCTTTCTGGTGTTATTGTAATAGCCTCAAGGCCTGATAATCGTAAAAATGCCATTTTAGTTTACTGTGTTTTCTACTTTACGTGGTGAATAATTTGCTGCTAAATCTGCCATAACTTTAACATGAGCTGGAGTTGTACCACAACATCCTCCAATGATATTAATCAAACCTTCGTCTAAGAATTCTTTGATTTGTTTTCCCATCATTTCAGCAGATTCATCGTATTGTCCAAACTCATTTGGAAGTCCTGCATTTGGATGTGCACTTACTGAAAATGGAGCTTGTGAACTCAAGATTTGTAAATAAGGTCGCATCATACTTGCCCCAAGTGCACAATTCAAACCAATTGACAATAAAGGCATGTGTTGAACTGAAACTAAGAATGCATCTGTTGTTTGTCCTGTTAATGTACGTCCACTTTGATCAGTGATTGTTCCAGAAACCATGATTGGAATTCGAACACCTCTGTTTTCGCATACTTCATCAATTGCGTAAAGAGCTGCTTTTGCGTTTAATGTGTCGAAAATTGTTTCAACTAGCAAAATATCACAACCACCGTCCAATAATGCATTTGTTTGTTGTGTGTATGCAACAACTAATTCATCAAATGTGATTGCACGGTATCCAGGATCGTTTACATCAGGTGAAATGGAAGCAGTTCTATTTGTTGGACCGATTGATCCTGCTACAAAGCGTGGTTTATCAGGATTTAATGCTGTGAATTCATCTGCTACTTCTTTCGCAATTTTAGCAGATTGAAAATTTATATCATAAACAGCATGTTCTAAATGATAATCTGCTTGTGCGATTGTTGTTCCTGAAAAAGTATTTGTTTCAATGATATCAGCACCAGCTTCAAGGTATTCACGGTGAATTTGTTTGATGATATCCGGACGTGTCAATGACAATAAGTCGTTGTTTCCTTTTAATGGAGAACTGTGATTTTCAAACCAACCTTTGCGAAAGTCTTCTTCTGTTAAGGTATAACGTTGAATCATTGTACCCATTGCTCCGTCAAGAACAAGGATTCTTTTTTTGATAATTTCTTCTATGTTGTGTGTATTCATCTTCTTCATTTTTAATGATATTCGTATAAAGAAGATGTAAAGGATTTTACTGACTTATCTTTTCACGACAAAAGAGCCGTGATAGGAATTGGCACCTTTTCATTTCTGAGAGGTTGCCAAGGTTTCATAGGGCCGTATCCCTCCACCTTTCTTTATAAGTTATATCAAAGAACAGTGCAAAGATAATTAAAACTTTAAACTTGATTCAAAGAAAGAACAATTTAATTTTAGGGTTAATTGATTTTTTAGAAATTAACTGGGTTACCAATTTAAGTCGCAAATGATAGTAAAAGTTATTTTGGAAAGATATTAAATTCTTTAAATGCGATTTAACTTGGTAGCCCGAAAAATTAATAAAATGCATTTAAATCCATACACACAGTTTATTCAGCTATACACACAAAGTCGGTTTTAAATTAAAAAACTTATGCCTAACTTAAATAGGAGTTCAACTAATCAACTTCATAAAAATACTTTTATCATGAAAGAACACCGTTACGATTTACTTTATGCAATTAATAGTACTATTTACATTGCAGCTTTTTTCATCCTTTTGAGTTTATTTGGGATGGAACAAAATTCTTATTTAAGATTAGTAAATTTGCTTATTGTATTTTATTTTTCAAATAAGTTAGCTAGGAAAAATAACAAAGAGAACATTACTTGGACATACATAAATGGATTTGTTTCAATTTTTACAATGAATGTAATTACAACGATTTTTTCAATCATTGGATTCATCCTATATGTTTTAGTTGTTGACGATCTATTTTTAACTAAAATTGATGGTGGTTTACTTTGGCCTAAAGGCTTGAAATTACCTCAAGCTTGTTCTGCTTTATTTTTAGAAGGAATTTCAGGCGCTATAATCGCAAGTTTTGCATTGATGTATTATTGGAAGGACGTAAAACACACTGCAAATTAATATTTATGATTCAAAAAAGTTCAAATTCACAACTTTCCGTTTTTAGTCACTTGAATACATTCAATTTGAATGAAATTAAGTGTACTTTTGTTCTATGAAATACGCGAAATTAGTATCACTTTTAGTAGGGATTGGTACGTTTGTATTGATTCTATCATTCAATAAAATATCCAAGAAACCTGTTGAACCTAAAAAACAGGTAAAATCTTATAAAACGAATTTAAGCCAAGAAAAATGGGTTGATGAACAATTGAAGAAATTGACTTTGGAAGAGAAAATTGGACAATCGTTTATGATTGCTTGTTGGACGAATAAAAGTGAGGAACATATTCTTGAAACAAAAGAACGGATTACCAAAAATAAAATTGGAGGTGTCATCTTTTTTCAAGGTGAAAAAGAAAATCTATTAAACGCACAAGCAAGTTTTAACGGTTCAACTTCCATTCCATTGCTTTATGGAATAGATGGAGAATGGGGTGCTGCTATGCGTATTTATGGTGAAAAAAGATATCCATATGCACAAACTATTGGAGCAGCAAATGATCCAGAATTGACAAAAGAATTGTCTAAATACATGGCAATTGAATTGAGTCAATTAGGGATTCATTTAAATTTCGCTCCAGTTGCTGATATCAATTCGAATTACAAAAATCCAGTAATTGGTTTTCGTTCCTTTGGTTCGAACAAAGAATTAGTTGGAAAACATGTACAAGCATTCGTTGAAGGACATGAAAATGAACAAGTATTATCGTGTATCAAACATTTCCCTGGACATGGAGACACGGATAAAGATTCACATTTAGAATTACCAAGTGTTTCAAAATCAGAAGCTGAATTTAAAGACAATGAATTTTATCCATTTCAAAAAGGAATTTTAGCGAATACAAGTGCTGTAATGATTGCACATTTAAATGTTCCAAAATTAGATCCTTCTGGAACTCCAAGTAGTTTGTCGAAAAAAGTAATTCAAGATTATTTGAGAAAAGACTTGAATTTCAAAGGTTTGGTGGTGTCTGATGCTTTGAATATGAAAGCTGTTGCAGATAAATACGGAAAATCTGAAGTGGTTGCAAAAGCTTATATGGCTGGATGTGACGTTTTGTTGTATCCAGAATCAATCGAAGATGCAATTGAATTAATAGTCAAAAAAGTGAAATCAGGAGATTTGGAGCGAAAAACAGTAGATGAACGCTGTGCAAATGTATTAAGAGCAAAATACAAAGCGATTGTTTCAAAACCAATGGTCAAAAGAAAACCAATTGAAAATGAACGTGATTATGCCTTTCAAAAAACGTATGAAAAAGCATTGACCTTGATAAAAAACGAAGGAAATGTTTTGCCAATCAATCAAATAGATCGAAAAATTGTCCGAATTTCAATTGGTACTCACGCATCATATTTTAGAGATCGAATTGATTTGTATGCGCCAATTGAACACCATCATTATTTCACCATTCAAGAAGCTAAAGAACGATTAAAGAAACTCAAATTTAAAGATGAGGTAACTTACTTGCTTGATTTCCATTCAAATTCGCAAAGAGCAGGAGATAATTATGGATTTGAAAATTGGAAAGAAATTACAGATTTAGTTCCAGAGAAAGCGAATTTAGTTGTTTCGTTTTTCGGTAATCCTTTGGTTTTAATGAACGAAATGGATTTACCTACGAATGTAGATGCTTGTTTATTAGCTTATGAAAATCATAAATATTCACAAGAAGCTGCAGCTCAAGCAATTTTTGGTGCATTTTCAGTTTCAGGAAAATTACAAATTGGAATCAATTACAAATGGAATCAAGGATTTGGTTTGAATTTAAAAGGAAATGGACGTTTGAAATATACTGTTCCTGAAGAATTAAATGTTTCAAGAGCTAAATTGGCTGAGATTGACCAAATTGTAGAGAAAGCAATTGAAGCGAAAGCATTACCAGGTTGTCAAGTTGTAGTTGCAATTGATGGAAAGGTAATTCATCGAAAAGCTTATGGAACAACCATGTATGAAAAAGGTGATTCTGTTACTTTGGACCATATTTACGATTTAGCTTCAGTTACAAAAATTGCTGCTTCCACGGTTTCGTTAATGAAATTAACATCAGAAAATAAATTTGATGTAAGTGATGATTTAGGGACCTTAGTTCCGAATTTAGTTGAGGGTACGCCTTACAGTAAGTTGAAAGCTAACGATTTATTGACACATCAAGCAGGATTGACAGCTTGGGTTCCATTTTATAAAAACACGCGAAAAGATGGGAAACTTGTTTCGGAGATTTATTCTACTGAAATGAAAGAAGGCTTTAAAACTCCAGTTGCTGAAGGAATTTGGATCAAAGATGATTATTGGAAAACGATGATTGAAACAATTGTAAAAACGCCATTAAATGCAAGAGGAAAATACGAATATTCAGATTTGAGTTATTACTTCTTCATGCGTTACATTGAATCGAAAACAGGTAAAACAATTGATAAATATACAAACGATGAAATTTATTCGGTTTTAGGGTTACAGTCAATGACTTACCAACCTTTGAATAAATTCAAGAAAAAAATGATTGTTCCAACAGAGGACGACAAAGATTTCAGAGGGCAAGTAATTCATGGTTACGTTCACGATCCAGGAGCAGCTATGATGGGAGGAATTGCAGGTCACGCTGGTTTATTTTCCACAGCAACAGATTTAGCAAGTTTAATGGAAGTTTTATTGAATGAAGGACAAATTGGTTCTTATTCATTGATATCGAAAAATGTAGTTAAAAAATGGACTTCGTGTCAATATTGTCCAGGAAATCGTCGTGGATTAGGCTTCGATAAACCAATTGCAGGTTCTTCGAAAGGTCCAACCTACGAAGGAGTTTCACCAGAGACTTTTGGTCATACTGGATTTACTGGTACTTGTGCATGGGCTGATCCTGTAAACAAAGTTAACTTTGTGTTTGTTTCGAATCGTGTGTATCCAAATGCTGAGAATAAGAAAATTACGAGTATGAGTGTTCGAACTGAGATTCAGAGAGTGATTTATGAGGCGCTGGAGGAGAGTAAGAAAGACTGAAAGAGACAAGACTGGAAGACTAGAGACGAAAGACTAGAGACGAAAGACGAAAGACTGAAAGAGGCAAGACTGGAAGATTAGAGACGAAAGACTAGAGACGAAAGACGAAAGACTGAAAGAGGCAAGACTGGAAGATTAGAGACGAAAGACTAGAGACGAAAGACGAAAGACTAAAAGAGGCAAGACTGGAAGATTAGAGACGAAAGACGAAAGACAAGGAGAGGCAAGACTGGGAGACGAAAGAGTCAAGACTGGAAGACAAAAGACGAAAGACAGAAGACTGAAAGACGAAAGACAGGAGACTGAAAGACGAAAGACAAGGAGAGGCAAGACTGGAAGACTAGAGACGAAAGACGAAAGACTGGAAGACAAAAGACGAAAGACTGGAAGACAAAAGACGAAAGACAGAAGACTGGAAGACGAAAGACGAAAGACGAAAGACAGGAGACGAAAGACTGAAGATTAGAATAGACAAGACTGATAGATAAAAGACAAATTAATTTAGAAAAGACACAATGAAAATAGGAATTGTATTATACCCAACATTTGGAGGTAGTGGAGTTGTAGCTACTGAATTAGGGAAGGCATTGGCGCAAAAAGGACATCAAATTCACTTTATAACATATTCACAGCCAGTTCGTTTGGGTAGTTTTCGTGAGAATATTTTTTACCATGAAGTTGCGGTAAGTGATTATCCATTATTTGATCACCAGCCTTATGAAACTTTATTAGCAAGTAAAATGGTGGATGTGGTTAAATATGAAAAACTTGATTTATTACACGTACATTATGCAATTCCTCACGCATCAGCTGCATTTTTGGCACAACAAATTTTAAAGTCTCAAGGAATCAATATACCATTTATCACAACGCTTCACGGTACAGATATTACATTAGTTGGAAAAGATCCTTCATTTGAGCCAGTGATTACATTTTGTTTAAACTCTTCTAATGCTGTAACAGCGGTTTCTGAAAGTTTAAAAGACGATACATTTCGCTTGTTTAAAACTACACGACCGATTCATGTTATACCGAATTTCATAGAGTCAGATTCTAAATTGCCTATCATAGATATGGAAAAAAGACGACATTATGCGACTGATAATGAATTGATTTTGTGTCATATATCTAATTTCAGACCTGTGAAACGAGTGGAGGATGTAGTTAAGATTTTTGATTTAGTATTGAAAAAACATCCTGCGAAATTGATTTTGTGTGGTGATGGACCAGATCGTGTGTTAGTAGAAAGATTAGCGCGAGAAAAAGGTATTTGTGATAAAATTTTATTTACTGGAAAAGTACGTGAAACAGCTCCGATATTACGTTTGGCAGACTTATTTTTGTTACCATCTGAAACGGAAAGTTTTGGATTGGCTGCATTAGAAGCAATGGCTGTTGGAGTTCCAGTTGTTTCTTCAAACACAGGGGGAATACCAGAAGTGAATGTAGAAGGTAAGACAGGTTATTTGTCGGATGTTGGCAATGTAGATGAAATGGCGGCCAATGCAATTCATATTTTATCGGACAAAGTTCGTTTACAGGTATTTAGACAGAATGCTTTGAATCGTGCACATGAGTTTTCTTTGGCGCGAGTTTTACCGATTTATGAGAAGTTGTACGAGGATATTTTGAAGTTTGCATTTTAAATTAAACAGATGAACTTAAAAGAAATAAAAAAAGCTGCATATAAAGCAATTGTAGAAAATAAACAATCTCATCAATCCTTTTTTGATGAACATGTTGACAAAGTTGAAATTGGGCGCGTTCAATTTGCAGAAGAGATTTCAAAGATTCCATCTAAAAGTAAAATGGAAAAACATCAAGCTTGGATAATAACATATATTATTCTGATGTTAGTTATCATTATCTTGAGATCAATTGCTTTACCATTATTGTTTTCACAACTTCCAACTCCAGTTTTATTGTTACTGTTAGTTATTGGAATAATAGTACCTGTATTTGCTATTTATTCGGCTTTGAAAGCTAAAGTTGATTTTTATAAGGCAGTGGCTATATTAATGGGAGTGAATTTACTTAGATCATTTACAAAAGGCCAATTTTCTGGAGAAATATCTGATTTTATAGGTTTGGCTCCAGTTTTAATTGTAATAGTTTTAGCATTTTATATTCCTCAATTATTGAAATCAAAGTACACGGAAACAGTTGTTCAAGAAGAAGTTGATGGAGTTGTTAAAAAAGTGATTAAAATCGAATTTGAAAAGGAAGTAATCAAAGATGATAAGCTTTTAGATTCTAAGATTTAAGCAGTTTTGCAATTAGGGGGAATTACCTACGATTAGGTAAAAAGGCCTAATTTCCAATTATAAATTCTAGAATTATCAATTATTAAACAATAGTAATTTTAATAAAGGTTTAATACTATTGATTTTAAATGTGTTAGTTTGTCTTTGAATTAGGGTTAATTACCAACGATTAGGTAAAAAGGCCTAATTCACACGATACTGGAATTCGGGGAAATACCCGAACCCCTTCGGGGAAAAGGCAGAACTGCCAAATTGCCAAATTCAAGATACTATTTCACTAAAAATAAGACGTTTTAAATATCCTTGGTCGAATCACAAAATGTTCCTTCACTTGTTCTGGTCGTTTTACAGCAATTCCCATTCGACCCAAATCAATAGTTACATGAAAATCTTCACTTTCAACAAGTTCTTGCCACATGTCCCACATATCCTCACTCCAACGAATATCGTCAAAAATGAAAAATGTATGATCATGACTTTTGTTTTTAAGGAGTTCTAAATAAGTTAAAGTAGCTGATTTCGAGTGATTTCCATCTAAAAAGACTAAATCGTACTTAATATTGGATTGTATAGATAAAAAGTCTTTAAAATCACTGTTAAAAGTGATACAATTAGTTAATTTAAATTCACTAAACTGCTTTTCAGCTTTGTATAAAGTTGAAGAACAACCTTCAACAGTGTGAACTAAACCTTTTTTGTTTGCATCAGCCAATGTCAATGTCCCAATTCCAACAGAGGTGCCTAGTTCCAAACTGATAGTTGGTTTATAAAAATGTGAAATTTTCCACAATAAATCGCCATAAATTCCCCTTGAAGAAGCTGTTCTAGCCAGTTTATTTGCACTTCTAGTTTGATTCATTTTCTTAGAACCAACGCCTAAGTCATTGATTTCGAACGATTCTTTATCTTTTAATAAAGACTTAATAAAGCTTTTTCTTAGTGTTACAAAATTTTTAGTGACCTTTGTCGTTATACAATCGTTGACAAATTGAAAAACAAAAGGTGAATGAATTCCATGTCTTCCCTTCGATTTTAGGAAATAAGTAAACCAAGATCTCTTGTATTTCATACAACAAAGTAAATGAAAACTAACGAACAAAGTAGAGATGCAAAGAAATTTACATTCAATTAATGATAAACAGCCAGAAGTAGAATTATTTGCACCATGTAAAATTGGTGATGGAATAGTTATTTTAGATCCAAATTCTGCTAATTTACTTCGTGAAAAATTCTTTCTTTCGAAAATTAATAAAACTTTTTTCATTCCTGCTTCAGGTTCTGGTTCTAGAATGTTTGAGTTTTTGTTCGATTTTTTAGAAGAACCTACGGAAGAAAATCGCTCTGCAGTTGAACGTTTTTTGAATCATGTGGAGGATTTTGCATTCTTTTATCAATTGCCAGCACAAGTTCAAGAACAACTACGAGAGAGAACAATGGATATTGAACAATTTGTTTCTTATATATTGAATAACAATGGAATGGGGCTCGCGCATTTACCTAAAGGTTTAATACCTTTTCATAAGTATGGACCATTTTTATTGAATCCCTTTCATGAACATGTTTTACAAGGTTTAGCGGCAACAAATGATTCGTGTTCTTTTCATTTTACGATTCAAACAAAATTCCAATCTGCTATTCAAGAACAATTAAATTTCTTGACTGGATTAACTGGTAAACAATTGAATATCGACTTTTCAATACAGAATCCACAATCAGATACGCAAACTTTTTATACGGATGGAACCCAAGTTATCAAAGAAGATGGAAATCCTTTAGTTCGACCTGCAGGACATGGAGCTTTGTTAGAAAATTTGCAAAGTATTGATTCTGAATTGATTTTTATTAAAAATATCGACAATGTTCAACATTTAGAAGACAGTGAAACAGCAATAGAAACAATTCAAACGCTTGGAGGATTGAATTTGCATATTCAAGAAAAAATTCAAGAAATATTAAATAATCCAACAATAGAAGCGATTAATGAATTAAATGCTGAATTTGCGTTATTCCATGAAAATGAATTAAATACATCTCTTGATAACATAATTGATTTGTTGAAACGACCGTTGCGTGTTTGCGGAATGGTTCGAAATGAAGGTCAACCTGGTGGAGGTCCTTTTTGGATCAAAGATGGTGACTCAATAACAAAACAAATTGTTGAGAAAGCACAAATCAATTTACGTGGAGATCAGTACCGCGTTATGATTCAAAGTACACATTTCAATCCTGTTTTCATGGCTTGTCAAGGAAAAATGTATGATGGATCAAAAATTAAATTTGAAAAATACTGTGACGAAAGCAAGTACTTCATTGTAAACAAACGTTATCAAGGTAAACCAATTCGATTCATTGAATTACCAGGACTTTGGAATGGTTCAATGGCTTTCTGGAACACCGTTTTCGTTGAAATCAAAAGTGAAGCTTTTTCTCCGGTGAAAACTATTTTAGATTTGTTAAACCCAGCACACTAATCAATTTAAAATTGAAAAAGGAAAATTGAAAAAAATACTAATTTTATTAATTGTCTTAGTTACTTCTATTTCATGTGAAAATGAATACGAAGAGGTTCCAACTTATGGAGATCCATCTATTATTAAAGTCAGAATAAATATAGATTCCAAAGCAAAATTTGATCGAATAGAATTACGTACTAGTTATCAGGAAAAGTTGCCGGATTCATATATCTTTAACAAGAAAACTAAAAGAAAATATATTTTTTTAAAAGCTCCATCTGGTGGGGAAAGTGTAATTCA
>JBKDZA010000114.1:0-668 GCA_046308455.1 Fluviicola sp.
GGAACACAACTCAATCAAAAATCCATTCGGATCTTGGATGTAAGCTACTGTTTGTCCCCATGGTTTTTGCTTTGCAGCTTCAACTAAACTTGCTCCGTTTTCGATAGCTTTTGAAACGGATTCCTCTACGTTTTCAGTCACGAATCCCAATTCGATTCCAAAGGGTTTTTGTCCACTTTCACTTTTGATAAAACCGTTCGACAAATTGGAATCAGCCAACTCAGTGGATGCAAAAGAAAGTGTCGTTTGACCTGTGATTAGTTCCGCGTAATCGTTTTCAGGAGTAATGAACTTGCGCTCAAAACCAAAGGCTTTTTCATAGAAAGAACAGGTTTCTGCGACATTATCTACGTAAAGAATGGTGTAAGTAAATTGAATCATGTTGTTTTTTTAGTAAAAATAGGGTTTTCAGGCAATGTAAAACACAATAGTCATTTAATTAATATTCCAGCTATGTTTTTTAAATTAATGATAATGTTTTATATAATTTATAAAATTGTTATTTTATATGACGTTTTTTTAATGTTATTCATTCACATTGTAAGATTCTTTTATAAATAATCCATTTTCGTCATAAACCAATTTCTTGTATGTAATTTCTTTTTCATTTATAAAAAATGTTAAACGATGTTTCATGTTTTCATGAAAAGAAACAACTACTCTTCCTG
>JBKDZA010000115.1:0-7507 GCA_046308455.1 Fluviicola sp.
GTTGTTGTTCCACTTGAATTCGTGAAATAATTACGTAAACCAACACTTGGACTTGTTCCTTCACCATCACCATATCCTAAGAAATCACAGTGATTAAACACAAAATCAGCACCTTGCAATACAATCAATGAGTGAATTCCAGAACTGTGAACCAAAACGTTTTCACCAAAAATCTTCGGTTCGTTATATAACAAGATTCCATAACTCGCTGAATTAGAAATCTCTGTATTTGTTATAGTTACAGTATTTGAAGAAGTGGATGTGTTTCTCGAATCGACATGGATTCCTGTAGTCGCATTTTTAATGACAACATTGTCAATTGTAGAAGGAAGCGCTTCTTGAAAATAAATTCCGTAATACTGACCAGAAACGTCGTCGTAAAAGGATTCTAAACGATCTCCTTGAAGTGTAACTTTATTGTTCACATCTCCATCAATGTTCAAGGTTCCTTTGTAATTCCAAAGAATTGAATTTTTGTGTAAGTAAATATTTGTGCCTGCAGGAATTGTAAGTGTTTCAGCAGAATCAACAAATGCTGCTCCATAAATTAAATGTGGTTTATCGTTTGGCCACACACCTGAGTTTGTATCAAAAATACCTGCTTGAGTATTCGAAAAATGATAATACATGTCCTGTCCCCAAACAGCAAGTCGCACATATTGATCAACACCATTTGATCGGAAACGAATCGAATCTTCAATTACCATAGGCAAATTCTGACCATTGATTCCAAGCGTTACTTCTACGAAACAAAATAATGAATCATTTCCAGGAATAATAATGTTTTGAAAATCTGTTCCAATTAATCCATCTAAATTGATACGGAATGGGGAAGAGGTCCCACCCATTAATTCAACTTCTTCAATTTCAAGTTGTTGATTCGCTTCGTTGTAGATTTTAAATTGTTGAGTCGTACTTCCGATTGTAGTGAAAATTGTATCAAAAACTAAGGTGTCTACTGAGAATTCCAAATTCCCGTCAGAAAACAAATTTCCTTTCTTTTTACATGAATTTGTTGACAAAGAAAGTGCAATCAATAAACCAATTGAAAGAACTGAAAATAACTGTTTTTGAATTTTTGAAATCATAGATACTATCATATGACAAAGAAACGAAAGAAAAGTTATATTATTTTTATTTGTTAATTAAAAAGTTTCATTATCTTTGCACTCCGAATTTCGGATTATTAAATAGAAAAGAACAAAATAAAGATATGAAAGCAGGTATCCATCCAGAAGATTACAGATTAGTAGTTTTTAAAGATATGACGAACGAGTATTCGTTTTTATGTCATTCTTCAGCAAATGCAAGTGAAACAGTTAAATGGGAAGATGGAAATGAATATCCATTGATTAAATTGGATATCTCTCACAAATCTCACCCTTTCTTCACAGGAATCGTACAATTTGTGGATACTGCAGGACGTATCGATAAATTCAACAACAGATACAATAAGTTTAAGAAATAAGATAGACCCCGATTTTTTCGGGGTTTTTCTTTATAAAATGATTTTTTTGTTGAAAAAGAATCCCGACCTTCGTTCATAAAAGCGAAGGTCTTTTTATTTTTGAACTTTATTATCCTTTTTTAATTAGTTTTTCAAAACATGACCCTTCGAATTGTTGTTATTTTAAGTTTGTTTTTTTCTCTGCAAGTGAATGCAGCTAAAATTGATAAAGCTTTTTCAGCTCTTTCCGAATACAATTATTTTGAAGCAAAGAAATTATTTCTTGAATCTGTTAAGAAATATCCTTCTGCAGCAAATTATGGTTTGTCAATCATTCATTTTAAAACAGACAATCCTTTTCATAACCTAGATTCTTCTTTTCAATACATTTTAAAAGCAGAAAAGGCCTACAGTTCTACAAAAGATAAATCAAAAGAAAAACTTAAAAAATACCAATTCGATTATTATTCTATTGCAGCACTAAGAGAAAAAATTTCCTCAGAATTCTTTCAATTGGAGTTGAAAAACTTAAATGAAGAAAGTTTAAACAAGTTTCAAGAAAACCATTCGTGGTCTCAAGATCGTTTCAAAGCAATTCATTTACGCGATTCTTTAGGCTTAATCGCAGCTGAAAAAATAAATACTTCTCAAGCTTTCGACGCTTTTCTAAAAAAATATCCAGAATCTGAATTGAAAGACGAAGCTCAATTGAGTTTTTACCGTGCACAATACCAAGAACAAACCAAAGCGAATAACTTGAATGCCTTTGTTGCTTTCACAAAAGTTTATCCGTCCAATCCATTTGTTGCAGATGCGGAAGACCAAATCTATAAAATCACGACAAAAGGAAATAAAACAAAAGACTACGAAGCATTTATCGAAATGTATCCATCCAATCGAAATGTAAACAACGCGTGGAGAAAATTGTATCAATCTTTCATGTCAAATTTCTCTACGGAGCGCATTCAACAGTTTAAATCGACCTACCCAAAATATCCGTTTATGGACGAACTGACTAAAGAGTCAGAGATGAGTTTATCTGTTTTGTTACCTTTCAAAAAAGATGGATTCTTGGGCTACATGAATACAAATGGTGAAGTTGTCATTCCAGCTACTTATTCAACGGTTGGATTCTTTAAAGATGGTTTAGCTTGGGTCGAAAAGAATGACAAATACGGTTACATCAACAAATCGAATGAATTAATAATTCCTTTGCAATTCGAATCAGCATATGACTTTGAAAAGGGGAGAGCTGTAGTTGAAATCAATGGTAAAACAGCATGTATCGATCGTTCGGGAGCTTATATATTGAAACCAGAATTTGACGATATCGGTCAACTTTCAGAAGGACTAATGTTTGCTAAAAAAGATACTTTGTTTGGTTATTACGATGAAATGGGCTTTCAACGAATTCCTCTTCGATTTCAAGAAGCTTATTCTTTTGTAAATGGTTTGGCAAGAGTGAGTGTTCAAAATTTAGAAGGAGTAATTGATCCTTATGGAGCATTTGTAATCAAACCTCAATTTGAAGTCATCTCAACTTTTTCGGATTCTTTGTTATTGTTTGAAGATGGTGATTACATCAAATTGGTAAATAAAAAAGGTGAAATCATTCCAAATTTAGCTTTCGACGATGTGGGGAAATTAGTAAATGGTCGCGCCTATGTTGAATACGATGGTGATTTTGGTTACATTGATGCAGTGGGGAAATTAGTGATTCCAATGATTTATGAAACGTATACCAACTCTAAAGTGAAAGCTGAATTCTCTGGAAATTACGCGAAAGTGATGAAAAATGGTAAATACGGAATTATTGATAAATCAGGAAAAACAATCATTCCATTTGCATATACAAATTTGGGTCAACCAGGAACTTTAATCGCTTTCGAAAAAGCAGGAAAATGGGGATTCATCGATATTAGTAATAAAGTGGTAATCGAACCAACCTATGAAAATACTGCAAGTTTCTCAGATGGATTAGGTTTCTCGCAGTATTTAACTTTGTTTGGAGCTGTAAATTCAAAAAACGAAGTGATTATACCAATGAATCATACGAGTATTTCGAAATTGGATAAATCGCATTATTTGGTGACTTTGGGAGCTAAAAATGGAATCTATAATTCGAAAGGGAAATTGGTTGTACCGATTGAATACGCACAGATTCGCAAGAGTATTGACGGATTTTATATTTTACAAAAAGGATTGGAAATTCATTACCTTTCAACAGAAACGGATGAATTGATTCAACCAAAATTTTAATTGATTGTTAGTTTAAAAAGAATTAAAAAAATAAAGAAATGAGTACTAGAAATTGGACAAACATCAAATCGTATAACGATATCAAATTTGAATTTTTTGAAGGAATTGCAAAAATCACAATCAATCGTCCGAAAGTGTATAACGCTTTTCGTCCTGAAACGAATTTTGAAATTTTAGAAGCTCTTGAAATTTGTCGCGAACGTCAAGATGTGGGAGTTGTAGTATTAACAGGTGCTGGAGACAAAGCATTTTGTTCAGGTGGAGATCAAAACGTTAAAGGTGTTGGTGGATATATTTCTGAAAATGGCGTTCCTCGTTTGAATGTCTTGGATGTTCATAAAGCAATTCGTTCTTTACCTAAGCCAGTTATTGCAATGGTAAATGGATACGCAATTGGTGGTGGACACGTACTACACGTAGTGTGTGATCTGACAATTGCTTCAGACAATGCGATTTTCGGACAAACAGGTCCAAAAGTTGGAAGTTTCGACGCTGGATTTGGTTCATCTTTCTTGGCTTCACATGTAGGTCAAAAGAAAGCACGTGAAATTTGGTTCTTGTGTAACCAATATACAGCAGACGAAGCAGAAAAAATGGGAATGGTGAACAAAGTTGTGACACTTGCTGAATTAGAAGACACAACTGTTGAATGGTGTAAAACAATCATGAAACGTTCTCCGTTAGCTGTTCGAATGATCAAACGTGGATTAAACGCTGAGTTAGACGGACAAAGAGGTTTGATGGAGTTTGCGGGTGATGCAACATTGATGTATTACTTAATGGAAGAAGCACAAGAAGGAAAACGTGCCTTTTTAGAAAAAAGAGAACCGAATTTCCAACAATTCCCTAAATTCCCATAATTAATTATTAGAAAATAAATGTTCAATTCAATTCTTTCATCATTAGGATTTTTAATTCAAAACAATCCAAGTGATACATTAAGTCGTAAAACTTCAATAGTTCCAATCATTGATAAATTCAAGAATGTTTTTGGAATTTCTTGGGACGAAGGAAAGCAATTGATTATTCGCTATGCTACCAACTTATTTTTTGCAGTCTTAGTACTTGTAATTGGTTGGTGGATTGCAAAATGGGCGGGAAAAGCGGTTCGTAAAATATTAACTAAAAGTAAAACGGATGAAGGTTTGGTGACATTCCTTGCAAGTTTAGTGTCAATTTTATTGAAAGTTTTAGTAATTGTAACAGCAATCAACCAGGTTGGGGTTCAAATGACTTCTTTCATCGCGATTCTTGGTGCAGCAGGTTTAGCAATTGGTATGGCATTCAGTGGAACCTTGTCAAATTTTGCAGGTGGAGTGATGATTTTATTATTCAAACCGTTTAAAGTTGGCGATACCATTCTAGCACAGACGTATCAAGGGAGAGTAACAGAGATTCAGATCTTTTACACGTATTTGTATACTGCTGATAACAAGGTTGTTATTATTCCAAATGGTCCATTGGCGAACAATTCATTAGTAAATTATACAAAAGAAGGAAAACGAAGAGTTGATTGGGTGTTTCATGTAGCGCATGGTCAAGATTATCTTAAAGTTAATCAATTGTTGATCGATTACATGAATGAAGACGAGCGTATTTTCAAAGATCCACTTCCTTTTGTAGGTTTAAATGATATTACAAGAGAGTCTTTAAACATTACAGTGCGTGCATGGTGTGAAACGGATGATTTTTATTCTGTCTTTTTTGCCTTGAACGAAACGATGGTAAAACGCTTCGAAGACAACGATATTCACTTAGCGAAAGCTTAATCGATTTTCAGATAACATGAGCAAACATCCTTTGGAGGACAATATTGTCTTGAAAACATACAATCAGTGGAATAAGTTTGGTGATTTGTTACAAATGCATTTTTCTGTCATTGATAAAGGAGAAATTGCTTATTACATGACAATTACAGATGAACATTTAGCTACACCAATCGCTGCACATGGTGGAAGTTTGGCTGCTTTGATGGATGCAACGCTTGGTGTTTGTGCGCTTACGCAAGTGTGCGAAGAAATGAAAGTCGTTTCAACTGTCAACATGAACATGAATTTTCTTCTTCCAGCAAATTTGGGAGACCATTTGATTGGTCGAGCGAAAGTTGTAAAAGCTGGAAAAAGAATTGTATTTGTTGAAGCTCAGATTTTCAACCAAAAAGAACAGCTCATCGCAACTGGTAGTGCAACGATGAATGCTTATCCGGTTCATAAGTTGATGGATTAAGATTTTTCCTTCCAAGCTCTTGGATTGTTCTCGATATATCTTTGGATATTTTGGAATGCTTTTTCATCTCTAATAATGTGATCGTAAAATAATTTTTGCCAATAAAATTCGGGTTGAATCTTTTTGATTTCAAATCTTGATCGACCTTTAAACCATCTAATTATTCTTGAGATAGAATCTTGAATCATTGGGTTGTGGATGCCAGTTATCCCTCCATTTATAATAGAAGGTGGATCTTTAGTTGGGACGCGATTAATCGCGTCCCAACTAGAATCTTTATCAATAATAATAATCCCATGAATATGATCTGGCATCACAACAAAATTTTCCAATTTGGCAAAGGGAAATTGATTGGGGATTTCTGACCACAATTGATGGGCTATTTCTCCCAATTCATTCAATATCATTTCTTGATTTACGATTTCTCCAAAATAGGGAACTCTATCTTTGGTGCAAAATGTTATGAAATAGGCACCATTTTTCCCATAATCATGGCCTTTTAATCTGTAAGATTTTCTATTTAATATTTTGACGATTTTTTTATTCATTCTATTGATTCTAAATTCTCTGTTTGATACTTGAATTTAAGAATAAATATTGAATTAATAATCAATTTACGATGATTATTTAATTGAAATAACGTCGGGATGTGATTCATCACATCCAACTACTATTTTCTATTCTGGTAATTTAATTAATTCAGAAAAACGGAGTTCTTCCTTCGGTTTTGAGAGATTGAAAAATTGTTTTTGTGATTTGATAGAATTCATTAAATCATTTAAAAAATCAGGAGTTGAGGTTTTTGAATTGTTCAAAGATTCGTAGAATGTTCGTTCAAATTCCGGGAATTTCAAGTCTTTAAAATATTCTCTTTCTGAAAAATCCTTTCGATTGATATTGTAAATGCATTTTTCTTGTCCATCAATTTCTCCGACATAATAGATTTCCTCCAGTTTGTATTCATAAGTCAATCCTTGTTTATCATCTAGTTGAATGGAATAACGGAAATGTAGTTTGTTTGTTGGATAATCTGCCCAAACTATAATTCTTTTAACTGGATAAATTGCCGTCCAAGCACCATCTATTGATTGCAACATTGAATCTTCTCCAAATGAATTAACAAGAGGATAATCACTTCCTATGTAAGTAATAATTTGATTTTCACCAAAGTTTTCTTTTTCAATATTGACATAATTATCAAAAGGAATATCATAACGGTTATTTTGATTCGTTAAATTGTTAAGTGATTTGTAATTAATCCAATTGACCTGCCAATATACAGGATTAACAGTATTTAAAAAAAATGAAAAAGCTTCTTTTTCTTCAATAAAAATCATTGGTGTAGCATCTGTAAAATCTCTTAATGTATCTTTCTTAATTGTTTTAAGTTCCCATTCATGAACAGTATTTTTGAATTTCGATTTAAATTCTTCTATTTTGAATAACTCATCTTTATTCGTAACATTTTCAAAAGAAATACAGTTCAGGATTTTATTATCTAAGAGGTCTTTAAATGAAAACCAACCCGTACAAACAAGTTTTTCAGAATTGTTGATTCTTCGCGCAAAATAAACA
>JBKDZA010000116.1:0-19343 GCA_046308455.1 Fluviicola sp.
CCTAAATCTTGACCAACAAACATATTTAAATTCGTGTCCCCATCAATTTCTTCCACCCAAAAACTAGAATATGTTCCAGTGTTGATATTTAAATAATTATGTGAAACCAATTCAAAATTTTGTCCTGCTGTTAGATTTCCTTCAATTGATTTATAATAATGTAAGTTTCCATCGTAAGCTCCTACAAAAAGTTGCAAAGAATCATTCACTTTAAAAAAGTGAGGAGCAGCGTAGCCGTCTGGTGAAGAAGAGATATCAACGTTTCCAAGTTGACTGTTTCTCAATACAAATTTTGGAGTTGTACTTGTTCCAATGTTTTGATAGTAAACGATTTCCCCTGTTTTTTTTCCGATAACTAAATCTAGTAAATTATCAGAATTTAAATCAATTAGTTGAGGAAAGGAATAGGAGTTTACTGTAATTGTTGCATTCGCTGAATCAAGAAGGGTAATTGGACTCAAGTAGCTTATTGGATTTCCAGCACCTGCATTATTTTGAAAGTACAATATTGTACCAAATTCATTTCCCAAATATAAATCTTGATCGCCGTCATTATCTGTATCAGCAAATGATGGAACAATTCGTAAACCATAAGAGCCAGAACTTAAGTTTAAAAAATCATTGTCCAAAAAAGTATATTCAGGAGATAGACTTGAACCTGTATTTCTATATGAAATTAACGCGCTTTCCTTTGATAAAACAGGTTTGTATCTATAAAAATTTCCAATCACAAGATCTTTTTTACCATCTCCATTTTGGTCAACCATTGTGGGGATACTTCCCAAACCATTATCAATCATTTCACCTTGCAGGAAATCATTTTCAATGAAATTGAAGTTAGGAATAGCATTAGTACCTTGATTTTTATAAAACAAAACAGATGTCCGGTTTTCAGAAACATTTCGTGCGCTTGGAGTTGAAATCAAATCTTTTTTACCGTCAAAATCTACGTCTTCAAAGAAAAATGCAGGAAATAAATTTACATCAATAGGAACTGAATTTGATGGAAAAAAATTATCTTGACTAATCATTGGTGAATTTGTATTTGGAGCAGTTCCACCGTTTATTAAAAGAGTGGCTGTAGTATGAGCGATATCGCCTAGAACCAAGTCTTTCACTCCATTACCATCAATATCGATTGCCAAAACATTAGATCCAGCGTGTTTTTGATCTCCAGGAAGAGTTGACGAAGGTTTTTGTGGGTTAGTAATATTCCCACTTCCACAAGGAAAAGTTGTATTGTTCAAAAAGACATTATTGTTATTGATATCTTCACGAAATTGTCCCCAACATTCATTCATTAAAACAAAAGTTAATGAATCATTGTGACCATACAATTCAAAGCTTTGATTTTGGTAATATTCAATACGTTCACCGCCAATATGAAAAGTTAATACATCCAAATCTGAATCATTGTCAACATCAGAAAGAGCAGGTAAATCAGCTGAACTTACAAATAAATTGGATTGACTTCCTAAATAATCGGTGTAGACAATATCTTTAAAAAGAGTCCATTGTAGACCTGAAGCAAGATTGCCAGTATTTTTATAAACTGCTAAACCACCAATTGAATAAGTGAACAAATCTTTTTTACCATCTGTGTCAAAATCAACTAATTGACATCGATAACGAATATCTTCAGGGAAAAGAGATTCAGCATTTTGAAAAAGGTCGTAAAAATGTATTGAACCAGTAACTTTATGTTCTAGTAAACGAATTTGGTTGGAACTTCGATCAAAAATAAATAAGTCATCATCACCGTCGTAATCAAAGTCGATGGTTGAAATTTGTGCGTTATTAATTCCACCAAACCAATTGTAATCAAGCGATTCAGATCCAATTTTAACGGGAATTGAATTATCGAACTCGAATCCAAGAGTATTTTGACTAAAAAAACTAGTTGAAATAAGAATAAACAAACATATCAAAAGATAGGAATATAATTTCTTTATGTAAAGTCTTGTTTTCATCATTTATCAAAGTTAATTGTTTTTTGTGATGAAAAAAAATCAATAAAAATTAACTTAAGTAGACAGTTAATTAAAGCTTATAATAACAATAAGAAAATTATATAAATATTTTACTAACAATCGTATTAATGTTTTAAACACTAAAGTTTACTAAAATTTAGTAAAATACAATTCTTAAAATCGATTTAGTTATAAGGTTTTAAGAAAAACATTGTTTTAGTTAAAATATTAACAAATCGATTTACTAGTAAAAAGAGGTGAAAAAACTCCTAACCTAGGTAATTAAATTTTTTTTCTTCGATTGTATTCCCGACTTTTGTGCTGATTTTAAAAATAATATTAACTATGAAAAATTTCAACTTTAGAGGTTGGTTACTTTCTTTACTGCTTTTAGTAGTTCTTTTAGTTACCAACCAATCCTATGCACAGTTGACAGGAACAAGGAATATTCCTGGAGATTATGCAGATTTAGCTGCCGCAATTACAGACTTGAACACACAAGGTGTTGGAGCAGGTGGTGTAACATTCAATTTAATTGCTGGTAACCCACAGACAGCACCTGCTGGTGGTTATGTAATTACAGCTACTGGTACTTTAGCTGATCAGATTACTTTTACAGGTAATGGTAATACAGTAACTGCATCTAATGCTTTAGTAGCTGGTCAATTGTTTGATGGAATTATCAAAATTGTCGGAGGTGACTTCATTACAGTTCAAGGATTCACACTGAATGAAAACGCTGCAAATACAACAACAGCTGCAGCTACAAATAACATGACAGAGTGGGGTATTGCATTATTGTATGCAACTGCAACAAATGGTTGTCAGAATGTTTCTATTTTGAACAATACTATTTCTTTGGGTGCAACTTACCAAAATGCATTTGGTGTTTATGCGAATTCAACTCATACAGCAACAGTTGTAGCAACTACAGCTACTGCAACAGGTGCTACGGGGGGGAATAACAATCTTTCTATTAAGGGAAATACAATTTCAAATGTGAATATGGGAGTTGTTGTAGTTGGTCCAACTGCAGCTGCTGATATGAATAATACAGTTACAATTGGAGGAACAACTGCTCTAGAAGGAAATAATATTACTTTTGGTTTAACTGGAACTTTTACAGGTTTTACTAATGTTTCAGGAACAGTAAATGGTGTTTTAGTTAGAAACTCTATAAATGTTACTGTTTCAAACAATACATTATTAAGTAATGGTACTACAATTGCTGGAACTTTAAACGGTATTCAATTTCCATCATTTTCGAATGCACCAATAGGTACATTTACTCAAAATATTAATAATAATACAATTTCACTTCGTCATAACCTAATTGGTGGTGGAATGAATGGAATAAATATTAATGGAACTTCAGCATCAGTAACATCATCTATTAATGTAAACAATAATAATTTTATTAATTTCGATCACGTTACTGCTACAGCTACTGGTTCAGTAACATTTATTAATCAAGCTGGAACTCATTTTACACAAAACATTTCTGGTAATACGTTTACAAATATCAATTTGAAAACTACTGGAAGTGTAACTTTTTTAAGTCATAGTAATACTATTCCTGCTAATGGAACTCAAACTGTAAATAACAATTCAATTGTTGGAACTTTTAACAAAAGTGGAGCTGGAGGAACAGTTACTTTTTCTACAACAGGTGCGAGTTCTCCAAATACAGCAAATGGAATCTATACGAATAATAACTTCTCGAATGTAACAGTTACGGGGGCAACAACAGTAACTGCATTTAACAATAATGATGGTTCGGGTTCAGCTGCAGCTAAAACTTATACGAGTAATACCATTTCTAATATCACAGGTGGTTCAAGTGCAATAACTGGAATTAGTATTTCTTATTTAGGTGGTGGGATTGCAACTATTTCTAATAATACTATAACAAATATTATTGCTCAATCTACTATTACAGGTATTAATTTAGGTAACACTTTTGCAGGTTCTGCATTAATTCAAACTACAAATAACTCAATCAACAACTTAGTTTCAAATGGAACTGGGGGGACTATTGCTGGAATAACTTCAACGAATGCAGGTACGAATTTGTTAATTGAAAACAATACTATACACACATTAAATACTACAGCAGTAAGTGTATTTGGAATTTCTGGTGCTGCTTTGAATCGTATTTCAAGAAATAAAGTCTATAATTTAACTAGTACAAATACTGGAGCAGCTGTGTCAGGAGTCTCTATTTCAGCAGGTACTTTCCCAGTAATAGTCAATAATGTTATCGGAGATTTAAAAGCTCCAAATGCAAATGTTGCGAATGCAATTTCAGGTATCAGTGTGAACGGTGGTTCTGCTACTGCACCTGGTGTTACTGTTGCATATAACTCAGTATATCTTGATGCTACGAGTGTTGGGGCAACTTTTGGAACATCTGCCTTGTTTACAACAACTGCTCCAGTTTTAACATTGAATAATAATTTATTGATTAATAATTCAACTCCAACAGGAACTGGATTGTCAGTAGCATATAGAAGATCAACTACTACGTTGACAACTTACAATGCTGCATCAAATAAAAATTCATTTTTTGCGGGTGCACCATCTACAAGTAATTTAATCTTCCATGATGGGACTACAGGTGATCAAACTATGGTTCAATACCAAACTCGATTATTGTTAGCGAGTGTAGCTGCAGATGGGAATTCATTCTCTGAAACTCAACCATATGCAACAACATACTTTACTTCATTAACTGGATCTTCAGCTGATTATTTGAAACCAGTAAATGGAACTGCTACACAAGCAGAAAGTGGTGCGACAAATATTCCTGGTATTACTGTCGATTATGCAAATGTAACACGTGCTGGAAATGCAGGTTATGCTGGTACTGGAACTGCTCCAGATTGTGGTGCTTTCGAATTTGAAGGTATAACACCAGCCCCACAAATTACAATTAACTCAATTTCACCTACTGGAAATCAGTGTACAAACGTAACACGAACAGTTTCTGCTAATATTACTACATCTTCAGGAACAATTGTAAGTGCTTCATTAGCTTATGCTATTAATGGTTCTGCTCAAGCTCCAATTACAATGGTTAATACTGTTGGTACAACTTGGGAAGGAACTATTCCTACAGTTACTCCTTCAAATGCTACAGTTACTTGGGCAGTTTCTTCAACTAATACTTTAGGATTGTCAAGTTCTATTTTAGGAACTTCTTATACTGATGAGCCGTTAACAGGTGTATCAGGATCTGCAACAGCAAGTTTAACTACTGTTTGTGCTGGTGATCCGAGTACATTAAGTACAAGTATCTCATTAATTGGTTCAGGACCAGTTGGAACTGCGGGTGCAAATACTGTTAATTTCCCAGACATTCCTTTAAATCACGCATACGGCGGTGCAAAAACACAATATATCTATAGAGCATCTGAATTAACTGCTGCAGGTTTTTCTGCAGGAAATATTACAAGCTTGTCTTATAATGTAACAGCTACAGGAACAACTCCTTTAAATGGCTTTACAATTGATATGGGACATACTGCTCAAAATGTAGCTGTAGCAAATGTTGCTATCACTTCAGGTATAACAAATGTTTATACAAATGCAGCTCAACCAGTAACTTTAGGAGCTAATAACTTTGTGTTTTCAACACCTTTTGCTTGGGATGGTACTTCTAATATAGTAGTTTCATTTGTTTATTCAAACAACAATGCAGGTGGTTCAAGTGCAACTGTAACTTCTTCAACTGCAAGTTTCGTATCAACAATGGGAATTCGTGCAGATAATACTACTGCAGCATGTTTATATGGAGCTACAGCTTCAACTGATGCTTGTGTTAATCTAACAAATACAAATGCGACTAGTTCAGTTCGACCTTTATTAACTTTTACAGGAAATAGAGCTCCAGCAATTACATCTGTAGCTTGGACGAATGGTGTTACTCCAGTTGGAACTGGCAATCCATTGGTTGTGAACCCAACTTCTACAACAACTTATACTGCAAATATTACAGCTGCAGGATGTGTTTTAACACCTTCTCCAACAGTTACTGTAAATGTTAACCCTGTAAATGTTTCATTAACTCCAATTAATATTTCTTGTAATGGTTTATCTGATGGTTCATTCTCTTTAGGTACAATTACATGTGGAACAGCTCCATTTACTTATTCTGTAGATGCAGGTGCTTTTGGAGCAATTCCAACAAACCTTACTTTAGGAGCTCACTCTGTAGTTGTTAAAGATGCGGGTGGTTTTGATTCAGCTCCAATTTCTATAACAATTACTCAACCTGCAGCTGTTGGAACTCCTGGGATTCCAATAAATGCTATTGTATGTCAAGGTGAATTGTCTGCTCCAATTAATGCTTCTAATACTGGAACTTTGGTGTTAACAATTCCAATCGTAGTTGGAACTGAAGCTAATTCTGCACCTGGTAATGTATATGGAACAGTAACAATGCCAGCTTTACCTGCAGGGGTTACTGTAACTAGTGCAACTTTAGCAGTTCCTAATGTTACTGCAAATGGCGGTTCATGGCAATCAGAAGTGCGTTTAGGTTTTACCGGTGCAATTAACGATCCAGCGGTTTTATCAGTAGGTGCTCCTAATTTAGGTGGTAATTTTAATTACTCTCGACCAATTCCAGTTGGAACTATTAACCAAGCTGGAGGTACATTGAATTTATTGTATTGGGATAACTCAGATGATGTTGTTGGTGCTGATGCAACTTTTGGTACACCAACAGCAACAGTAACAATCAATTATTCAACTAGTGGTTCTTTCTCTACATTGACATGGTGGAATGCTGCTTCAGGTGGTACGAATTTAGGTTCAACGTCACCTCTCGAAGCGGTTGGAACTTCTGTTTTACCAAATACAAATACTCCAGGAACTTATACATTCTATGCGCAAGGTCAAAATGGAGTGTGTAGTTCTGCTACTCGTTTGCCAGTAACTGTTACAGTTAATGCAAACACATCTTCTTCATCTGTTCAAACAGCGTGTAGTTCATATACTTGGGCTCAAACTGGTATGACATATACTGTTTCTGGAGCATATTCAGATACAATTCCAAATGCAGCTGGTTGTGATTCAATTATTACATTGAATTTAACAATCAATATGCCTTCAACAGCTTCTGTAAGTCAAACTGCTTGTAGTTCTTACACTTGGCCAATAAGTGGAATGACTTACACAACTTCTGGTGTATATGTTGATACTATTCCAAATGCAGTTGGTTGTGATTCAATAATCACATTGAACTTGACAATTAATCAACCAAGTTCTTCTTCTGTTTCTGCAACAGCATGTGTTACATATACATGGGCTCAAAACGGAATGACGTATACAACTTCAGGAGCATACACAGATACATTAACGAATGCTGTTGGATGTGATTCAATCATTACATTAAACTTGGTGATTAATCAACCAACTTCATCTTCTGTTTCTGCTTCTTCTTGTGTTTCTTACACATGGGCTCAAAATGGAATGACATATACAACTTCTGGAGCATACACGGATACTATTCCAAATGCTGCAGGATGTGATTCGATTATTACATTAAACTTAGTAATCAATCAACCGTCTTCATCTTCTGTTTCTGAAACTGCATGTACTTCATTTACATGGGCACAAAACGGAATAACGTACACAACTTCTGGAGCATACACAGATACAATTCCAAATGCTGCTGGTTGTGATTCGATTATTACTTTGAACTTAGTAATTAATCAACCAACTACTTCTTCAGTTACTGAAGTAGCTTGTGAGACATTTACATGGTCACAAAATGGTACGACTTACACAGTTTCTGGAGCATACACAGATACGATTCCAAATGCTGCTGGTTGTGATTCAATTATTACATTGAACTTAACAATCAACAACGGTGGAACATCTACTGAAACAGCTTCAGCTTGTGGAACATACACTTGGGCTCAAGATGGTCAAACATATACAGCTTCTGGTTCATATGATCACATTATCGCTGGTGGAAGTGCTAATGGTTGTGATTCAACAATTACTTTGAACTTAACAATCAATGCGTTCCCAACTGCAACAGCAACTTACACTGGAGATTCAATCTTAACTGCTTCTGCTGGTACAACTTACCAATGGATTGATTGTGGGACTAACACTGCAATTGCAGGAGCAACAGCTCAAACTTTCCAAGCAACAGTTAACGGTTCATATGCAGTAGTTGTTACAAATGCTGCTGGATGTTCAGATACTTCAACTTGTGTTACTGTTAATGACTTAGGTTTAGATGGAAAAGAATTTACATTTATCAATGTATATCCTAATCCAACAACTTCAAGCGTAATTGTTGATATGAATGTTGACAATGCTACAATTGAGCTAGTTGATGCGCAAGGAAAAGTAATTTATGTTTCTACAATTAATAACGGTGGAACAATTGACTTAACAAACGCTGAAAGAGGAGTTTACTTCTTACGTGTTCGTTCTGAAAATGGTGAAACTACAAAACGTATTGTAAAACAATAAGAACAACTTAAATGTTATAAAAGTCCGTCTGTTCATTCAGGCGGACTTTTTTTATGGATTCCATTGAAATATAAAGTTTGTCATGTAATTTTACGTCTATGTTTGATAAATCAATTACACTAGAAAAAATTAATCAATTCAATAAAAATACATTGATGGAAACCCTATCGATGGAGTGTGTTGAAATTGGTGAGGATTATTTAGTAATTCAAATGCCTGTTGATTCTAAGGTTCATCAACCAATGGGTTTGCTTCATGGCGGAGCTTCAGCAGCTTTAATTGAATCAATTGGTTCTATGGGTTCAGCTTTATTATGTGATTTATCAAAAGAAGCTCCAGTAGGATTGGAAATAAACGCAAACCATATCGGTTCTATTAAAAGTGGTGTCGTTAAAGCAATTGGAAAAATCATACATAAAGGAAAAAGAACACATGTGTGGAGTGTTGATGTTTTTGATGTCAGTAACGAAAAATTAATTTGTACGGGACGTTTAACAGTTATGATAATTCCACGTTAATGGATTTTGTTTACTACAAATTACCCCATTCGAATGAAATTCAATTTGTAAAAGGAGAATTCACTATTCTAAACGAATTTGATTCAAAAACTTCAGGTTTCATTGTCACTGACTTTCTTCATCGGAGAAAATATATATTGAAAGAAGATTCGAATGTGAAAGAAACCATGTTTCATTTTAAAGAGACAAAACCTTATTCAATTTCACAACGTGATTATTTAATTGAAGCGCAATCAGCAATTCATGCTTTTGGATTAATGGGAGTTGAAAAAATGGTCTATTCTCGTGTGAAAATGATTGAGTTAGAACACGAAAAAACACATTCGATTTTTGAAAATCTTTCTCAAGCTTATCCTTCAGCCTTTTGTTATCTAATTTCCTCAAAGCATTTTGGAACATGGATTGGTGCAAGTCCTGAAGTGTTAACTAAAAAAAGAGGACTTCAATTCAATACAGTTGCTTTAGCTAGCACAAAAAAGAATGATGATAATTCAGATTGGAATTCAAAAGATTTCGATGAACATCGTTTTGTGGTAGAAAGTATCAAAGAAACGGCTGAAAGATATAAAATTGAAGAATTGGAAATTGAAGGACCTTATTCGCATCAAGCTGGTCCAGTTAGACATTTAAAAACTGATTTTTCTGGAGTCTTCACCAAAGAAAATCATTGGGAATTTGTGAATGATTTACATCCAACTCCCGCAGTTTGTGGAACTCCAAGAATTCCTGCATTGGATTTATTATTGAGTAGAGAAATGCACGATCGAGAACTTTATACAGGATATATCGGTGTTGTTGACTCTTTGAATTTAGATTTGTTCGTGAACCTTCGTTGCGCCCAAATTCAAAAAGGAAAAGCCTTTTTATATGTCGGTGGAGGATTTACAAAAGATTCAATTGCCCAAAATGAATGGGAGGAAACAGAAAATAAAGCAGAAACTCTTCTTAAATGGATGAGGTAAAATAGAAAAACGTAATTTTAAGGAATGATAACAAGTGCAAAATTAGAAGTTCAATTAATTGTAGATGCCTGTAAAAAAACAAATGTTTCTCACATTGTGTTGTCTCCAGGTTCTAGAAATGCACCATTATCAATTGCTTTTGATGAGGATCCATTTTTCACAACTTTTCTAATTCCAGATGAACGATCCGCAGCTTTTATTGCACTTGGACTTGCACAGCAATTGAAACGACCTGTTGCAATAGCTTGTACTTCAGGTTCAGCTCCATTGAATTATTATCCAGCTGTAGTTGAAGCCTTTTATCAAAAAATACCGTTAATAGTTTTAACAGCCGATAGACCAGCTGAATGGACAGATCAAGGTGATGGTCAAACAATTCGTCAACAAAATGTTTTCGGGTCACATGTGGTTGATTTTCAACAATTAGACACGATAAAAAGTAAAGAAGATCAATGGTTTTTTGAGCGTAAATTAGCGAAATCATTTCATGCTGCTTCTAGAAAAAAATCAGGACCAGTACATTTAAATATTCCTTTTTCAGAACCGCTTTACGAAGTAAGTGAATCGAGTGCAAAAATCAATAATTGGATTAGTTTTCTTCCTACAAAATCTGAATTGGCAACTGAATCAAAAAAGGAATTAGACACTTTTTTTGCAAATAAGAAAAAACACTTAATAATTGTTGGTCAACACAACGATGATTCAATTTCTTCAACTTTACTTCAAAATATAATTGATAGCAAAAACACGATTGTTTTAAGTGAACACACCTCTAATTTATCTTTAAAAAATTCAATTGATTGCATAGACCAAATCTTGAATTGTATGATTGAAAATCAAGAGGATTCTTTTTATCCAGATTTAATTATTCAATTAGGTGATGCAATTATTTCAAAAAAAATCAAACGGTTTTTGAGAAAGTCGAATGCGCCTGTGATAAGAGTGAATGAGTCATTTACTGACATGGATGTGTTTCAAAATTTAAGCTATTCGTTGGCAATTGATACAAATTCTTTCCTCGAATTTTATTCATCACATTCAACAGTTTCGGAATTAAATTTCTTTTCAAAATGGAATGAATTGGTTTTGAAAGTGAATAAATCGCATGAACTTAGTTTTCCATCAGTACCTTTTTGTGATCTAAAAGTTGTGAACTCATTAATGAGAAATTTAGAGCAAGCAACTTGTTTACATATTTCAAATTCATCGATGATTCGCTATGTACTTTTGTTTGAAAATGATAAAAACAACAAGATATATTGTAATCGTGGTACAAGTGGGATTGATGGTTCTACTTCAACAGCTGTGGGTGCAGCATTGGCAAATCCAGATGTGAATCACGTCATGTTAACAGGCGATTTGTCGTTTTTTTATGATTCAAATGCACTTTGGAATCGATATTTCCCTAAAAATCTTCGAATTGTGATCGTAAATAATGGAGGAGGAGATATTTTCAATATTATTCCTGGTCCAGATTCTACAAATCAACACAAATCAATATTTGTTGCTGAACAATCCATTTCAGCTGAATTGCTAGTAAAAAACTTTGGATTAATATATGAAGGAGTAAAATCTATTGAAGAATTTGAAACAGCCTTTATTTCAAATCAAGCACAAGTGATTGAAGTTAATACAATGGGAATTGAGAATTCTAGCGAATTGAAAAGGTATTTTCAAAAGATGAGAGTGTAATCTCCAAAAAGAGAGCCCGTTCATTAAAAACTACTACAAAAAACAAACGGAACTCTCTGATTGGTTTGAATGTCTATAAAATAGACATGGGTTTCACACGAAGTTAAGCACTTCTGATTGGTTTTCCAATTTTTTATACTTTTTTTTGAATCAGCTTCTATTTTTGAATCAAAAGGTTTTGTATTTTCGCCACTTTATTTTCAATTATATTTAACTATGAGTTTTGATTTTAGTGTCTTATTTACTTCTGCAGGTTTAGTATCACTTTTTACGTTAACAATTCTTGAGATTGTATTAGGTGTTGACAATATTATCTTCATTTCAATTATTACAGAAAAATTACCGCAAGATAAAAAGAGATATGCGAGAAACTTAGGTTTGTTTATTGCAATGTTGATTCGTATCGGATTACTTTTTGCAATTGGTTGGATCATTTCCTTAGATAAAGAAACAATATCAGTTTTCCCAGATTTATTCGAACCAATAAAACATGGAAGTAAAACTTTGAGACCCGGTGTTTTTTCAGTAAAAGAATTGATTTTATTGGGCGGAGGTTTATTTTTAATGTATAAATCAGTTACAGAAATTCATGACAAAATAACAGGAAGTCATTCTGAAATTAGCTCTAATAAAAAAGATTTAATGAGTGCAATTATTTTTCAAATTGTACTAATTGATATCATTTTTTCTGTCGATTCAATTTTAACAGCAGTTGGAATTGTAAAAGAAGTTCCAATTATGATTGGTGCTGTCATTATTTCGATGGGAGTTATGTTTATTTTCGCAGGTAAAATTGCAGATTTCATCAATAAACGTCCAACTATTAAAATATTGGCACTTGCATTTTTAGTTATGATTGGCTTTGTCTTAGTTTGTGAAGCGTTTAACTACGAAATGCCAAAACAATTGATCTATTTTGCAATGGCCTTTTCATTCATTGTTGAGTTTTTCAATATCCGAATGAGAAAAAATTTGGGTAAACACGAATAATGTCTGAAGAAAAAGTCAAATTAATTCTTAAGATTGAAGAGCTAGATGAATCAAATGATGCTTTTGAATTGGCGCTTTTTGAAATTAAAAATTGGTTAAAGACGAAGCCATTACTTCAATTGACGGCAAAGTCAAAGTTGAAAAGCTTAGAGGAATTAAAAACAATTGAACATTTTTTCGCAGAAAGCAAAAAAGAAGCAATTTTTGAAAGTTTTCCAAAAGAGAAAGTAGAACAATTTACAATTACTCAATGGTGGAAATCAGTTCAATCATTTCAAACGAACTGGTATAAACAGGTTTTTGATGCAACATCTCCATCAGAGTTGACTGGTTTAATTTCATTTTATTTTTATCAAAAGAATATTTTTTGCGAGATTATTCAATTACAGGAAATAATTAGTGACGAAGTAGTCTTTGGAGTTGAATCAGATTGGATGGTTTTAGAACAAGGATTTCAAAAAGTGGAAAAACTAGGATTCAATTTATTCAAAGGCATTCAAAAAAATGAAAAGCATTTCGATCAGAAGTTTTTACTTGAGTTGAAACGCTTATCTTTGTTGCCAAAATATTTGAAAAATCAAGATTAAAGATGAGTGAAGATGTTTTTGCGAAATTGCGTGAACAGTTAGAGTTACAAGAATGGCCAGGAGTGTATTTTTTTAAATTCATCGTTCCCAACAATCCAGATTCAATTGAAAACACTAAAAGTTTGTTCTCGAAGTGGGCTGAGATTACGCAACATAAATCTAAAACAGGAAAATATATTTCAATTTCTGCGAAACAATTCATGGAAAGTGTAGAGGCGATTATTGATATTTACAATCGTGCTCAAAACATTCCTGGGATAATTTCGCTTTAATAAAAAAGGGAAGTATTACATTAAAATAAACTGGGTTACCAATTTAAGTCGCAAATGATAGTAAAAGTTATTTTGGAAAGATATTAAATTCTTTAAATGCGATTTAACTTGGTAGCCCGAAAAATAAAATAGAAACACATGAAAAATCAAAAAACAGCAATCTTACTGATTGTACTCAACTTAATCATTTTGATAGTTGTTTCAATTTTAAGGTCGAACACGGTTGCGAAGTACAATTTAATCAACTATATCTACATATTTTTGATAGTTGTCACAACTTTGATAATGTTCGCAATTACCTATTCTTTAATTATTAAACGATTCAAACGAACAGAAAATGTAGTCAATCAAAATGATTACGCGAAGTTGTTCGACTTAGAAAATTCGCAAGTTTCAGAAAACGAAATTCAATTTTACTTCACAATTGAAAGAAGTTCGAAAGTTAAATTTTCAATTTTGACAAATGAATTGCTTTCACATCAAGTTTTAAAAGATGAAATAGTTACAGCTGGAGGACATATCGTTCGTTTTGACCCGAAGCAATTAGTAAAAGGAGTATATTTTTATTGTTTGGAAACAGACAATCAACAAACAATGAAAAAGTTCTGGGTTCATTAATTGAACAAATAAAAATAGGATGACAAGTTGTCAGAGGAATTTTGACTGGCAAACTTTTTGACAAACAAAAAACAAATAGTAAATTTGTACCGACGAAGGTCAAAATAAATTAGAACACAAGTTATGGCATTAGAAATTACAGACGCAAACTTCGAACAAGTAGTATTGCAATCAGACAAACCAGTATTGGTAGATTTTTGGGCAGAATGGTGTGGACCTTGCCGCATGTTAGGACCAATCGTTGAAGAAATGGCTACAGAATATGATGGTCGCGCAATTATCGGAAAAGTAAATGTAGACGAAAATCCTGCAGTTGCAGCTCAATTTGGAATTAGAAATATCCCAACAGTTATATTTGTGAAAGGTGGAGAAATCGCTGACAAATCTGTAGGAGCTGTTCCTAAAACACAATTGACAACAAAATTAGATGCTTTATTGTAATCAATAAAACTTAATTTAGAAGGCTTCCAATTTGGAGGCCTTTTTTCTATTTATAAAAATCGTATTTATGCAAAGTATGCTACGTAGATTCAAGTTTTTTGGAATTGGTTTTGTAATCGGAATGATTTTCGTTTTTTTCTTTTTTGGAAATCGCGGTTGTTCTTGGTTGCCAGGCGGACGTGTAAAAACAACTATTGCAGGTAAAGTAATTGTTGTTGAAGAAAACACACTAAACAAACTTGCCAAAAAAGGAGTCTCTAAAAAAGATATCCTTACTGTTTTGAATAAAGGTGATGTTGATTTTGGCTCATCAAAAAAACAAGGAAATCCTCAAGTTTACTTGATAGATGGAGAAGTAGACGGAAAAGAAGTAAGTCTTTGGTTCACAATCCCACGTGATGGGTTTGTTTCTGAAGTTAGAATTCCTAAGGGAGATATTCAATCTGCGAAAAACTCGACAACAGGTTATGCTGAAATGATTCATTTCCCAAATGTAAAAGCATGGGTGTTTGTTGATCCTAAACCTGAATTAAATGATGGATTGACTGCTTTGGATTATGGGAATGAAAAAGAAGTGCAAAAAGCATTAATGAAAACTGGAAGAATTGATTTTTCAAAATCGAATTTATTGGCAGAACCAAATCCTGAACATTATGTTGTTTTCAAAAGTAAATCAAATAAAATTCTTGGAACTAGATGTTTTTGGTACCAAGATCACGTAAAAATTTCCAACTTTTTTGACGAGACGCAATCTTCTAAGTGATTAATTGACAATTTAAGCAGTTTTAGTGTTGAAAAGTGCTCAATTTGATAGATTCTTCACAAATAATAATTATTAACTTTGTTTTATGGAATTTTCGGCTCTTCAAATCGCAAGCATTCTCGGTGGAGAAGTGCAAGGTGATCCAGATGTAACAGTTCGTGGATTGGCAAAAATCGAAGAAGGCTCAGAAGGAGCGCTTTCTTTCTTGTCAAATATGAAATACGAAGAATATATTTATTCGACTGGATCGTCGATTTGTATTGTGAATAAAACTTTTGAGCCGACTAAATCATTACCAGATACGCTTACTTTAATTAAAGTGGAGGATGCGTATGCATGTTTCGCGAAATTATTGGAGGTGTACAGCCAAATGAATCAAAAACAACCAAAAATTGAGCAACCATCTTACATCTCTGAAAGTGCAGTTGTTGGTGAAGGTTTATATCTTGGTGCATTTGCTTATTTGGGAGATAATGTTGTTGTTGGAGATAATGTGAAAATATATCCAAATGTTGTAGTTGGTGACAATGTGACAATTGGTGATGGGACAATTTTGAATGCGGGAGTGAAAATTTACGCAGATTGTAAAATTGGAAATAATTGCATTCTTCACGCAGGTGTTGTTATTGGTGCTGATGGATTTGGATTTGCTCCAGATGAAAATGGAGTGTATTCAAAAGTACCGCAAATTGGAAATGTTGTCATTGAAGACGATGTAGAAATCGGTTCGAACTCAACAATTGACTGTGCTACAATGGGCTCTACAATCATTCGTAAAGGTGTGAAAATTGACAACTTAGTTCAAATCGCACACAATGTCGAAATAGGAGAACACTCAGCAATGGCGGCACAAGTTGGAGTTGCTGGTTCTGCAAAAATTGGAAAACATGTGATGGTAGGTGGGCAAGCAGGAATTGCAGGTCATTTACACATTGCAGACGGAACGAAAATAGTTGCGCAATCTGGAATTCCAAGTTCAGTAAAAAAAGCAGATACCTTAATGGGATCTCCTGGAATTCCAATCGATGATTTCAAAAAGTCGTATTTTGGCTTCAGAAAGTTGCCATTCATATTGCAAAAATTAAATGAATTAGATCAAAAACTCAAAGCGCTTACAAAAGCTTCTGAATAATTATGGAAAAACAAAGAACCCTAAAAGAAACCATTGTATTTAACGGAGTAGGATTACATACTGGTGATGCTGTTCGCATGGAAATTTGTCCAGCACCCGAAAATCACGGATACAAATTTCAACGTGTAGACGTTGAGGGAGAGCCAATCATCAAAGCGGATTGTGACTTGGTTGTTGCAACAGATCGCGGTACAACTTTAGAAGATAAAGGTGTGCGTGTTTATACTACTGAGCATGTTTTGGCTGCACTTTATGGTATGCAAGTAGACAATGCTTTGATTAAAATCAATGGTCCTGAAATTCCAATTATGGATGGAAGTTCAATGTTGTTTGTAGAAGAAATTGAACGAGTAGGTTACGAAGATCAAAATGCTGATCGTGATTATTTCGAATTGACTGAAAATATTCCATGGGAAGATACTGAAAAGGGAATTGAATTTTTGGCTGTTCCAGATAAAAATTACCGTGTAACTGTAATGGTTGACTACAAATCACCAGTTTTAGGGACACAACATGCTTCAATGTATCAATTGTCTGATTTCAAAAAAGAAGTATCTACATGTAGAACATTTTGCTTTTTAGGAGAATTGGAGTTTTTAGCTAAAAACAATTTAATCAAAGGTGGAAGTCTTGATAATGCGATTGTTTTAGTTGAAAGAAACGATGTTTCAGATGCTGAATTAGATCATCTTGCGAAAGTTCTTGGAAAAGAAAAGTTATCAGTGAATTATGATGGAATTGGTGTTTTGAATTCATTGAAATTGAAATTTGAAAATGAACCAGCTCGTCATAAATTATTAGATATTGTTGGTGATTTAGCCTTAGTTGGAAAACCAATCAAAGCACATATTTTAGGAGCACGTCCTGGACATTCAGGTAACGTTCGCTTTGCAAAAGTGTTGAAGGAACAAATTAAAAAGCAAGAAAAAGCTGGTAAAACGTTCGATTTAACAAAAGCGCCTTTATACGATATCAATGATATTGAAAAAATGCTTCCGCACAGATATCCATTTTTGTTAGTTGACAAAGTGATGGAAATAACAGACGAAGGAATTGTTGGGGTGAAAAATGTAACGATGAATGAACCAATGTTTCAAGGTCATTTCCCAGGGAACCCAGTTTTTCCAGGGGTTTTACAAATTGAAGCAACTGCTCAAGTAGGTGGTATTTTCGCTTTAAGTAAAGTGGATGAACCACATTTGTATTCAACGTATTTCATGAAGATTGATAATGTGAAATTCAAACAAAAAGTACTTCCAGGAGATACTTTAGTATTTGATTTGAAATTGATTTCTCCAATTCGTAGAGGTTTGGTTCACATGTCGGGACAAGCATATGTGAATGGAAAAGTTGTCATGGAAGCAGAAATGCTTGCACAAGTAATTAAAGACAAAACAGAATGATAAGTCGTTTCGCAGATATTCATCCAGATGCTCAACTTGGAGAAGGAGTTGTTGTTGAATCTTTTACACGCATTTTCGAAGATGTAGTAATTGGTGCAAGAACTATCATTCATCCAAATGTGACAATATATCCAGGTACAAGAATTGGTGAGGATTGCGAAATCTTCCCAGGGGCTGTGATTGGAGTTGTTTCACAAGATTTAAAATTTGATGGTGAATATACGACCGTTGAAATTGGAAATAGAACTAAAATTCGCGAATGTGTTACGATTCATCGTGGAACAAAAGACCGAATGAAAACCGTTGTTGGTGACGATTGTTTATTGATGACTTATGTACATGTTGCTCATGATTGTTTAATTGGAAACAATGTTATTTTAGCAAGTTATGTTGGTTTGTCTGGACATGTTACAATTGATGACTATGCTATTTTAGAAGGATGTGCTGTAGCGCAACAATTTATGCACATTGGAGCACATTCATTCATTGCAGGAGCTTCTTTGATTCGTAAAAACGTTCCTCCGTATGTAAAATGTGCACGTGAGCCACTAACTTTTGCCGGTGTTAATTCAATTGGATTAAGAAGAAGAAATTATTCAGATGAACAAGTAAAAGAGATAGAAGATATCTATCGTATTTTATATGTTTTGAACAACAATATTTCAAAAGCTATTGAAACGGTAAAAGAAACAATGCCTGAAAGTCCAATAAGAAATCAAATTATCGATTTTATTGAAGCTTCTGATAAAGGTGTTATTCGTGGACTAACATAAAAATTGAATCTATGCTCTCTAAAAAAACCAAATACGCTTTACATGCGCTAACTTACTTAGCTCAAAAGGATCCAAAAGAACCAACATTAATTGTTGAAATTGCGGAAAAAGCTAAAATTCCTAGAAAATTTTTAGAGTCAATTTTATTGGATTTAAAGAAAAATGGATTATTGAGCTCCAAAATGGGGAAAGGTGGAGGTTATTTTCTCCGTTTGACTCCAAGTGAAATAAAAATTTCAAATGTCATTCGTTTATTTGATGGTCCAATTGCTCTTTTGCCGTGTACATCAATAAATTACTACCAAAAGTGTGATGAATGTACAGATGAAATCAGTTGTGGATTGCGAAAAGTATTTATCGATGTTCGAAATGAAACATTGAAAGTGCTGGAAAATAAAACAATTCAAGATATTATTAATCAAGAAGGTTTAGAAAGTTAGTGGTACATAGAAATCAAGTTTTAGAATTAGAAATAGAAGATTTAGCTTTTGGCGGACAAGCAATTGCTAGGCTTCGAAGTGAAGAAGGTGAGTTCGTTTTATTTGTAGAAAATGCATTTCCTGGACAAAAAGTCTTGGTTCGTGTTGACAAGAAAAGAAACCACAGCTTTGTCATCGAATTTTTCAATTCCATCCGAACTTGTAACAATATGAAGTAATAATTGATCTTGATCGAAAGATTTACGCACAACAATGTGACGGAAAAACCCTTCTTTTTTTGGTGGATGCCA
>JBKDZA010000117.1:0-7020 GCA_046308455.1 Fluviicola sp.
AAATCCATTTGTTCAACAACATGGAAAAGTGACATGATACTGTAAACTCCTACTCTATTTGCTATAAATGCAGGCGTATCTTTACATACAACTGTTTTCTTTCCTAAGATTCTTGATCCAAAATGCGCATAGAAATCAACAATTTGAGAATCTGTAAATGGAGTTGGAATTATCTCCAATAAAGGCAAATAGCGTGGTGGATTGAAAAAGTGAGTTCCAGCAAAATGTTTTTTGAAGTCCTCACTTCTACCCTCACACATCATGTGAATTGGAATTCCTGAAGTGTTTGAACTAATTAATGTTCCGTTTTTACGAAATTTCTCAACTTTTTCAAACACTTGTTGCTTGATTTCTAAGTTCTCAATTACAACTTCAATGATCCAATCGACTTCTGAAATTCGATGAAAATCATCTTCAAAATTCCCTAATTGGATTCTTGAAGCGAATGCTTTTGAATACAAGGGGGCTGGATTGGAAGTTAAAGTAGATTGAAAAGCAGTTTGAACTATTCTATTACGAACAGTTTTGTGCTCTAAAGTCAATCCTTTAGCAGTTTCATCATCTGTCAATTTATTGGGTGCGATATCTAATAAAAGAACTTCACAACCAACATTAGCAAAATGACATGCGATTCGAGAACCCATGATTCCAGAACCTAAAATGGCAACTTTTCGAATATGTCTCATATTTATATAGAATAATAGTCAACGTCACTTTCAGCTTCGATGTGTTCATCTAAGACTGTATCAACTTTTCTTAGAACATTTAAAAATGTAATTAAATCTTCTTCAGAAACTTCATTTAATATTTTTCGGTTGAAGTCGAAAATAACTTCACGTGACAAGGTACGGTATTCCAAACCTTTTTCAGTTAAAAAAATACGAACAACACGTTTATCTTTCTCGTCAGCTTTTCGGAAAATAAACCCTTTTTCCTCCATCGATTTTAATGTACGTGAAAGAGAAGTTGGTTCCATTCCCATTTTTGGACCTAATTGAGTACTTGGTGTTCCATCTTTTTGAATATTCAATAATATAAAGCCAACAGACATGCTGAAGCCTTTTTTCGCAGCTTTTTGATTGTACATACGGGCAATTCTCGTCCATGTTAAACGAATACCCAAGTCTATCAAAATGGCAGGTTTATTTTGCATAATAATTCTTGTTTGCACGAATATAAAAATAATTATGCAAACATAGTAATTTGAAGCGAAAATATTTTACCTAATCACCATTGTTCCCCTGAACGATAGACTGTGCCTGAGAATTTGGTAACTAATTTTTGATTTTGATTGGTGACAATTGATTCATATCGAGCAATAGTTTTACCACAATTCACTTCTTTACATTCTACAAAAAGCGTATCATTTAAATGAATTGGAGCAATATGAGCAATACTTGTTTCAATACTTACCGCTTTTATTCCATGTGAATTTGCGGCAAATGCTAGAGCAGAATCAGAAATAGAATAGCTTATTCCGCCGTGAATAATTCCATGACCGTTAAACATTTCTTCACGCGTTTGAATTTTTAAAAGACAAAATCCAGCTTCGATTTTCAAAATTTCAATTCCCAACCATTGTGAAAAATGGTCTTTATCAAACATTTCTTTTACAATTTCAGCTGGCTTTTTCATTCTAAATTGATGCGCGACTTAACAAACTTGTTAGCGCCATAGTAACAATAAAAACTTGAGTAGCAGTTTCATCGTCCATCATTTCGTCGTTTTCCTCTTCAGCACCGATTTCCATCGCCATGAATTTCACTAATTCAGGTTGATCAGTAAATTCTTCTAAAAGCGTTTCGTCTTCAGAGTTAAAATATGCATCCAACACTTCAAAATATTCCTCTTCAAAAGCATCTATATCATCTTCAGTAACTGTTTTTGGAGTATTCCCTGCAAGTACAAAAGATTCGTGAAGAACAGTGAAATAAAACACCAATAAACTTTCTAATTTCTCATTATCGTATTCGTCAACTGCTGACATTACATATGAAATAAGAGTTGGCTGAGCAATAGCTTGAGTTTCATTCAAACGGTCTAAAGCTGCATCGTCCATTGCATCTATTTTATCAATGGCTTGCTCAATGTGAGCGAAATTTACTGTATTCATTCTTTAAATTGAGGTACAAAAATAGATTTTTTCAAAAAGCCAAACATCATAAATTGATTATATTTGTTTTTTATCCCAAATAAAAAGTAATGTTTACACAGGATTATTTAGAATTCTTTAAAGAGTTAGCCGCAAATAACAATAAAGATTGGTTTGATTTAAACCGAAAGCGTTATGAAAACTCTGTAAAGAAACCATTTACAAATTTTGTACAAAGTTTAATTAATGAATTAGCAACGTCAAATCCTGAATTTAAAGACTTAACTCCTTCTGAATGTACGTTTCGAATCAATCGAGATATTCGTTTTTCAAAAGACAAAACTCCTTACAAATTGTATTGTTCGGCTGTTGTAGCTCCTGGTGGGAAGAAATCGAAAGCAATCAATGGGATTTATTTTGAATTCACTCCTGAACATGTTAATTTTTATGGAGGCGTATATGAAGCAGACAAGGAAGAGATTTTATTGATTCGTGAAGGAATTATCAAACATCATTCGAAATTTAAATCTTTGTACTCAGATAAAAAATTCACAAATTATTTTGGAGAGATTCTTGGAGAGAAAAACAAAACTTTACCAAAAGAAATGAAAGAATTTGGTGAAAATGAAGACTTACTATTTAATAAACAATGGTATTTCAAAACATCATTTCCAGCAGAATTAATACTTGAAAAAGACTTAATACAAAAGGTGAAAGCAGCCTTTGAAATCGCTAGCCCAATCCAAACATTTTTCCAACAATTAATAAACGCATAATGAAATTTAAAACTTTCTTATCACTTGTTTTCCTTGCAAACTTTGCAATCGGACAAACTCAAAAACCACAAGCTTCATTAAAAGAATTATCATTAAATGACGCTGTTAGAAAACAATACCGCGATTTTAGACCCGATGATCTTGGTTCACCATCTTGGATTCCAGGTACTGAGGAATTTGTTTATGTAGCTGATGGATTCCAAACATTGAAAAAAAGTTCTGCTAAAAGTGCAACAGAATCAGATTTTCTTAAAATAGCAGATGTAAATACGGCTTTAGGTGCGAAACTTCCTTATTTCTTTGGATACTCATGGAAATCAGCAACTGAATTGTATTTATCAGATGGAATGAACTTTTATGTGTATAATACTCAAGCTAAAAAAGGAAGTTCAATTATTAGTTTACAAGAAGGCGCTTCGAATCAAGTGCAAGAACCAACAACAGGAAATGTTGCTTATACAATAGAAAACAATTTGTTTGTACACCAAGCGAATGGAAAAGCAAGCACAGTTACAAATAATTCGGATAAATTTATCGTTTCAGGACAAGCAATTGCTAGAAGTGAATTTGGAATTACAGGTGGTATTTTTTGGTCACCAAAAGGAAATCTACTTGCATTTTATCAAAAAAATGAATCTAAAGTTGCAGAATATCCTTTGTTAGATATCACTACAACACCTGGTTCATTGAGAAATATTCGTTATCCAATGACAGGACAACCTTCAGAAAACCCAAGAGTTGGAATTTATAATTTAAGCACAAAACAAACGGTTTATATCAATCCACGTGGAGCTTCAGATGATTATTTGACAAACTTGTCATGGACACCAGATGAGAAATATGTCTTAATTGCAGAAGTAAATCGCGATCAAGATAAAATGGAATTGAATCTTTATGATGCAATTACAGGAGCATATGTTCGTACACTTTTCACTGAAACAGATACAAAATGGGTTGAACCTGAACATCCTGCTTTTTTCCCTAATTCTGCTTCTTCTAATTTCATTTGGATTTCAGAAAAAGATGGATTTAACAACTTATACTATCATGATATTACGGGTAAATTAATCAAGCAATTGACAACTAATAAATTCGTTGTAAAAGATGTTCTAACAGCAACTCAAAAAGGTAAAAACATCATTTTTAGTGCAACAGGAACTTCACCATTAAACACACTATACTATACAGTTGACTTAAATGGAAAACAACGATTATTAACTATTGAAGAAGGAACTCATTCAATTACATTAAACGAATCTGGAACTTATTTTATCGATCAATATTCATCCCATACAGTTGGAGGGCGATCAGAATTAAAATCAATTTCAGGGAAAATTGTTCGCAATTTGGTAAATTCTCCAAATAAATTAGCCGATTATCGAATTGGAACTGCTGACATCGGTCAATTAAAAGGAAAAGATGGTTCAGTATTGTATACGCGACTTATCAAACCAAGTAATTTCGATCCAACTAAAAAGTATCCTGTTCTAGTGTATGTTTACGGTGGACCTCATGCTCAAATGATTACAAATTCTTGGTTAGATGGAGCAAATTTATGGATGTATTGGATGGCCGAACAAGGATATTTAGTTTTCACTTTAGACAATCGTGGTTCAGGTGAACGAGGAAAAGCATTTGAGCAACAAGTTCACAGACAACTTGGAACACTTGAAATAGAAGATCAAATGACAGGAGTTGATTATTTAAAATCACTTCCTTATGTTGATGGTGAAAGATTGGCTGTTCACGGATGGTCATTTGGTGGATTTATGACAACATCTTTGATGCTTCGTCAAGCGGGAACATTTAACGTTGGAGTTGCTGGTGGACCAGTTACAGATTGGAAATATTATGAAATAATGTATGGTGAACGTTATATGGATCGTCCTGAACAAAACAAAGACGGTTACGAAAAATCATCTTTATTTACTTATGCAGGAAATTTAAAAGGAGATTTACTTTTAATTCATGGAACTGTGGATGATGTAGTAGTTATGCAACATAATTATGCTTTAGTGAAGAAATTTGTGGATTTAGGTATTCAAATGGACTTCTTCCCATATCCGATGCATCCGCATAATGTATCAGGAAAAGACCGTGTTCATTTGATGACAAAAGTTTTAAATTATGTCATTGAAAACAATAAATAAAATTGAAAGAGGAGAAATCCTCTTTTTTTTGGATTAAATTGTTGACTATTTTTGTCATGTAAATAATTGTCATTATATTTGAGGATGGAAAGTTTGGGATTTATGTTGAAGAAAATTCGGATTGAGAGAAAACTCAATGCGAAAGATGCTGCACAATTCCTTCGTGTTGACAGTTCTTATATCAGTAAAATCGAAAACGATAAACGCATTCCAACGGAAGAACAAGTTTTGCTTTTAGCAGATTTATATAATTATTCGAAAGAAGAATTGTTGAAAATTTGGTTGAGTAAAAAAATCATTAATGAGTTAAAAGGTTATTCGTTTGCACAAGAAGTTATTGAATCGATTGCGGCAGAAGCTCCATTTGAATACATTAGAAATACTGCTAAAAATTATTCTGAACAATTAAATGGAATTCTTCAAGAAATAGATCTTTTGAAATCAAAATTGGATCTTGCTCGATCTCGAAACAACCCAAAGATTGTAGATGCTTTAAAGATGGAATACATCTATGAAAGTAATCGTATTGAGGGAAACACATTGACGCTTCAAGAAACAGATTTAGTTATTAATCATGGAATAACAATTGGAGGAAAATCTGTTAATGAACATTTAGAGGCAATTAATCACTCAGATGCTATTGATTATATTAAAGAACTTGTTCAAAAAGAAACAGAAATCAATGAAAGAGAAATCCTTTCGATTCATTCATTGATTTTAAGAGGTATCAACACAAAAGAAGCTGGAAGATATCGAAATGTTGAAGTGATGATTTCTGGAAGTACACATATGCCTCCAAGTTGGATTCACTTGAAAGATGAAATGAAAGAATTGATGAGTTATTATACAAGAAACACATCCATTCATCCAGTAGTTTTAGCTGCAGAAATGCATTATCGCTTGGTTAGTATTCACCCATTTATTGATGGAAATGGGAGAACCTCCCGCTTGTTGAAGAATGCGATTTTATTAAGATCACGTTATGTTATTGCTCCCATTAAAGGTGATATAACAAACCGTTTAGAATATTACAAAGCGTTGGAACAAGCTCGTTTAACCAACAATAATGAGGTTTTCATTGAATTTGTTGCAAGAAACGAAAAAGAATGTTTGGAAAGATATCTAAAACTTATCGGAGCATAATTAATCCTTTAAAAGCCACAATTTGCAAATAATTGTGGCTTACTTTTATTATATTTGCTTTCCAAATTTCTACAATGGAGAACGTTTCGACTTCTAAAAAAATAAAAACTGAAAAGCAGACGCTTTTAAAAGCTTTTGAATTAATGGCTACGGCAAAAACCTTAGCTGAAAAATACGAAGCAAATAAAGAAATCACAGCTAAATATGTTCATGCTACATCACGTGGACATGAAGCAATTCAATTAGCCGTAGGTTTACAATTAAAACCACAAGATTGGGTTTCTCCATATTATCGTGACGATAGTATTTTACTTGGAATCGGGATGCAACCGTATGAGTTAATGCTTCAAGTATTTGCTAAAAAAGACGATCCTTTTTCTGGTGGAAGAACGTATTATTGTCACCCATCTTTAAATAGACCAGATTTCCCAAAAATTCCACATCAATCTTCTGCGACAGTGATGCAAGCAATCCCAACTACAGGAATTGCAATGGGAATTCAATACAAAGAAAATCAAGGACTTGCTGAAGATTTCAAAGGCGAAAATCCAGTTGTTGTTTGTTCACTTGGAGATGCATCTTGTACTGAAGGAGAAGTTTCAGAAGCCTTACAAATGGCTGCTTTGAAACAATTTCCAATCGTTTATTTAGTTCAAGACAATGGTTGGGACATTTCCGCAAATGCTGCTGAGACACGTGCTCAAGACATGACATATTATGCGCAAGGATTCAAAGGAATTGAAGTTCGAACTATTGATGGAAGTGATTTTGATCTTTCCTTTCAAACAGTAAAAGAAGTTTTTGAAATCGTTCGAAAAGAAAGAAGACCATTTATCATTCATGCAAAAGTTCCATTATT
>JBKDZA010000118.1:0-3605 GCA_046308455.1 Fluviicola sp.
GTAACATGATTTACTTCACCGTAATAACTCTGAAAATCATAGACATACGTTTCACCATCGTCTTTGTATTCTTGTTTCGATAGATTTGTATTGAAATAAATTCCAGTTCGCTCTTTAACGGTTTCACGATTAACAGAAAGATATCCCGACCCATAAAGATTCAAATAATTCTCATTTCCATCAGTTGAACCACTAAAACCTAATTGAAAGACCCAGAAATTCCATGGATCTTTTTTTACAGAATCCATTCCTAAATCTTCTCGACTTGGGTATGAAACTTCAATTTTCTTTCCGATTTCGGTTCGCATTAAAAAAGGAAACAAAGCGATTCGTAAATTCTTAGCTAAGAGATTTCTTTTGTCGTCTTCTGTTAAATTTGGATCTATGAAATAACTCACTGTGTCTGAAAGACTTTGGAAATCATTTCGTCCAACTAAAATCAGATTACTTTGAGCTCCTCCATTACTGTTCCATTGATTTGTAATCATAACCTGAACATCAGCATCTGTTCTATCCCTAACAAATGTCAAGATATTTAATTCTTTACGAATAAAATCCAAATAGCATTCACCTCCGTTGGTACAATCTAAAAATACCAATAAGTCTTTTTTACTGGTTGTATTTGTTTGTCCAAAAAAAGTAGAGACAAACAAAAGTGATACTGTTGCGATTAAGATTTTCATGTTATTGGGTTAGTGTAATAAATCTATTTTTGGTTACATTCTGGTACGAATTAAATCTTCAATACAATCAATAAAGCGTGGATGGTCATTTGAACTTGGAACCAATTGTACTTTTTCGCCTCCGTGTTCTTCGAAAATCTCTTGGTATTCACCACCAATTTCAATCAAGGTTTCCAAACAGTCAGCCACAAAAGCTGGACTAAAACACAAAATACGTTTTGCACCTTCTTTACCCCACTGTTCAATCACTTCATCAGAGAAAGGGGTGATCCATTTTTTATTTAATCGCGACTGAAAAGAAACGGTATATTGATCTTCTTTTAGACCTAATTTGGCTGCAATTAGTCGTGTAGTTGCATATGAAGTAGCTTTATAACAGAAAGTATTGTGTTCATTCATTTTCGTTTCACAAGGCTGGTCTTCACACAAGCCATCATCGTACACTTTATCTACATGACGTTCTGGTAAACCATGATACGAAAACATGATTTTATCATAAGATGAAATATCAAATTCTTTTGTTCTTTCAACTACAGAGTCAATGTATCCTTCGTGGTCATAAAATTGAGAAATAATTTTAATTTCAGGAATGACCCACCATTTTTTTATGATATCCATTGCTTTATCCATAGCAGAGCCAGTTGAAGCACTTGCATATTGCGGAAACAAAGGAATGATTATTAGTTGTTCATAATTGGCTTTTCTCATACGCTCTAATACAGAATCCATGGATGGATTTTGATAACGCATTGCCATTTCAATCGTTACATTTTCACCTGAAAAACGTTCTTTAACTTTTGCAACAACATTGTTTGTATGCGTCAATAAAGGTGAGACACCATTTCCTAGGTCCCACACTTCTTGGTATATTTTTGCTGATTTTGGAGCGCGAAAAGGCACGATAACTCCATTCACCAAAAGTTTACGGGGAATTGTTGGGATATCAATTACACGTGGATCACCTAAAAACTCACGTAAATATCGTGCTACATCCTTTCTTTTGGGAGAGTCTGGAGTTCCCAATTGTATTAACAATACACCTGTTTTTTTTGCCATTATAAACTATAATATTTTTTGAACTTAAATCTTTGTACCAATGCAATTAATTGCATTGTTACATGTGTAAAGCTCTATTATCAGTAGCAGCTAAAGCTGCTTCTTTTAAGGCCTCTGAATATGTTGGATGTCCGTGACAAATACGAGAAATGTCTTCCGCAGAAGCTCTAAATTCCATTGCTGTTACAGCTTCCATAATTAAATCTGCAGCACGTGCAGCAATCATGTGAACCCCTAAAACTTCATCAGTTGTAGCATCAGCTAAAACTTTCACAAATCCGTTTGTATCCATAGATGCGCGAGAACGACCTAACGCTTTCATTGGGAAAGAACCCGCTTTGTAATTAATTCCTGCAGCTTTCAATTCTTCTTCCGTTTTACCAACAGAAGCGATTTCTGGCCATGTGTAAACAACACCAGGAATTAAATTGTAATTGATATGTGGTTTTTGACCTGCGATTGATTCAGCGACATAGACACCTTCCTCTTCAGCTTTGTGTGCTAACATTGCGCCTTTGATGACATCGCCAATTGCATAAATATTTGGAATAGACGTTTGTAAATGATCATTCACATCCATTTGTCCACGATTATTTGCACTAAGTCCGATGTTTTCTAAACCTAAACCTTCAGTATAAGCTTTACGTCCAACAGCAACTAAACAGTAATCAGCTTCTAACACAACTGTTTCATCTTTTTTATTCAAAGCTGTCAATTTCACTCCTTTTCCAGTATTTTCAACTTTTTGAACTTTGTGTTCCATGTGGAATTTAAAGCCTTCTTTTTTCAATATTTTTGTCAATTCCTTACCAAGTGATAAATCCATTGTTGGAAGAATTGATGGAGCAAATTCCACTACTTCAATTTCCGATCCTAAGCGCGCGTAAACTGATCCTAATTCCAAACCGATTACACCACCGCCAATCACCAACATTTTCTTTGGTATCTCTTGCATTTTCAATGCTTCAGTTGATGTAATAATTCGTTTTTTATCTGGCTCCATTCCTGGGAAGAAGTTAGGTTTAGAACCTGTAGCGATAATTGTGTTTTTAGCAGAAATTTGTTCTGATTTTCCTTCTTCGTTTGTTATTTTGATTGTGTTTTTATCTACAAAAGAACCAACACCTTGATAAACAGTAATTTTGTTTTTATCCATTAAAAACTTAACTCCGTTAACAGTTTGTGCAATTACCTCATCTTTACGAGCAATCATTTGAGTCAAATCCGCTTCAACACTTCCTACTTTGATACCGTGAGTTGCAAAAGTATGTTTCGCATTAAAGAAATGTTCAGACGAATCCAATAGTGCTTTAGAAGGAATACAACCAACATTCAAACATGTTCCACCTAAAGAAGGATATTTTTCAATTAAAGCAGTTTTTAATCCCAATTGTGCGCAACGAATTGCAGCAACATATCCACCTGGTCCAGAGCCGATAACGGCAACATCAAATTGACTCATTTTTTATAATTTGTAAATGCGATGTAAAAGTAAGGATTTAATTGAAAATGGTCGTTTCTAATTTGAAAAAACAGCAGTAAATTCTTTGAAATAATGAAATATGAAAGTGGGAAATATGAAATATGAAAGTTTGAAATATGAAAATGAGAAATATGAAAGTGGGAAATATGAAATATGAAATATGAAAGTTTGAAATATGAAATATGAATGTTTGAAATATGAAAATGAGAAATATGAAAGTGAGAAATATTAAAGTTTGAAATATGAAAATGAGAAATATGAAATATGAATGTTTGAAATATGAAAATGAGAAATATGAAAGTGAGAAATATTAAAGTTTGAAATATGAAAGTGAAAAATATGAAATATGAAAGTTTGAAATATGAATATGAGAAATATGAAAT
>JBKDZA010000119.1:0-8449 GCA_046308455.1 Fluviicola sp.
GCTCTGGTTTCCGTGTACATGTCACTGCATTCTCATTAGTGTTCTTATCAACATACTCTGCCATCATGAAGTAATTTTCCCAATTTGGCAAATAACTCGAATTTACTTTTTCAATTAATTTTTCCAAGGAATTAATCTGAAGTAAAACTACCAATCCTAAAACCAAACTATAAAAAGGAGAAATCTTCATATAAAAGTCTGTTTTTAAAACCAAATTTTTAAGGTGCCAAAGTCCTTTAAAAAACATTAATATCATTAAAGGAATAAAAGGCACTAAAAACCTTACACCAAACCACACTTCAGGCCATAAAAACAAAACAGTTAAGATACCTGTAAACAATACCAAATAAAACCATTTGAATTCTTTTTCACTCCAAATCCCGATGAAAATTAGGCCCAAAATAAGGAACCCAATTATATAGCCAATCGTTGTGTTTTTTGTGTCCTTCCCTTTAACATCTTTATAGACGACTTCGTACGAAGTGAATATTGAGTTCGGGATTTCTTTCGAAATATATCGTTTGGCATTTACCTTAAATCTATCTAACCATAATGTCCCATGCATTTCTTTTGAAGTAGGATCATAAGGATTTGTTTTCATTATTTGTTTCATGTAAGAACTTCCTCCAAGTTTCGCACTTCTTATTTGCCAAGGCAATAAAGCACAAAAAGTAAACACACACAAGAATAGAAATGGCTTCCATTTTTTGTGTAGGATTAATTGCAAACTAATTGCTCCGACCAATACAATTCCAATAGTTCTTGTATAAATGGTTAAAATCAAAACTAGTAGAAATAAATAGAACAAATAATCTTTGAAATAACGATTTCGTTTTACAACTAATAGAAAAAGGTAGATCGATGTCAAGAATAAAAAAATGAATGGAATTTCAGACATCGTAATGACAGCATAACCTAAAATATGGGGGTTGAATAAAAATATTAATGCGATGAAAAAAGAAACTATTTTACTTTTTGTCAATTCAATTGAAAGTAAAAATAAAACGATCACGCTTCCAATTAAAAATAATCCAGAAATATGATTTGTATAATCAATATCCCCATCATTAACCCTTAAAAACACTGATAAAATCGCGGGATACCCTGGCGGAAAGTGATTCGCTGGTTTAGGATACGCTTCATTTCCTGAACTATACCCATTACCATGAGCAAGAGATTTTGCTAAAACATAATAAGATGCATTATCTCCTGAGATATTCAGTTTTTCATCATAAACTTTTGGATAAATTATAAAAACAGAAACAATAAGAAAAAAGATATAAATTAATTGAGACTTCATTTGAATTAATTAATGTGAACAAAATGATTTAACAGTCAATCCATTCTACTCATATCCACAAAGACTCAATTCAAAACACACTTACATAACTAATTTAATCCATTCAAAAACAGTACAAATTTGAATATAGAGAATTGTTTATGTAAAAACATTAAACCTTTATCAATTGAATAAAAAAATTGACTTGTAAAAAAATTATAGCTATATCTTTTTTACAATACTTTGATTGAATTTAAATGGTTGTACTCCTTTTGATTTTTTTAAAAAAAACCAAGTGAAAAATTTAGCGAACACTTAAGCCTCAGCTAATAAGCAAGAAAAAATATATACAATCGGATGCTATTATATTTAAAAAATCAGCATTTAATAAACTTAAACTCCTCCTTTCCCCTCTGGAATCGCATCTTCTTTTAAAGATGGACGTTCATACTTTCCAAATGAATAAGCAACTTTCACCCACATAATTCGTGTATCTGCTTTTGAATTTGTTTGAACAGTAAGCGGATTGTAAACAATTCGATTCACATTGCGGTTCGTATTCAAAATATCTTGAACAGAAAGAGAAACGCGCCATTTATCTTCTTTAAACTCTCGACTTACTACAGCTTCTAAATCGTGGATCACTTTAGTGTATTCGTTGATTTGCTGCATTCCTCGTCCACTTACATTGTACTCAACATTCAAGCGAACTTTCAATGGTAAAACAAACTGTGAATACACTCCAAACGACCACATTGTCTTATTTCCATTGATAAAGTTATAACCAGGAATGATGTACTTATCAAAATCAGTATACAAATACATGAACGAAATCGCATCGATATCAACTGGATTTCTGAAAAAATCGATTCCTTGAGTGAAAAAACCAAATGGAACTGGCAAAGAGAAAAAACCAGAAATGGATTGTACATTGTTGTAGGTTTTGTAGGTGTAATTCACTGAATACGTCGAAGAATCCACAATCGCTTCCGCAAAATTGATTGAGTTGGAAAAAGTATGACTGAAACTCATTTGCAAGTATTCGAAAATCGACAATTTTAAATGTGAACGATGCAAGAAATTCGGATCCAATAAACTACTTCCAGATGATTGAGTATAAGAATCGTAGTAACCGCTCAAGTTTGGATCAAACATACTTGAACTAGGCATATTTATCTTTCGCGAATAACTCATTGTGATAATCATGTCGGAAGAAACACGGTACAAAGCATGAATCGAAGGATACACATTTAAAAAAGTTCTATCTACGATAGTTGTAGATTCCACCTTTCCTTTCACACGAAAATCTTCCGCTCTCAAACCTAAAGTAATCGCCCATTTCTTCTTAATTCGTTGTTTGTATTCGGTGTAAACTGCAGAATTTTGTTCTTTAAAAGCAAAAGGCAATGACGAAGAAAATGAAACCGACTCCCAATCGTTCGAAACAGAATCATTTAAGCGATACGAACCTGTGTTTTCCGAATTGAAAATCGAAGACTTAAGTCCGAAATTAAACTGCGTTGTTTTGTTTTTTAAAGGAAATTCAAGATCTAAACGGTTCGTCAATTGGTTGGTGATATTCGTAGATTTAATCATTGAATAATTACTCGTCAACTCTCTTTCTTCCACATTTCGTCTACTTGAATAATCACCGTAAGAAAAGTTACTAGTAAACTCAAGCTTCCGATTTAATGTATCAAAATAAACACGGTACTTTAAACCTGCATTTGTATAAAAACCTTTTCCTTTTGATAAATAATCTGTTGTATAGGGAAGAATGAGTGAACTCGAAGAACTCGAAGAGGTAAATCCTTCATTTTGATTATTGTAATTGTTGAATCCCGCATTGAGTTGTAAAATACTTTTCTTTGAAAGTTTCGTCATGACATTTCCACGGACAGAAAAATAGCGATCTGTATACAATTCATCCCGTTTTGAATTTAAGTCCAACAAACTATCGACAATTGTATAATTGCGATCATTAGAAGTCTTCAATGTGCTTTCACGGTAAGAATAACTACTTTGAACATTCCAAGTAAAACGTTTTGCTTTTCCATTCAATAAAAAAGTTGGTAAAATTTTCATGTTTTCATTTATTCCAACGTTCATACTAATAGAACCAGAAAGCCATTTGAAGGATTTATCGTGACTGATGATATCGATAATCGCTCCACTGAAATTCGCATCGTAAGAAGCACCAGGATTGGTAACCAATTCAATTTTCTTTACAGAAGTTGCAGGAAGACTTCGCAATAAATTATCCAAATCCACACCATTTACAGAACTAGGAATCCCTTCAAAAAACACACTTGCTTGTTGACCAGAATAAGTAAAACCACCACTAGGATTTGGAATGATTCCTGGAATTTTATTGATTGCATCGTAAATGCTACTTTGTTCTAAAATCGCATTGTTTTCAACCGTAATGATTGTCTTTTCAGGATCGATTTGAATAAATTTCTTTGGTACACCTGTAATTGTAACTTCTTCAATTTCAGAAGTTTTCGTTTTCAGTTTGATTTCACCTAATTCAATGAATTTCACTTTATTTATTTCAATCGTAAGTTTAATCTCATAGACTTCAGAAGTCAAGCTTTTTATACGCAGAATGTAAACCCCAGATTGCAAATCAATTTCTTCATCGAACACACATGATTCCGATTGACTTTTAAAAATGATTGAGTCTTGTATTGCAACAGATTTAAAGAGGTAAAAATCTTTTAACTCTGAATCGCAAGCTTGTTCGGTATTACTGATTTTTCCGATAAAACGAACTTTTTGTGAAAAAAGAGTGAGCGAAAAGACTATTGAGATTAGAAGTAAAGTGAATCGCATTAAAGATTTTTTGTTGCAAATAACGCAATTTTATTCGTTCGTTACTTTCAATTTAATAAAAACCAGAAAACATAAACTCAAGAAAGACTAGTTGAAAAAGCTTTAATAGTATCATGGAATATGAAATAATTCTGGCTAAACTAAAGTTTAAAAAAACGCAAAGTCGCTATGACGCAAAGAATTCAACGAAAGATTCCAAATCACCAAGACAAACATTCTTTCCTCTCATTCACTTCTCTCATACTCACACTGTTAATTAACCACGAAGCAAAGAAGAGCACAAAGAGTTTTCCAAAATTTAAATTCTAAAAGTAGTTTCCTAATCACAACGACCATTAATTAGAACGAGTGTAACTTTAAAGTAGTTTTCGAGTTAAAATAACAAAGCTTTGTGGATATCATTTTGATTTTACCTAGAAAGCTTGGATTTGAGAGCATACATTTGACAAACTAAATTTTATATTGGAATGAAAGCATTAAAAAATAAATGGTCGTTAGTTATATTGGCAGTCATGTTTACTTCTATCGGTTTCTCGGAAGTTGTTGAAACTGGAACAGTAGCAGAGTCAAATGCAGCTGCAAAAGTAGCAGGTGAAAAAGTTACCATGTTGGAATTTATCTTCAAAGGTGGTTATTTCATGATTCCAATTGTATTGTTGTTGTTTTACACGATTTACTTGGTTGTTGAACGTTACCGTTATATTTCTCGCACAACTAAATTCAGTCCAGATTTATTGGCGGATGTGAAAATGAGTTTAGATAAAGGAAACATGGATGAAGCTTTGATGCAAGCAAAGAAATACCAAACTTCTCACGGAGTTGTTGTTGCTGAAGGAATACAAACAATTGGTCGTCCAACTGCTGAAATTGAATCAAATATGGAGATGGCGGTAAACATTGAAATTGGAAAAATGGAACGCCACATGGGACATTTAGGTCTAATTGCAGGTATCGCGCCAACATTTGGATTCATTGGAACAATTGCTGGGGTAATTAAAATCTTCTACAACATTTCGATTTCATCAGATGTAAGTATTGGAAATATTTCAGGAGGTTTGTATGAAAAAATGATTTCATCTGGATCTGGACTTGTGGTGGGTATTGTTGCGTATTCAGCATATCACTTATTGAATTCAATGATTGACAAATATGCTTTGCATGCACAAACAATCAATTTGAAATTTATTAACATCCTTAATCGTCCGGCAAAATGGCAATAAAAAGAAAACGTAGGTTCCACGCGGGGGTTGAAACGTCTTCGATGAGTGACATCATGTTTTTCTTGTTGCTCTTCTTCTTGATTATTTCAACATTGGCGAACCCGAATGTGATTAAGATTCCTTTACCGGAGTCTAAACCGACAGATCAAACGAATAAACAACATTTAACTTTGTCCATTACGAAGGAAAAACAGTTCTTTTTAGACAAGGAACAAGTTGAATTTGATCAATTAGGGCCAAAACTAAAACAATTAACTACTGAACGCATGGATCAAACTGTAGTTGTACGTCCAGCGAAAGATGTGGAAGTACAAGTGTTAATTGACGTCTTACAAGTTGGTTTGGCAAATCAATTGAAATTTGTGATAGCAACACAGCCTGGTTAAAAGAGATTATAAATATATTAGCATAAAGTTAGTCTGTAAGAAAAGTTTAGAATTGATCCTTTTACTTATTTAGTTGTACTAACAAAAAACGTAGGTCATGGATTTTTTAGATTTAGACATTAATCGCGAATACGAAGTTGATAATGCGGTTTTCAGCTTGGAAAGTTCGAAGGATCGTAGAATGGGCGTGTTAATTGCATTTACTTCATTAACAGTAGCTGCTTTGTTGTTGTATTTTATTTCGAGTAAAATCCCAACTCCACCACTTCCTGAAACATTATTGTTTAAAGATGCTGAAATGGAATTGATACCTTTGGAAGCTGCAATTGCTCCAGAGGGCAATGGTGGCGGAGGTTCAGGAACTCCTGTTGATGCTAAAGTAGTTCAAGATGTAATTCCACAAACGGAAGAAATGTTGACGACAAGTGAGAAATCACCATTCAACACACCTTCAGGAAAATCAAATCATACAAATACAACAAAACCGAACAATAACGGTTCTTCAACGACACAAAAAGCTAATAATCCGTTTGGTGGCTCTGGAGGTTCAGGTGGTGGAAACCAAGGTGGAAATGGAAAAGGAATCGGAAAAGACAATGGTGATGGTAAAGGTGGATCTGGAAACGGCCCAAATTCAGGTGGAAATGTAAAACGTTTTTATGAAAGAACTCCAAATACTTCAAACATTAAAAACGAAGATTTCTGTAAGATTTCATTAAAAGTTTCGGTTGATGCTAATGGAAATGTGATTTCAGTTCGAGTAAATTCATCTGGAACTACAACAAATAATCAATCTTTGATTAATCAAGTAAGAGACATCGTTAAAAGCGAATTGAAATACAACAAAGTAGATCCGAAAACACCTGTTTTTAGTGACGTTATTTCAATTACGATTCAGCCGAATTAATTTTTATTTCTCCACTTTTGATGAATTTCATTATAAAAACAAAAGTTTTTAAGTCATTGGTAATATGCCTGACACTACTTTTGATTTGTTCGTGTGATTCAAGTGTACAGAAGCAATTTAAACAACAAAAAAAAGAGAAACATTTAACGAATAATAAAGAAAAGTCAAAAGAACAAAGTGTTGAAAACGTGAGTTCTAAAGAAGTTGTTTCAATTGAATATAACATCGAAAAAGAGAAAGTTGAAAAAAGAAAAACTGTAGAAAAAGTGATTAGTGACTCTTCCAAATCGATTAATAAAAACACTCAAGAAACAAATACAAATAAATATTCAGAAAATCCATTTGCTGGAACAGGAGGTACAAATTCACATAAAGAACCTGGTCGAGATCATGGAAATGGTTCTGCAAAATGTTATGGTAGTGAATTACGTTTTTATGATAAAGACACATTATCTATTAAGCGATATTATGTATCTATACCGAATACAAGTAATATTAAAAATGAAGAGTTTTGTAAAATTTCTTTTAAAGCTTCAGTTGACGCTAATGGAGATATTATTTCAGTTCGTGTAAATTCATATGGTACAACTACAACAAATCAAGAATTAATCAATCAAGTTCGTGAAATAGTTAAAAGTGAATTGAAATACAATAAAGTAGACCCAAACACACCTCTATTTAGTGATCTCATTTCAATAACCATTCAACCCAATTAAATTTTCCTAAATTCGTAAAGTGTCAACAGATTAATGCTTAATTTTGAATTATGACGATTGTTTTGGTTTGCATAGGAATTGCGGTTGTGCTCTCATTGTTTTCTTACGTGGAGAATGAGAATTGGCGTAGTTTTCATTCGCAGATCTATTCCATCATCAATCGAGATAAAGAAGAAAAAACTTATGGCTACCAAAGTGCACGAAACATTCAAAACTGGACACTTTCGATTATAAGTATTGTACTCATTACGCTTTTTTCATTGGGTTATTTCGGTCAAACGATTGTAAACAATTTCAAAGGTCCACTTCCTGAAGACAAAGCTTCTGATTTATCCGATACAACTGCATTTACATTAAATAACATTGAAACGGAATTACCTCCATCCGAATTTTCGTATCAAGGAGATGGTGGCGATGGTCAACCTGAAGCGCAAGAAGGAATTGAAAACCCAGATGAGAACTCTGACAATTCTGAAATTTCAGAAGCTAAGTCGAAACCTCAAGAAATTAAGAGAGAACCCGATGAATCGGTTTACGACTTCGAGAAACGGTACAGGGAAAGTTTGGGTGGCGACAAAGCACGAAAAGAAATTGAAGAGAAACGTGAGAAAGAACGCCTAGAAGAACAAAAAAAACAAAGTAACAAACAAAAAGTAAACGGTGGAGTTGGTGGAACGCAAGGAAATCAAACCGGTTCAGATGGTGTTACAATGGTCGAATGGCCGAAAAAAGAACGAAAAGCCTACAATGACGATGATTGGCAAATTCGCGTTCCTGGTTATACCTGTGGAATTGGAGTGAATGATAAAGTAGTACTAAAATTGCGTGTCGATATGAGTGGTAAAGTCCTTGATTCGGAAGTAGTTTCAGGTTCTAACGCATGTTGCATAGAACAATCAAAAAAATATGCTCAAAAATCAAAGTTTGAACCATCAGATAAAATGATTCAATATATCAACGTTACCTATCGTTTTAAATCACAATAATTCTATGAATTACGTTGAAACCGTTTCCTGGTTATTTGAGCAATTTCCTGCTTATCACAACTTAGGCGAAAAGGCTTACAATCCTGGTTTAAAAAACATCGATGAATTGTCTGCATTTTT
>JBKDZA010000120.1:0-4029 GCA_046308455.1 Fluviicola sp.
AGTTTGATCAAAATAATGAGGGAATTGATAATTCACCAAGGCAGGCATATACACCGAATCAAACGCCAAGCCTTTCGATTTATGTATTGTTGCAACGACAATTTTTCGAGAATCGTCCATTAAATCAGCTTCTTTCAACCCAGTATAAAACATCAAGTTTTTTTGAAGGTGAATGCGTAAACTTTCTGATTCATCTTGTCGCTGGTCCATAATTTTTGAAACAGCTTCCAAACGTGGATCGGAAGGATCAAGTTGTTGAAATGATTGTTTGCAAAACCAGTAAAACCAATCACTTAATTTGAAAGTTGTATTGTGTTTGTTGAATAAATCAGTAAATATTTGAGCGAAATTTCGATGAAATGTTTTCAACAAATTCGCGTATTCTGTTCTAAAATTTTCCGCTTTCACTTCAGTTTCATTCGTTGATTGTAGAAGAAACTCAACCAAATGTACTGTAGCTCTAACATCGTCTAAGGCATTGTGTGAATTGACTCCTTCAAGTCCAAAACGTTCTAACAAATCTCCTAATTTATGCGACTTTTCATTTGGAAAAAGTAAACGTGAAACGGTCAAACTATCCAATCCATCATTCAATAAATTTTTAAAATCGATGTCTGAATTTCGATTTGAATAACTTAAAATCACCGCTTTATCGTAATCAAAATTATGCGCTAATACAACTGAATCAATTCCAATAAAATCGGCAAAACGTTTTAAAGCTACACTTGCTTCTACTCCATTTTCAGTTAAAAATTCATTACTAATGTGATGAATTTCAAAAGAATCCGTTACATCTTCATCCGTTTTTATGTAAACTTCAAACTCTCTTCCTTTTTGTCCATTTACAATCTCTACCGCAGCAATTTGAATGATTTCAGCAACATCTGTGTCCAAAGAAGTTGTCTCCGTATCAAAAACAACAACTCGTTTATTTGAAATTGTTTTATTAAAATGTTCAAGTGTTGATTCTATGTTGTTTTTGAAAAAATCTGAAGGAACAAAACCATTTCGATATCCTTTATTGATAAAAGAACGTGCGTTTTCAATAGTTAAACCGGAACTAAATCTTCTCACTAAACGCGACCATGAAATCAAGTCAAACGGATTTTGTAACGCTCGTAAAACAGCAATTCCATTTTTCACATCTTCGTATTCGAAAAAATCTTGTCCCGAAAGCATGTAATGTGGAATTCCCAAAACTTTTAATTGTTCACTCAATAAATCCGCTTGAAAATTTGATTTCACTAAAACTGCGGACACTTCATCTTGTAAACTTTTTTGTTTTAAATGATTTCCAACTAGGGCCTCAATTTCATCCGTATCAAATCCTTCTTGCTTGTAAAGTACAAACTCACTTTCTTCCGAATTTGAAGGTGCTTTCTCCACTTCAAATTGTTGTTTCGATTGAAGTGTTTTATTCAAATAAACATTTAAAAGTTCTTTAATTTTAGTTGAAGATCGGTAGTTTTCATTCAAATAATGTTTGGGATAATTTTCAAGGATTTTTAAAAACCGCGATTGATCAGCACCCATAAAAGAATAAATACTTTGATCATAATCTCCAAAATAAATTCGACAACTTGCATTTGAAGAAATTGCTTCAATTATTTCCCATTGAGCAGCATTTAAATCCTGAACTTCATCGATTTGAATCCAGTCGTATTTCGCCATTTTTAGTTGCTGTCCAGTTTTCAAAACAACCATTGTTTGACATAGCAAATCATCAAAATCAATAAAACTAAATTCGTTTTTAACCTTTAAATAGGCGATTGTAATTAGTTGAAAAAAATCGCTTAAATCTGGATGTTGATTGAAATAGAAATCTGGTTCTGTAGTTTCCAATCCAGAGATGACGCGCGTATGTTCTGTAATGTATTTGTAAACCATTCCATTATCAAATGGAGGAAGATTTCCTTTTTCTTTTTCGCAAACAAGTTTGTTTTTCTTAATGATTCCAGCGAGGATTTCTTTGTAATCGCCCTCATCTAAAATCGTTGCATTGAGTTTAAATTGATTGTTTTCCTTTAAAAAAGCAGTACAAAAATTATGAAGATTTCCAATAAAAACTGTTTTTGAGTCTATCCGTTCTTTCATTTCATTTGCTGCACGATTGGTAAAAGTCAAACAAATCATATCATTTGGGTCTTTACCTGATTCCAGAGTTTGTTTTACACGTTCTGTGAGCACGGCAGTTTTTCCACATCCCGCAGGAGCTTGTACAATGTGTGTTCCGTTTTGTAAGGAAATAATCTCTTCTTGAATGGTGTTGAATTGCATACTTGATTCTATTGATTTTTAAACGATTGAGCTATTATTTTTTTATTTGTTACTCAAAATTAAACAAAACTTTTCGAAAAATTAAACAAAAACAACTTGGATTAACAAAACTTTTAGCATATCTTTAGTTACATGAACACACAATACAACAATTCAAACACAAGTCCACAAGACTTCATTCAACAATTTATTAATCAAACGAATCAAAGCATTTTTTTAACAGGTAAAGCTGGTACTGGAAAGACCACATTGCTTCGTGAAATTGTTGAAACTACCCACAAACGAACAGTTATCGTTGCGCCAACAGGAATCGCAGCGTTGAATGCTGGTGGAGTTACCATTCATTCCTTTTTTCTATTGCCTTTTGGAGGTTTCATTCCAGACTTTGTGCAACAGTCGCAACTCAATTACGGAGCGAAGTTCGAAAGCAGATCTACCTTGAGTAGACATGCAAGTTTCAACAAAGTGAAACAAAATCTAATGCGCAACTTAGAGTTGTTAATCATTGATGAAGTCAGTATGCTTCGCGCGGATTTATTAGACGCAATCGATTGGACACTTCGAAACGTACGTAAAAACAACAAACCTTTTGGAGGAGTACAAGTACTTTTCATCGGAGATTTACTACAGCTTCCTCCAGTAATTAAAAACGAAGAATGGTCTGTGCTTTCGCGTTATTATGCGGGTATTTTCTTTTTCAACGCGCACGTAATACACGAAGCTCCACCTTTATATATAGAATTGGAGAAAATTTATCGCCAAGACGACGAAACGTTCATTTCAATTTTAAATAACCTTCGAAATAATCGAATTTCGGAATCGGATAAAGCAACTTTGAACAAATATGTCAACCCAACTTTTGATACGTCAAAAAACGAAGGATATATCACTTTAACAACCCACAATGTAAAAGCCGATCGCATCAATGAACTTGCATTGGCAAACTTGAAAGAGAAAAGCTATCAATACGAAGCGGACATTAAAGGTGAATTTCCGCCACATTTATTTCCTTTAGAAGCTAATTTGACCTTAAAGAAAGGTGCACAAGTTATTTTTATTAAAAACGACATTAGTTTTGAGAAGAACTTCTATAATGGGAAAATGGGACGCATTCAAAGTCTTTCGAACGATGAAATTGAAGTCTTTTTTCCAGATGAAAAGAAAACGATTGTCGTTGACAAATACGAGTGGACCAATATCAAATACAAATTAAACGAGGGAACTGGAGAAATCGAAGAAGAAGTTATTGGAACGTTTGTACATTATCCTATCAAACTCGCTTGGGCAATTACTGTTCATAAAAGTCAAGGATTAACTTTCGAAAAAGCAGTTTTGGATGTGTCAGATGTCTTTGCTCCTGGTCAAGCTTATGTTGCACTTTCACGATTAAAAAGTTTGAAAGGACTCGTTTTAAAATCTTCGTTTCAGTTAAATGGTTTATCAAATGATGAAAGCGTAGTTCGATTCAGTGACAATAAATCGAGTTTTGATCAATTGGATTCAGCATTAAAAATTCAACGCAAAAACTATCTCTACACTGAATTATCAAAATGCTATGATTGGTATGACTATCAAACGAAATGGTCGATGTTTGAACTTCAATCGCGAAAGAAAGTTGGCAAAATAAAAGATGTTTCAGCTGATGCTTGGATTTTAGCACAAACACAAATCACTCAGAATGCGCACGAGACAACAAAGAAATTTGTGGGACAATTGAATACTATTTTTTTACAAGAAAATTTAGACTGGGAT
>JBKDZA010000121.1:0-19203 GCA_046308455.1 Fluviicola sp.
AGAAGGAATAAACTCGAAAATACAATTAGCTAAGAAAAGAGCTAGAGGATATCGAAATACACAAAACTTCATCAATATGATTTACTTCATTGCTGGAAAACTAAAGTTCAATTACCCACAGTATTCCATATAGAGCCAAAACTTAATTACAAATGACACGATTAATAACCATTTTTTTGTTTTTTGTTGGATCTGTTAATAGTATTTCAGCTCAAAAATATGAGCGTTATAAGAAGCTAATCGATACGACTATTTTTTCGAAAAGTCTTGGATTTGAAAAGAAAATAACAATAACTGTTCCTGTTGAATGGCAAAAAGATATCAATCGTGATTTTCCATTGATTCTAATTTTTGACCAACAAAACCAAAGAAGTCACAATTATATCATAAATACGGTTGATTACTTGACGAGTAATGAACAGATGCCTTCTTCAATTATGGTTAGCATCGAATCGGATGAAACTCATCGTCTACCAGAAACTTTACACAAAGAATCTGGTAAAAATGGACTTGCACGAGAAAACGAACAATTTTTGTTTGATGAATTAATTCCATTGCTTGAAAAGAAATATAAAGCAAATTCATTTAGAGTTTTTGTTGGACATTCTAGATTCGGTTATTTTACAACTTCATTACTTTCTCATCGTATAAATGAACTCAATGCTGTTATTGCAATTAGTCCATTTTTTTCACAAGAAAATGTCAACCTTGTTGATTCAATTGCTTCTTTGAGTGGACAAATTATTTCTAATAAAACATTTTTTCGTTTTGCTATTGGAGGCGATTTTCCAAAAGATTATTACAAAATGGATTCACTTATAAAAACTCTATCAATACAAAATTTTGATGCAAAAGGAACTATTTTTCCTCAGGCAGATCATAATGTTACACCTGGTTTAACAATTGCAACTTCCTTGTATGAGGTTTTTGAATATTGGTCTAAAAATCAAAATAATTATTTGGATAATTCTATTACGGATTTAAACATCCTCGATTCTCTAGAAAAAGTAGTTACCTCTTTTTATGGTAAGAATCTCAAGTTTTCTCTTGGCGTTTTGAATGGTAAAGGATGGTATTACTATGGAGAAGAACAATATGAAAATGCTATAAAAGCCTGGGAAATTCTTTTGAAATCATATCCCAATTTTTCTGAAGGATACATGTACATCATTGAGGCACAAAAATTACTTAAAGTAGATTATTCTAAAAATGTTCTCAAGTTAAAGGAATCATTGAAAAGTTCCACATTCTATACTAATGAAGAAAAGAAGGAGATTGAGAATGAATTGGAGAAATTGATGAAATAGTCATTTATTTACAATTAAAAAATTTTAAACCGCGATTCTTTAATTGACTTTCGCGCATAATCGATGCGTTCATCGTGTCCGCGACCAACAAAAAGTTTGATGAACTTGAAGGTTCCTTTTCCCATTTTGTAGTCGAGTTCGTCTCCATGAATAGGGAAAATACATAAGAATTGCGTTGTTCTATTTTCAGTTTTGACTGGAGCTAATTCTTCTGAAAGGAAAATTGGATCGTAAAGTATAAAATACTCTTGCTGAACTGTTTCGGAAATGGGTAAAACTGGATTTCCAGCTGGGATGGTGTGTCCTGGACCAAACCACGTATTCTTTTCACGAACAAATTTTTCTAAGCGGAAAATCCATTCGAACGGCCAAGAGAAATTTTGATTAGACATATCTTCAATGTCCCAAAATGCAGGAAGACAAAAATAAATTTCATTGTGTTCACGACCAATCCATTTTTCCAAAACAGGCATCGTGTAATCCGATAAACCAATTGTTGAAACGACGGTTACGGGAACTCGTTTTTCCAAAAATAGAAATAACAATGCTTGTTCGGAATGAAGTGGATTAGGCATGATTTTAACCCGATGGTCGCCCAAACGGTTTTTTAGTGCCAACACCAAAGGATGATTTTCTAGCTCTTTCTCCACTTTTTGTATGCTTTAATTCCAATCATTAAGGAAATTCCAACTCCGAAAAATCCAATTACTCCACCAATCCAATTCAAACCGTCTTTTTGTACAACAAGAAATACAACTGCCACCAAAATTAAGGTTGCCAATTCGTTCCACATGCGCAAATGATTCGTTGTCCACTTTGATTTCCCGTTTTTCAATTGATTCATCAAGCGTTGACAAATAAAATGATAGACAATTAAAACCGCAACAAAAGTCAATTTTACGTGCATCCAAGGCATTTTCAAATATGCAGGAGTTGCAAGAATCATTAAGGTCCCAAATAAAATTGTCAGATACATTGCTGGTGTAGTAATGACATACCACAAACGCCATTGCATGATATTAAATTGATCTTGTAAGATTTTCTTTTCTGTCTCGGGACGCTGATTTGCTTCCGTATGATATACAAACAAACGAACGATATAAAACAATCCAGCAAACCAACTCACCACAAAAATGATGTGCAAAGCTTTCCACAGGAGAATGTTGTTTATTAAAAAATCTTGCATAAACTAAACTTGGTACAAAGGTAAAAACAAAAGGGAACGAAATTCGTTCCCCTTCTATCAAATTTTCTGTATTCTAACAAAAACTTAGACTTTCATACCACGTACGATTCTGTCTTTACGTTTTGTTTTTTGTAATTTTCTCATTACAACTTGTAAGTATGCTCCAGAAGCACCAGAAGCTAATGTATATGTTTCATTACCATATTCAAGTGTACCAACATTGTTTTTCCAATCTGCTACTAAGTAGTAACGACCATTTGTTTGAGTTGGACGAACAGCAAATTTTAAGATTTTACCAGTTCCAACTTCAAAACGAACCATGATTTCATTGTTTGTACCCACTTTTTCGAAAACACATTTTGTATTTGTTGGGATAATAATACGATCCTGAACTTTAGAAGAGTTAACGACCAAAGCACCATCAGTACCAGTTGTTTGATTTCCAGACTCTTTATTTCTTTCCATGATAATTTGAGAAGAAGTAAAGAATTGAATTTTCGTTAAATTCTCAGCAGAAAGATCAAATTGTTCTTTCAATGCATCAGTATAAGCAACTTTTTGTCCACAGCTAACCAGTAAAACAGTTAAAAATGCAAAGGCGAATATTTTTCTCATGTTTAATTTTTTTACAAAGATAGAATTTGACTCGAAATACCGTGCCAAAACCAGTAATTTTCTTTTATGTTGTATATTAGGTAATGATGAATGTCGGATTTCGAATATCGGAGTGCTTTTTTTAAAGTTAAAATCCTCTTCATTCTGAATTCTGTATTCTACATTTTCAATGCCACAGATGCACAGATATTTTAAAGTTTGAGCGACATAATTACACTAGTTGAATGTAAACATTCTTCAGGTTAGTCAGATTAATAATCTTTTGAAAAAGCTCTTTGACATCCCGATAATTATCAGGATTCAATTGAAAATTAATAATTTGATTCTTTCAAAAGATGTTTAATAATTCATCGTTGATAATTGATAATTATCCCCTAGTCTTCTGTATTAAAATGAATTGGAAATACAACTGGTCTACTTGGAGTTGCGTCGTTTTCGAAAGGTGCGGTTTGCAGATTTAAAAAGTAAATTCCATCTGTTGCTTTTTCAGGAATAAAAATCATTTCCGTGATTGTTCTATCAAAACGTTCATTATTAGGAACTCCCCAGAAAGCATGGTGAAAAGCTAAAACTCCATCGTCTTTTTCACGATCAACTGATGGAGTGTCAACCAAGAAATGTAGTACTCCTAATTGATCTAAAAAGTCCACACAATCTTTGGTGAAATATGCTGGATTTTTGTCTGAATAATTGAACGATTTTTTCGCTTCGTTATTCGGAAGTGTGCGAATCAAAAGTGCTTCTAATTTTTCTGATTGAACTGCTTTTTCAAGTAACTCACGTGTAATAACTTGGTCCATTTCACCGTCTTCATTTTCAACTTCTAAAGGTGTAATTGAAACAATCTCAGAAAAATAAAACGGAAGAAACTGTATAGAATTGACTGAATGAACTGTATTCGTTATGTGACCCAGACATTCTGTGTGTGTTCCATGTCCATGTGGATTAAAAAACACATTTCTGAAGTTCACGCTTCCACCTTCAGCCACAGCTCCAACCCATCCATTTCCACGAACTGGTTCAATTACTGGTTGATCAACGTACCATGCGCGCGGGTTTTGTTCAGAAGCAGACAAGGGAATCGAACAATCAATCCCCTCGTTTAAAATGATATATCTTCCGTCTTTTAAAAATAATTGCATAAAAATTATTGAGGTAATTTCGCAATAATTGCACGGTAATCTTGTTCAAAATCACTTGTACCACCACAACCTAATTCTAATTTGTAATTTTTAAAGGCTTCAATTCGACCTTCAGGACTTGGGTGTGTACTTAAAAATTCTGGTTGTCTTCCACCACCAGATGCTGCAATTTTCTCAAAGAATCCAGCTCCACCATCTGCTTGGTATTTTGTTGGACACAAATATGTAACTGAACCTTTATCTGCTTCAGATTCGTGCTCACGTGAAAATTTTAATCCTACAATTCCAGCAGTAATATCTTTCAACATTTGTCGATTCCCAGCAATTGCTTGTAACAATACTTGAATACTATACATTTTTGTCATTTGACGAGTAGAGTGACGGAAATCTGCATGTGCAATTTCATGTCCCATTACACCTGCTAATTGAGCTTCATTATCTAAGTATTTCATGATTCCAGTATACACATAAATGTAACCTCCAGGAGTACAAAATGCATTTAACACAGAATCATTTTTAACAATACGTAAACGCCATTGGAAATCATCTTTGTGTTTTACAGCTCCAGAATTTAAAATATTGTCACGTACTTTGTACAAATAAGCATACACTTCTTTGTTTTGTGCAGAATCAAGTAAAGGGTATTCCGCTTGGTTTGCATCAATTTCAGCTGCAACTTGAGCACCTAAATCACGATCTTGTTGAATCGTAAACAAATTGAAACCACCACCTAATTCTTTCGAACCGCCACAGTTCGTTAGTAAAAAAGTACTTGTTGCAATTACTGCTACAACAATAATTAAATTTTTCATGTATTAATTTTTGTGCAAATATACAGGAATAAGTCAAATTTTCGAAAATGTTTCATTTCTTTGAAATGACCGATTCTAAATCATTTGCAATCGCTCAAAGGCTTGGTCCATGTTTTGAACAGAACTAAAAATCAAGCGCAGTTTGTCGTTTTTCTCACTCATTTTTACGTCTTTACTCTTTTGAATAAACTGTAAAACCGCTTGGAATTGTTCTGAATCGTAAAACTTGCTTTGTGGATTCGAAATGAAATATCCAATCATTGCTCCTTGCTTGATGACCAACTTTTCAAACCCTAAACTTTCAGCTAACCAACGCAATTCAAAACTGCGAATCAATTCTTTCACAACACGTGGAAGTGGACCAAAACGATCAACCAATTGTTGCTTGTGTGTCTCCAATTGTTCAACTGTTTCCAAATTGTCCAACTCTTGATAAATACTCAATCGCTCAGAAACATTGTTGATGTAATCTTCTGGAATACGCAACTCAAAATCCGTTTCTAAAACACAGTCCTTCACGAAATGTTGTCCCATGGTTTCCGTCGTTCTGTCGTCGTATAAATCCTTGAATTCCTCTTCCTTCAACTCGTCCATTGCTTCGTTCAAGATCTTTTGATACATCTCAAAACCGATTTCTGAAATGAACCCACTTTGTTCACCACCCAATAAATTTCCTGCTCCACGAATGTCCAAATCCTTCATCGCAATGTTGAATCCAGAACCCAAATCTGAAAATTGAACCAAAGCTTCCAAACGTTTTCTTGCCTCTGAAGTCAATACAGAAATCGGCATGGAAATCAAATAACAAAACCCTTTTTTATTCGAACGTCCAACACGTCCACGCAATTGATGCAAGTCGCTTAAACCAAACATGTGCGCGTCGTTAATGATGATCGTGTTAGCATTCGAAATATCAATCCCCGATTCAATAATTGTTGTAGCAATCAAAACATCAAACTCTCCTTGGATAAAATCCATCATCACTTTTTCCAACTGTTTTCCGTCCATTTGTCCATGTCCAATTCCAACGCGGACTCCTGGAACTAAACGTGAAATCATTCCAGCAATTTCTTTGATGTTTGAAAGTCGGTTGTTTACAAAATATACTTGTCCTCCACGACTTACTTCGTAAGCAATTGCATCACGAATTGTTTCTTCATTGAAAGTGATGACTTCTGTCAATACCGGCTGACGGTTGGGCGGAGGCGTGTTGATGATACTCAAATCACGTGCGCCCATGAGTGAAAACTGTAGCGTTCTCGGAATGGGTGTCGCTGTTAATGTCAATGTATCAACAGTTGTTTTTAAGGTTTTCAATTTATCTTTAACTGCCACACCAAACTTTTGCTCTTCGTCAATAATCATCAAGCCCAAGTCTTTGAATTTGATTTTATCACTAACGATTTTATGCGTTCCAACTAAAATATCTATTTGACCTGATTCCAGTTTTTTAAGTGTCTCCGTAATTTGCTTTGCTGATTTAAAGCGATTAATGTAATCCACTTTACAGGGGAAATTCTTTAACCTTTCAGAAAAAGTTCGATAATGTTGATGACTTAAAATTGTAGTTGGAACCAAAATCGCCACTTGCTTCGAATCAGTAACCGCCTTAAATGCAGCGCGAATGGCAATTTCAGTTTTTCCAAAACCTACATCCCCACACACCAATCGGTCCATCGGTGTGTCTTTTTGCATGTCTTCTTTGATTGCAATTGTTGCTTTCAATTGATCTGGCGTGTCTTCATACATAAAAGAAGCTTCCAATTCGTTTTGAAGGTATGTGTCGGGCATAAAGGCAAAACCTTTTTGAGCTTTTCTTTTTGCATACAATTGAATCAAATCGAAAGCCAATTCTTTGATTTTCTTCTTTGTTTTTTGTTTTAATGTTGCCCACGTTTGCGTGCCCAATTTGTTCATTTTAGGCGCTGAACCTTCTTTACCTGTAAACTTAGAAATTCGGTGTAGGGAGTGAATCGAAACATACAACACATCGCCATCTTTGTAGACTAAACGAATTGCTTCTTGTGGTTTTCCATTCACATCGATTGTTTGTAAGCCAGAAAATTGACCAACTCCATGATCGATATGCGTTACGTAATCACCTTTTTGCAAGTTGTATATTTCCTTCAATGTCAAGGCTTGCTTCGCTTGACGAAATCCTTCTTTTAATTTAAATCGATGGTAGCGTTCAAAAATCTGATGATCCGTATAACAAACGAGTTTTAACTCAGGTAAAATAAATCCTTCGTGTAACGCCAGATTCATTGGAGAAAATTCCACTTCTCCTCCTATGTCTTCAAAAATCTGGAACAAGCGTTCGATTTGCTGTGGTTGATTGGAGAAAATTAAGTTTGTTGCTCCAGCGTTTTTACGTTGAATTAAATCTTGACGTAACAACTCAAAATCTTTGTTGAAAGCGGGTTGTTGTTGAACCTGAAACTGAACGTGAGTTTGGGTTTTGAAATGGTATTCTGGTCCAAATTCTACAATTGAATGAACTTCCACTTGTTTTTTCCAATCGCTTGGATGCACATACAATTCACTTGGCAAAGTATGTTTGATGGTATTTGTTGGAAGTTTATCGTAAATTTTAACTGCTTTTTCGTATTCTTTCTCCAAACTCGCGTGTACTAAGTCGTTTGAAGCCAGCCAAATCGTTGTGTTTTTGCCTATAAATTCCAAAAAGCTTCCATTTCCATTCAAAATGATTTGTTTTTGAACGTTTGGAACGATGGAGAAAAAAGCGTGTTGTTTGATGGAAAGTTGAGATACCGGGTCGAAAGTTCGAATGGAATCTACCTCATCACCAAAGAACTCGATTCGGAAGGGTTCGTCATTCGAAAAAGAAAAGACATCTACAATTCCACCACGGATGGAAAACTGTCCCGGTTCATAAACAAAATCTACGCGATCAAAACCGTATTCCAATAACAATTCATTGAAAAAATCAATGGAATAGGTTTTGCCTTTTTCAACGCGTAACGTATTTTTTGTGAGGTTTTTTTGAGTGGGAACACGTTCAAATAAAGCATTTGGATAAGATACAACCCACGTGTTTTTTCCTGTGTTTATTTTTTCGAGAACTTCAGCTCGTGCGACCACATTTGAATTATCCGTATCCTCAACTTGATAGGGAGTTCTGTAGGAAGCTGGATAAAAAAGAATCGTGTTATTTTCAGGATAAAGTTGTTCTAAATCGTTTAAAAAATAGGCTGCACTTTCTTTGTCTTCCAATAAAAACAGGTGATTTCCTGGAACTTGAGCAGCAATCAATGAACTTACGATTGTTTTCGAAGAACCAATTAAGCCTTTCACGTGAATACGTGCTTCTGCCTGTTGAAGTGTATTTGCGACTTCATCGATTCCTTTTAACTCATTTACTTTTTTCAGAAAAGCTGTCAGTTCCATAATCTATTTGTACTAAATGACAAAAAGGGGCGAAGAAAGTTCTCCGTCCCGTTTTAGTTGTGCAAAAATACGCTTTGTTTCCGACTTTTTTTATGCTTTTTCTATTGATTTCATGCCATTGAAGTCGATTTATAAAACATTTTTACCCCGTTATTTTTCATTCTATTTGCAAAATATCAGGGTTTTTTTTATATTTGTTGCATGGTAAATCGTTGGAAAACAAACTATTTAATTGAGTGCTTGCAGGAATTTCCTGTATTGGCATTAATTGGTCCAAGACAAGTTGGGAAAACAACTTTAGCCAAATATTTAATCGCTCAGATTAACAAAAAGGCTGTTTACTTAGATTTGGAAAATCCAAAAGATTTAGCAAAGCTTCAGGATCCTGTTTTCTATTTCGAGCAACACAAAGAACAATGTGTGGTGTTAGATGAAGTTCAAAATGTTCCAGAATTGTTTTCCGTTTTACGTTCCATGGTCGACGATTACCGCGTGCCGAGTCGTTTTATCATTTTGGGTTCAGCTTCACCGAGTTTGATTCAAAAATCATCTGAGACTTTGGCTGGACGAATTGTTTTTGAGGAGATTTCACCTTTGAACAGTTATGAATTAGGTTCAAGTGTATTATTGGGAGACCATTTTTTTCGAGGCGGATTTCCTGAACCCTTGTTTTTAAAAACAGACCGAATTCGAAATTTGTGGCAACAAAATTTTATACGTACTTATTTGGAGCGCGATTTACCTCTTTTGGGTTTGAATGTGAATCCACAAATAATTAGGAAGTTGTGGGTGATGTTGGCACATTGTCATGGTCAACTGTTGAATGTTTCAGCCTTGGCACGTTCGCTTGGTTTGTCTGTCAATACAGTTAATCGTTATTTATCTTTCCTAGAAGGAGCTTTTTTGATTCGCTTGTTACATCCATATTCAACGAATTTGAAAAAACGTTTGGTAAAAACACCGAAGGTGTACATTCGCGATACGGGAATTTTGCACCAACTTTTGGGTATCGAAAACCCAGAAGATCTTTGGAGTCATCCTGTTCTAGGAGCCTCTTGGGAGTCGTTTGCAATTGAGCAAATCGTACAATTATTACCCCAAAACTACACTCCATATTTTTATCGGACACATGAGGGTGCGGAGCTTGATTTGGTCATTGAAAGAGGAGGAAACATTGTTTTTACGTGTGAATTTAAGTACTCAAGTACCGCCTCAATTCAAAAGGGAGCATACAATTGTGTGGAAGATTTAGCGACAAAAAATAATTTTTTAATTTCATTCTCAGGAGAAAGCTATAAAATCAATGAAACCTTTGAAACAAGTAGCTTACAGGAGTTTATAGAAAAGTATATTAGCACTTTTTTACCCTGATATTTTTCATTTCAATTGCAAAATATCAGGGTTGTTTATTTTTAATTTATAAACCCGTGAACTTTTTTCAGTTGACTGAGTAATCCTTTTAGAAACCGCTCCAAGGCCTTGAGTTTTAAAAAATAAATATGAAAAAAATATTCGCATTGCTTGTACTAGGAATTTCATTTTCTACTCAAGCACAAAAACTAGATAAAATTCAAAGTGTTGCTAAGGAATGGAATGAATTGAGTTATTATGAAAACCAATTCAACCTTTGGCAAAAAGAAATCGAGAAAAACGAAAAAAACGAAGAAGCATGGATCAATAGCTATGTTGCCGCACGCTGTGCTTCTATTGTGTCAAGTCCAAATTACGGCGGAACTGATTCTTTAAAGTATAATTTTTACAAAGAACAACGAAAAACAATTCTTGAAAAAGCTAAGCAAAAAATTGAGAAAACCTATGCTTACAATTTAATTGCAAGTGATGAATTGGGAGTCTTCAATAATGAAAAAGAAGTACTTGCCGCTGAAGAATTGAACTATAATGACGACCCTCGAATTTTTGACGCTTTGATGATTCATTATGAAACAAAAGGTAACCAAGCTAAAAAAGAATACTACGCAAAAAAGATGTATGAAGCCAATGAGCTTCCTGCTGGACTAATCAATTGGGCATACAATCTACTGAGTGAATTAGAACCAAATGCAATTGTTTTTACACTGGGAGACATGGACACTTACGCGCTTTGGATTACACAAGTTGCAAAAAATCATAGAACAGATGTGACAATCATCAATTACAGTATGTGTATGTTGGACGATTACCGAAACAATTTGTTCAAGGGAAAAGTAAGTTTTGATCCTTCAATAAAAGTTTTAGATGCAGAAGAAAAACAACCTGAACTATTAGATAAAGCAGTAAACTCAATTCTAGATTCAAAAAACCCAGTTTACATCAGTACTTCTGCCTATCTACAGTTTGAACACAACTATTCTGAAAACTTATATTTAACTGGCTTAGCTTATCGCTACAGTATAACTCCAGTTGATAACCAAAAAATTATTGTAAAAAATTACGAATCTGTATACTTGTTGGATCACTTAAAAGAAAGCTTTGCATATCATGAATTTAGTAATAAAGAAACTGATTTCAATTGCATGTATTTACCATCCTTACTGAAATTGTACACTTATTACAAAACAAATGGTAATTTGGCAAAAATGGATGAAATTCAACCATTACTAGAAGATTTGGGTTCTAAATGTCAACAAGATGAACAAGTGAATAAATGCTTGAATAGTGATGAAATGAAATTGATTTCTAGTTCGAATTTCAATGCCAAACGTATGGAAAAATCCTACTTACGAGTGAAAGACAAAGTTTTCATGCAAGAAGCAGAAGTGACCAACTATGAATACGGACAATACTTGGAGTATTTGAAAGAAAATAAAATGGACAATGCCTTGAAAGTTGCGCTATACGACTCAACTCAATGGGAAAAGAAATTTAAGTATACTATCCATGATCCAATGACTGATTTATATGCTTGGCATCCTGCTTATCAGAATTACCCAATTGTGAATATTTCTTACGAAGGAGCAACGGCTTATTGCAACTGGTTGACTCAACAATACAACCAACAAAAGAAACGCTCTTACAAAAAAGTGGTTTTCCGTTTACCAACAAAAGCTGAATGGTTGGAAATGGCAACAGCTGGAAAACCAACAGAATTGAATCCATTTCCTGGTGGAACAATTAAAAATCAAAGTGGATGTTATTTGGCGAATATTAAACCTACACCCACAAGTTTCTTTGAAGATGGTGGATTTCACTCTGTAAACGTAAGTTCTTACAATCCAAACAATCTTGGTTTTTACAATTCCTTTGGAAATGTATCTGAGATGATTAATGTAAAAGGAGCAGCAATGGGTGGTTCTTGGTACAACTTATATGAAGAATGTACTTTCGATAAAACACAAAACTACACTGGTGCTGATCCTGGAGTTGGTTTTAGAGTAGTAATGGAAATAATCGAACAATAAAGAAGCTAGAATGAATAGAAACATTCATTTTCGTAATCAAAGCGATGAAGAGTTGATGGTTCTGATCCAGGACCATCGCTCTACTGATGCCTTGGTGGAAATTCACCGAAGGTACAGTCCAAAGTTGCTTGGATATTTCTACAAAATGCTCAATCGTGATGAAAGTTTAGCACAAGATTTCGTGCAAGAATTGTTTCTAAAATTGCTCGAGAAAAACCATTTGTTTGATTGTGAAAAAAAATTCTACACCTGGGTTTTTACTATTGCATCCAACATGTGTAAAACCGCTTACCGCAAATTAGGAACAACGGAAGAATTCACCCAACAACACATTCATCAATCATCCTTTGCATCAGATGAATTTGCAACGAAGCAATTTTTAGCAAGTTTACAACTGAGTTTAGATAAATTGGACCCTGTTCACAGAGATGTATTGGTGTTGCGCTTTTTAGAAGGATTTTCATTGAATGAAATCACAGATATTTTGGAAATCTCAATCGGAACAGTGAAATCGCGTTTATTTTACGGAACAAAAAAATTAACAGAAGACTTGAAGGAATATGACCCAAGCTTTCAACAAAATATATTCAAATTGATGTAACATGGAAGAGAAATTAGTAGACTTATTGGAACAAAAATCATTTGACGAATTGACGAATGAGGAACGTGTTTTTGTTTTAAAACATCTTTCTGAGGAAGAATACCGCATGCAGCATACCGTATTTTGTCAGTTGCCACATTTGGAAATTCCACCATTAACTGTTCAGCCTTTAGTAATTGAAAAGGAAAAGAAAGCACTTGTTGTTCCCTTGTGGCAAGTTTTGGCTGGAGCCGCATGTTTGATTATTGCTTTTGTTTTAGCTTATCCTAAAAATGAAAGCGTTGAAGTTGCCAATTCAAAACCTGTTAAAAAAGAGATAGACACACTATATGTTCAACGTGTAGACACAGTTTACATCCCTTCCGAAAAAGGGAAAAACAAAGTTGTTTATAGAACGGATACTGTTCACATCACTGAATACAGAACCAAAGAAGTCTATGTAAATTCTCCAGAAAACAATGTTGTTGGAACTCCCATTTCATCTCCTGGAACATCATTGAAAGAAGACCGCGACTTGGGTTGGGTTCCGAAGCCAATCAATTTATAAGTAACAGAAACCAAATATAAATCACAATAGTGGGGATGTGGGGTCGCGATTAATCGCGACCCCACTGTTGTTATAGATAAAAGATCTTTCATTCAATCAAAGATTTCTAATTTTAGAAAAAAATAATTTTGAATAGGGGTAACATGAAAATTGTTTGTCTTACTATTAGAATGTTAATGAAATCAAATACATGAATTCAAGTATTGAATTAAATTCCGAACAAATTGAATTGCTTTTTCGACAGCATTATGAAGGTCTTGGACGGTATGCTTTTTCTATCCTGAAAGATCAATCAGCTGCAGAAGATGTGATCCAAAAGTTGTTTTCAACACTATGGGAAAAAAGGGAATCGCTACAAATAATGGATGTTAAATCTTATCTGTATCGTGCGGTTCACAATTTCTGTTTGAATGATTTAAAAAGATCGAAACATTCGAATTTACATGTTGAAATATCTGACAAATTAGCTATTGCAAGCACTGTTTATTCGAACCAAGACGTCCTTCAAAACGAATTGACACAACAAATAGAAAATGCAATTGATAGTTTACCTGAAAAATGTGGTGAGGTCTTTCGTTTAAGTAGGATGAACGAATTGTCGTATCGTGAAATTTCAGAAAAATTGGACATTTCGATTAAAACAGTTGAAAATCACATGGGAAAAGCGCTGAAGTTGATGCGCATTGAATTAAAAGAATATTTGACAGACATTTTAGTAATAGTATTAATAATTAAAGGATGGTAACTCATAACAACGATATTGAAGCATTAATTGCTGTATTTTTAAGTGGCGAGGCAACACCAGACCAAGCCATGCTTGTTCAAGATTTTATTGATGAATCTGATGAAAACAAAAATTATTTTAAAGAATTAGAAAACACGTATTCTATCACTCACGGAATTTCAACTTTTGATACTCAAAATAAACAAAAAGTTTGGAAAAAAGTAAGCTCAGAAAGTGAAAAAGATAAGACAAAAATTGTACGCTTTGCCCCTCGCAAACTAGTATTCGCTGCCGCTTCTTTGTTGCTTGTTGCAATGATTACAACCATGTATCTTCTGATGAAAAGTCCTACTCAACCAAATGGAAACGCTGGAAATGATAAACCAAAAGAAAATCCATTGAAAAAGCAAGAGTTTTTTGCTCAAAACTCTGAAAAATCAATTATCCTTTCTGATAAATCTATGGTGAAATTAACAAAGGGAAGTCAATTGACTTTAGCAGATGATTTTAATCAAAAGAATCGCTTATTGAATTTAAAAGGAAGTGCGACGTTTGAGGTTATTCACGATGAGAAAAAACCTTTTATTGTTTCAGTTGAGAAATTAAAAATCGTTGATATTGGAACTGTATTTCGTGTAGAATCAAATTCAGATACCGTAAAAATAGTTGTTGATGAAGGAAAAGTAGAGTTGCGCTTAAACAATTCTGTATTAAAAATGTCGGCAGGAGACAGTGCGTTCTATGTAATAAAAACAGATTTTATCAGTCGCTACGAAACAAAAAAACAACGCAAAAACAAAATCTTTGAATTTGATGGAACGAGTTTGAAAGAGGTTTCTCAAGTTTTAAGTGAATTTTTCGAACAAGAAATCGTCATCAAGAACAAAGAAATTGAAAATTGTCCGTTAACTGTTCGTTTTAAAAATGAAGATTTAATCACAATTCTTGATTTGATCAAAGAATTAATGGACATCAAAGTTGTGAAAAATAATAAGGTAATCGAATTGTATGGAAAAGGATGTAATTAATTGGGTTCGAACAGTAATATTACTGTTTATCCTTCAGTTTTCAAGTGCTTTTGGACAAGAGGTAACTCCCCCACTTGAAAGAAAAGTTACCGTTTCTTTTGATGCAATTCAACTGAAACAAGCACTTCAAAAAATCGAACAAGCAGCTGATTTTTCTTTCGCATATAAAACGGGCGTTTTTGATGAAAAAATGTTGATCAATCGCGCATACATTAACAAAACTGTTCGAGAAATATTGGATGACATCTTCCAAGGTTCGATTTTGATGATTGGAAAAGGAAATTATATTCTTTTAAAAGCAAATCCAAAAACCGAAGGAAGTGAAATAACTATTGAAGGTTATGTTATGAACGCACAAACAAAAGAAAAAATTGCTTTTGCAACCGTATATGAAACACAAACTTTATCATCTGCTGTTTCAGATGAATATGGCCATTATGTATTAAAATTAAATGGTGAAAATCAATCATTTATTACCGCTAAAAAGAATACATTTCAAGATACAAACTTGATTTTTAATCCTACTGATTCTCGAGTTGTTACATTATTTCTGAATCCAATTCTTCAAGTTTCAGATTCTTTAATCACCGAAACACCAATAGATACAACAAATTTTTTAACGCGCTTTCAACGCTTGAAATGGTTAAAGTTTACGGATGAACGCAAAGCAAACATGTCTAATTTTAAAGACTTTATCCAACAAAAAGGACAATTTTCTTTATTGCCTAAAATCGGAACCAATGGTAAACTAAGTAGCGCAACTACAGTTGATTATTCGTTCAATTTATTGGGTGGAGTTGTTGGTGGAGTTAGAAAATTTGAACTTGCTGGCTTATTTAATATTGATGTTGACACGGTTAAATATGGACAAATTGCAGGTTTATTTAATGTTGTTGGAGGTCATCAATCAGGCGTACAAATTGCGGGACTTTTCAACTCCAATCTTTCTGATTTTAAAGGTGTTCAAATTGCAGGTATATCAAACATTGTAAACAAAGGCGTATATGGAATTCAAATCGGTGGAATTGCAAATAAAGTGAAAGGCAATTTCTATGGAATTCAAATTGGCGGAATTGTAAATTACAATCAAGAAAAAACAACTGGAATACAGGTTGGAGGAATCTCTAATTTCTGCTCAAAAAATTCAAAAGTGATACAAATTGGAGGGATTTCAAACTTCTGTTTAGAACGTTCAAAAGCGATTCAAATTGGCGGGATTTATAATCACATTGCTAAAAATAGTAGTGGAATTCAAATTGCTGGAATAGCTAATTATGCTGAAAAAAACTATACTGGAATACAAGTTTCAGGCATCTTAAATAAAGCAGATACACTAAAAGGCTCACAAATTGGTTTTATCAATTATTCGAATCATATCACAGGAATTCCAGTTGGATTTTTATCCTTTTCAAAATCTGGAATTCATCAATTAGAAATTGCAACAACAGAGTCTTTACCCATTCAAATTGGATTAAAAACAGGAGTTCCAGCCTTTTATAATTCACTTTTTCTTAGTGGACGTTTTACTTCTTCTCAAAATATTTTTGGATTGGGTTATGGAATTGGATCCTCCGTGAAATTAAATGATCGAAATCGTTTTTGCTTCGATTTACAGAGTATTTACTTAGTTAATTCAGCACATTTTGATGAAAATTATCTCAACAAGTTTACTGTGACCTATCAATTTCAAGTGAAAAAGAAATTTGCAGTAGCAATTGGACCTAGTTTGAATTTATTGACTCTTCGAAATATTCATGCGAATGCTTCCAGCGAATTGAAACAAATAGCTCCTTACTCATTGTATGAAAAAACCACAGTAAATGGACGTTTCAATCAACTTTGGATTGGTGGAACAGTGGCAATTCAATTATTTTAAAAGAAATATTTTGAATTTGAATTAGGGGTAGTTATAGTATTCAATGTCTTAGATATAAAGCAATTTATTAAAGACATAAAATATGAAAAATTTACATCTAACACTTTGTTTTCTCTTAACGAGTTTATTCGGTTTCAGTCAAAATTTGACCCAATCTGTAAGAGGAACTTTAATTGATTTTGACACAAAAACCCCAATTCCATTTGCTCAGATTCTCGTTTTAGAAAGCGAACCAAGAAAAGGAACAGTAAGTAGTGAATTGGGCGAATTTCGCTTAGATAGCATTCCATTGGGAAGGATTTCTTTGAAATTTTCAGCTTATGGATATCAAGATTTAGTCATTCCAAATATCCTTTTTAGAATCGGGGAAAGAAAAGATTTTGAATCTAGAACTTTTGAGCGATGTAAAGGAAATCGATGAAGTTGTGATCAAAGCACGAAGCGATAAATCCGAATCACTCAATAAAATGGCTTTACTAAGTGCGAAAACGTTCACAGTTGAAGAAACGAATCGATATGCAGGTTCAATCAATGACCCAGCTCGAATGGTTTCAAGTTTTGCGGGAGTTGTCGGAGATGCTGAAGGAAACAATGACATTGTTGTTCGAGGAAATTCTCCACGAGGGATTTTATGGCGATTAGAAGGTGTTGATATTCCAAATCCAAATCATTTTGCTAATAATGGATCAACTGGTGGACCAGTCAACATGCTAAATGGATCAATGCTTGCAAATTCAGATTTCTTTTCTGGAGCATTTGCCCCTGAATATGGAAATGCACTTTCAGGAGTTTTTGATGTCAAGTTTCGTCAAGGGAACAATGAAAAACGCGAATATTCATTTTCTGCTGGTGTAATTGGAATTGATGGATCACTTGAAGGACCGTTTAAAAAAGGTTATCGTGGTTCCTATTTAGTGAATTATCGTTATTCAAGTATTGCATTATTAGATGGATTGGGAATCTTAGATTACAATGGAATTCCAAAATATCAGGATGCTTCTTTCAATTTTAAACTTCCCACAAAACGATTCGGAAATTTTTCAGTAGTTGGTTTGGGTGGAATAAGTAGCATTGTTCAAACAGATAAAAACGACAGTACAAACTACATTTATTCGGTATTTGATTTCAAAGCGAATATGGGTGTTGTTGCACTTAAACACGAGAAAATTATCAATTCAAAATGGTACATCAAAAGTTTTTTATCCACTTCATCCGCTTCGAATGGAGGCGATGGTACAGATAAGACTCTTTGGATCAATTGTATCGTTCAATCAGTGAAAAATATACTGAAAGCAACATCAAATTTCAGTCAATCGCAAACTTTCAATTCAACAAGAAAAACACCTTTCAAATAGGAGGAACTTACACGCATTTAATGTATTATTTTAATTATAAGGAAGATGAATTTAATTCTGGAGATCTTGTTTCTTTATCAAAATCAAAAGGTTCAAGTGATTTGATTCAGTCGTTTATCTCGTGGAAATATCGCTTGAATAACAATCTAACTTTAGTTTCAGGAATCAATCATACCAGCTTTTTATTGAATAATAATTTTGTTGTAGAACCTCGTGTCGCATTGAAATGGCAACAATCTTTGAAAAATGATTTTTCAGCTGGATTTGGAATGCACAGTAAACTGGAAAGTATCTCCGCATATCTTCGAAACGAATTGGATGCAAATGGAAATTATATTTATCCAAATAAGGAACTAGATTTCACAAAAAGTATCCATTATGTAGTTGGATATGGACGAAGAATTACTGAAAACTTGCGTTTAAAAAGTGAGATTTATTACCAACAGGTGTACAATATTCCCGTAGAAAATGATTCGACAAGTTCTTTTTCATTGCTCAATTATGGTTCAGGAATGAATTCAAATCCATTAGTAAATAAAGGAAAAGGACAGAATTATGGTGTTGAATTGACACTAGAACGTTACTTTGAAAACAATTTCTACTTTTTAGTTACAGGTTCAATTTACAATGCGACTTATAAAACATTGGAAAATAAAATCAGAAACTCACATTACAATGGAAATTTTGCCTTCAATGTGTTGGGTGGAAAAGAATTTATTGTTGGAGCTAAGAAAAATAAAACGATTGGATTAAATGCTAAAATCGCTGTTATTGGAGGTGGACGTTACACACCAATTGATTTAGATGCTTCCATTTCTTCGAATACAACTGTGCTTATGAATGAACAAGCTTGGGAGGGAAAATCGGATGTGGTTTTTATTCCAAACTTCGGGATTACTTACCGTGTGAACAAAGCACGAATGAGCCATTCTATCAAGTTGGATATTCAAAATGTTTCCAACAATCAAGCGCGTTTGTATCCTTATTACAATGCAAACAAAAAGAACATTGAATGGTCGACTCAGCTTTCACTGATTCCAAATATTATTTACACGATTAAATTTTAATTATTCAAAATTGGGATGGGATTTATCCCATCCCTTCTAGTGATTATTTACCTGTTGTCCACAATTCGAAGAATCTTTTTTGTTCTTCGGTCATGGTTTTCATCACAGAAATTTCATTGTTGATTGGTCCTTGTTTG
>JBKDZA010000122.1:0-401 GCA_046308455.1 Fluviicola sp.
CATGAATTAAGTGATGCGTTAATTTCTCTTGTTTTGACATTTCAGCGTTCATTGATGGACAATCATCAGAGCATGAACATGCGACAGTTGGTTTTTGATGTTCCAATACTTCTCAGCACCTTCACCAGTTGAAAAACTTGGGAAAGAAGTTATTGCTGACACCAATAAAACGAATAGTGCTGCTCTTCTTGTAACACTTGATTTTAGAATTATTCCAACTAATAAGACTAAAAGTCCAAGAATTAGCCCAATAATTGGAAAGTGGTTGATTATTAAATGTGAATGTGCTGCGTTCATAATTTTTCGATTTAAATTTATTTCTCAAATGTAGTGTTTTTTTGAAAACAGATAGGAAATAGGATGTCTAGACTGGTTTTAAATTGAAAAAGAAAGTTATTGAA
>JBKDZA010000123.1:0-9032 GCA_046308455.1 Fluviicola sp.
AGATGTAGCTCCATGTTCTTCAGAGTAAAGAACAATTTTTTCTTTCTCTTCTGCTGACCAATTTCTTCGATGTTTTGACATACACAAATCTAATTAATGTTAACTTAGTTTTGTGTCCAAGAATTAATTGAGCTATTAGGAGTTTGCCAATTAGCCTACAACTTTATACTTGTTAATAAATTTGCTTGTTTGCTACTTATCCTACACGTTTTCTATCTGTTTTCTAACTGTCAAGTTTGCCACTTAGCCTACAAATTTATTCTAGTTAACAAATTTGCTTGTTTGCTACTTATCCTACACGTTTTAACAATACCTTAAGTAACGAATCTCTTTCAGTTTCATTTACTTGTAAAATCAATTGTATATTTGCTCTATGATTCGCTTACTATTTATATGTTTTTTCTCTCTTTTAGTGGTTCATGGTTATGCGCAAAAACCAAATCCAAAAAAAGAAAAGAATTTTATTCAAATTCAAACGGCTTATACGCTTGAAACCATTAATTTGACTAAAAATGCAGTCGGATTTTCAGCTCCAGTGAGTGCACGTGCTTTCGCGTATATGTATCTCGGAATGTATGAAGCAAACAAACAAGTATTTCCAGTTTCAGGTGTTCAATTGGACCAATTAAATGAATACAAGCCTTATGAATCGAGTACGGTACCTGTTAACAAAGAAGCATACGTTAACAATGTACTTTTCGGACTTTGTAAATATTTTTACAGAAGTATGTCGCCTTTTAACAAAGAAAAATTAAATATTTTACACTATTCTTTTAGACAAAAATTCGGTAAAGCATCTGTTGCAGATTCTCTTCAAGCGCAAAAATTAGTTGAACATATTTTGGCGTATGCTAAAAAAGATGGTGCCGACGATGCCTACTTAAAAAATTATCCAGAAGATTACGTAGCTCCGAATTGTAAATCGTGTTGGACTAAAACTACACCTGGGTTTTATTCTGCTCTTCTTCCATATTACGGTAAAACACGTTTATTTTTCGCCTCTTCAAAAAGTGTTATTTCTGATTTAAAACCAATCGAATTTTCTTCGGATTCAACTTCTGAATTGTACAAGGAAGCATTGGAAATTGTCACATTCACAAAAGAAGGAAACAAAGAAGCAGAATTAATCGCGGAATATTGGGACGATTCTCCCGGATATTCAGGAACTCCTCCCGGACATTTATTGTCACTAACACAACAATTATTTGCGGAGAAAAAGGTCGATTTGGTTACCCGATTGAACTGTTTGTTGACGATGACCTTGGCCATGCAAGATGCATTTATTTTGTGTTGGGATGTAAAATACTCAACGAATTTTATTCGACCAATTACCTACATTCAACAGTACATCGATCCGAAATTCAATTCATTTATTGCAACGCCATCTTTTCCAGAATTCACAAGTGGACACTCTTTTCAATCAGGAACAGCGGTTACAATTCTCGCGAAATTCCTACCTGATTGTAAAAATTTCTCCGATAAAACGAATGTAAAACGAACGGATATCAAAGGCGCTCCAAGAACGTTTTCTGATTTTGAAGCTTTAGGAAAAGAAATCTCTATCTCGCGTTTCTATGGTGGAATTCATTTTAAAAGTACACTAGACGTTTCTTTCAAAGCTGGTCAAAATTTAGCAGATCTTTACTTAAAGACAGTTCTCATAAATGAATAAATCCCTCCTAATTCTTTGCTTTTATCCTTTGTTTTTGCTTGCTCAAAAGCGAAGTTTTGTGGAAGTATCGGATAAAGTTGGAATGGATTACCGTTATCCTGGAAACGATTTCCAAATGGCGGGTGGAGGTGTAACAATCATCGATTTCAACAAAGACGGTTGGGAAGATGTGTTCCAAGCTGGTGGTGTTTTCCCTTCAAAATTATGGATGAACCAAGAAGGTCGTTTTGTTGATTTTACTGATAAATTGAATTTGAACTCCTTGTCTGGATATTTTATTCAAGGTACTGTTGCAGCAGACTTAAACAACGACGGTTTCGAAGATTTAATTGTTGCGAATTATGGATCTGGAATGAGTCGAGGAGACCATTATTTTCCAGTTATTTTGATCAATAAAAAAGGGAAAAGTTTTGAAATAAAATCACTTGAAAATACGCTTCCTCAAGGAAATTATTCTTCAGTTGTTGTAAGTGATGTAAATCAAGATGGATTAACTGATATTTTCTATACAAATTATGTCGCTCAAATGGGAGCACTTTACGATTCAATTGGAAATACAGTTGGCTACAATCCAAGTTGTTATCCAAATAAGCTTTTGCTCAACAAAGGAAATTTTACCTTTCAAGAAGTCTCCAAAGAATGGGGATTAGACGACTCAGGATGTGGATTAGCAGCAACATTTACGGATTTAAACAAAGATTCATATCCCGATTTATTACTATTGAATGATTTTGGTGAATGGACAAAATTGGGAAATAAATGTTATTTGAATAATTTCCCAAAACCAGGGTTTACAGATGTTTCAGCTTCCGTTCATTTTATGAGTGAAATGTATGGAATGGGAGTAGGGAAGACGGATTTGAACACAGACGGAACGTTTGAATATTATCTTACCAACATTGGAAAAAATCAGTTTTTGAGCTTTGAAAACAATCAATTTTCAGATTTCGCTGATAGTTTAAATCTCTCGGAATACAAATCAACGGATAAGAAAATGAGTACCAGTTGGACTCCTGTTTTTTTCGATTTCGATTTTGATGGGGACGAAGATTTGTACTTGACAAAAGGAAATGTTGCAACTTTGGTTCCACCAGCAAAAATCAAAGATCCGAACAAATTCTATTTGAATGAAAATGGAAGTTTTAAAGATTTAAGTGATTCCATTGGTTTGAATGATGTTTTATCTCATCGCGGTGCAGTTTTCACAGATTTTGACCACGATGGAGATTTAGATCTAATTTCATCTGTTGTGAAACTACCATGGGCTGCTTTTCAAGGTTTGGATCAGAAAATTAAAGTGTATGAAAATCAATCAGCTTTTGGAAACTGGATTGGAATTAAATTAATTGGTCAAAAAGAAATAAACGCAGATGCTTTTGGAGTTATCGTTAAACTCTACACGAAAGATGGAAAAATTCTTACCAAAGAAGTAGATGGTGGAAGTGGACAAGCTTCTCAATCGTCTAAAATTCTTTATATTGGTTTAGGCGAAGAATCAAGTTTCGAAAAAGTTGAAGTGATTATTTCTAAAGATAAGGTTTTAACAATAAATGCTTTAGAGATTAATACCGTAAATAAAGTTTGGATTTACAAACACGGAAATCCCACTAAAAAGAAAAAAAGAAAATCTTAGTTGTCAGCCTTCGATACACACCTCATTTTCACTCTCATTCTCGCTCTGATTCCCGCTCTGATTCTCACTTTGTTTATCGCTCTGTCAAAACCTGCCATTTTCCTTGCTTCCCAAGTAGCCATTCCATGTAATTTTCCCGCCAGAATTCAATGGAATCACATGCACTTCACTCTTGGAAACAGCATCCGATATCATGTCAATAGATGTCACTGCAACGATTAATTCTAAATTCCCATCACCATCCAAATCCACAATTAACGGACTTGCAGCCATCGAACAATAATTCATTTTTTCTGTCAAATAGGAAGCCGTTTTTGTTACTGGATCAATTTTCTTCACACGCCAAGTGATTTGTTTTGCTTCGAAATCTACTTGGTTTTCAATGAAAAGAATTTCATCCAATTTATCGCCATTCATATCTAGTGAAACTCCAGGTGAAAACTGATTGAATCCTTCGTTTGCTTCATACAAAATTGCACCCGTTTTACCATCAAAAACTACTTGTTTAAAGGAACTGTAATTCGGAAATTGTCCTTTCGCGAAAATCGTAAATACATCAGGAATCTTATCGGCATTGAAATAAGCTAAACTAGGAGTGACGTATGCTTCGTAAGATGGAAATCCTTTTTTCCAAACCGATTTTTTAGTTTTATAAGAGAAAACTTCAACCGACCCATTCATGCGTGTCACAAATAGATCGGTCAATTTATCACCTGTAAAATCTGCAGTGATTGAATTGATAATAAATCCTTTCACAGTGTCACGCAATAAAAGTTTATTCGTTTTTAAATCCGAACTGATGAATTTTTGCAAAGGAATTGCACGTAAAGTTCCTCCAACAGTTTCACCACCACTTCCATAAAGCAAGATTTCATGTTTCTTTTCATCGATGAAAGTATGTGGAGCATAATAACTTTCTTTCGTTTCGTTGAAGGATGAATTTTTTAAGACCTTTCCAGTTTTACTTGAGAGAATTAAAATTTTTCCTGTTGGTCTGTTTTTTTCAGTTGGAAGTGCTAAGTAATTTCCAGAATTGGTTACGAGTAGATCCTTGAATCCATCTTTGTCCAGATCTTTGGTAAATTGACATCCAAAAAAATTATACCACGAATTATTGAATGGATTTGGTAACGAATCGGCCCAAAATTCCCAGATTTTTTCACCTGTTTTCCCATTGATACAAAAAAAGACAGCATCTCGTCCACCAATGAAAACGTCTGGAATACTATCGGCGTTTACATCCTGAAATAAGGCTGCGGTGTAAACTTGTGAACGAGAAGGAGTTCTCCACAGTAATTTTCCTGTTTCACCATCAAAAGCAAGTACACCAGATTGACTTTTCACATATTCGATTCCACCTCCAATCACGATGTCAAGAACTTTGTCCTTATTCAAGTCAACAGCTCTTGGTGAGGAGAAGAAATTACACGAATCTGCTTTAGAGTTCCAAGTTATTTGAGCATTCGAATTGAATGTAAAGAAAACTATTAGAATAAAAACGATGAATGAAAAGCGAAAATAACGATACATATTTCAAAACTAAGGAATTTATTTTATCCATAGTTCGATTTTTAATTATGCTCAAAAGAACAATTTATTTTACAATAGTATTTCTTATTTAATTGAAATTAATATCTTTATTCGACCTGAAAAATTCAGGGATTAATATAATTTACTATTTATGAAAAAAATCCTTTTAACATTGAGTATTGCTTCTTCTCTATTAATGATGCAATCGTGTTCGTCTTCTTCAAGTGATAATATGAAGGCATTAGAAGAACTTGAAAAGAAAATGGCTGAAGAAAAAGCAAATGCCATTGAAAAAGTTACTTACAAAGATCTTTTTGAAATTGAGTTTCCTGAGTCAATGAGCGAATCAACAACATTAAACGATGTTGCTGTTGTTCAACAAATGGATGGAAGTAAAGAATTGTATACAATTGTCGTTCAAGAATCAATCGCTGAAATGCACACTGCAATCAAAGACAACGGTTTAGAAGAAAAATATCCATTAAACATCAACGGTTATTTTGGAATTTTAGAAACAGATTTAGCTACAAAATTATTGAACCAACGTAGTATTAAGAAATCAAATAAAACAATCAATGGAATGCCAGCTGTTATTTTAAATGTTAACGGAGATATTGGTGGAGTTCCAATCCATTATACGATTGCTTATGTTCAAGGAAAAGAAAATTACTATCAAGTGATGACTTGGACATTAGAGGGTGAAAAAGAAAAAGAAAACCAACCAGCTATGGACAAAATTATTGCTTCGTTTAAAGAATTGTAATGAAGCAATTGAGAATACTTTTTGTATTGTTTTATCCTTTATTGAGTTTTTCTCAAAAAGATGAGGTGGAGTGGAAAAAACACTCTAACTCTAAGTTTTCGATTTCATATCCAGAGAATTGGGATTTGCAAGAGTCTTCTAATTCAAATAGTGAATTTTTAATTTTAAGTTCACAAAAAGAAAGTGAAAATGATATTTTTGTTGAGAATGTTAGTCTTTTAATACAACAAACAGATAAAGATTTAAACTTACAATTAAATGAATTTGTTTCAAGTATAATTAGTCAATTAGATGGGTTTTTAATTGATTTTGAATTAATAGAAAACACTTCTTATACTAAAAATGGATTAACCTTTAAAAGATTAATTTACACTGGAGTAAAGAATGATATAGATACCTATTTTACACAATTGTTTTGTATTTTAAATGGGAAAACATTCATGCTAACGTTTGTATCTGAAACAGATAATTTGGAACTGTACGAAAAAACCGCAGAACAAATCATGAACAGTTTTGAATTAAAATAAAACTCTTTGATAAAACAAAACCGTCACTAATTATTCAGTGACGGTTTTTTTATGGTTTGTAGTTTAGCTTTTTTAATCTTTTCAAGACTATTGTAAAAGTCTTAATGCAATTATTTTTGAATAATTAATCGTTCGCTATAAACATTACCCGCATATTGTAACTGTACAAAGTACATTCCTGATTCAACAGTTTCTAAGTTTGCTGTTACTGAAAATTCAGCGCCACCTTCTTTATTTGCATGTGTACTAAAAATCAATTTTCCAGTTGCATCCAGAATGTTTAATTGGTAATCACCCTCCAATTCATTTGGTAAAACAATGTTCACTTTTCCAGTTGAATTTGGGTTTGGAGCAACAATCATCGGGTTCAACAATTCTTTATTTGATATCATATCCTCAGCGTTCATGTCTGCTTTAAAGTTCACAGAACCCGTTTGAACTTGCAAAGAATAACAAGAACTCGCGTTGAAAGCACTGTTGTATCCAATTACTCGGATTCTGTATGTTCCAGCAGCTAATGTATTGTTTGTTATGATTTCATTCGATGTTCCACCAAGAGCAGATGATCCAACCTGTGTTCCAGAACTGTTGTATAATCTTAAGTCATAGTCAGCAGGTAAATTCGACAATGTGATCTTTACTTTTGGTGCAGCACTTGTTGTTGTGAATTGGAAAAAATCTACATCTGTTGAAGTTCCAATATTCGCTGTAATAGCTGTATTTGTTGGGATTACTTTTGCTGTTGTCAAGGTATTGTTCGACTCATATGCATCAGTACAAGTAGGAGATGCAGTTCCAGTTTGAATGTTTAAAGTATAATCTTCCACTTCTCCGTAAGTAAACGAAGTACAAGGACCAGTTACAGCTACATCTCGCATAATTACGCGCATTCTAACAGAACCAGTTACAGCTGTTGTCGGAATTGTAATAGAACTAGAAACCGCTACTTGTGTGGCAGCTGAAGTGTATACATTTTCTCCCGCATCCGCAAAATCCTTATCGTTATTGTAATCAATATACACTTTGAAATATTCGGGATAACTTGTACTCACAAAACCAGGAGTTAATGAAAGCGTATATGCACTTCCTTTTGTTACATTACTCGACAAAGTGGTGAAATTTCCATATCCTGCATTAGCTGCTGTTGTATTGTTTATTGTTCCAATTTGTACTTTTTTAATGTATTCGTATTGAACATTTGAACCTGCAGCAGCACAGTAAGTCGGCGTTGGAGTTGGACTTGTAGCTCCTGAACATCCGTTTGAACTCAATAAAGAAACGCGTGCTCCACCTGTTGCGAATAATGCTTGCATACGTGCTTTTTGTCCAGTAGAAAACATATACATGCATGCATCATTTGTGTAATCCATGTAGTTCATGAACATATCGCCACTGTTTGAGCAGGATGCACTTGGATGTGATGGACAACCACCGTTTGCATCAGCTTGGTTTGGAGTATCAGAAACTAAGTCAGATGCAGTACATGCTCCATTGTCATCACCCCAAATGTGATACAGGTTCAACCAATGTCCAACCTCATGCGTAGCTGTTCGTCCACCATTGTATGGAGCTTGAGCAGTTCCAGTTGTTCCGAAATAGTTGTGCGCAATAACGACTCCATCAGTCGCTGCTGTTCCAGTATTTGGAAATTGAGCGTAACCCAAGATTCCAGTTTGACTTCCATCTTTAATTGCTGGTACCACCCAAATATTTAAATAGTTGTTTCTATTCCATGCATTTGCTCCACCAGTTGAACTTGATTTACAATCGTCCAAACCTGCGTCAAAAATTGTTTTTGTCGTTTGAACGCGATTAATTCCAGTAGTTGCGGCTCCCGTTGGTGAAACAGTTGCTAGACAAAAATTAATTTCAGCATCAGCAGCCAATGATGAAAATGCAGCTGGAACATTTGCAACATCGGAATTTAGTTTTCTAAAATCTCTGTTGAGAACTGTTAACTGTGACTGAATTTGTGCATCAGAGATATTTTGGCTTGCAGAATTGTACAAGACATGAATCACGACAGGAATAGTAACTTGAATCTTTTCATTCATTCCATTAGAGGAAATAAAATGAGCAGTATGTGCTTCTTGTTCATCCAATCGTTGTTGTAAAGTGGGGTCTTGAGCTTTCATTCGAGCTAGATTTTCAGCTGCGCGACAAGTTCTAATTTGTCCATGAGAAGCCAGGCTGGAAGCTAGAATGCTTCCAATGAGGAGAGTTCTTAATTTCATGTTGTGTGTTTTATGTTTTAGCAATTGCAATGTATGCATAGTTTTTTTTCTACAGCACTATGAAATTTTGAATTTGATGTATTTGGTGGAAATGAATGTGTAGATGGAAGAAAAAATTTAGTGGATTTTAGTATAATTTGTTAATAATAAAACAGACTAAATTGATTTTGTTAAAAAACACGCATGAGTTTCAACCAAAATAGATTTATTGAAATTTTCTGGGCGCATAATCGGTCTCCGTCTTCAAATCCTCGTTTCTTTTTCTGTTTCATTTCAACGGGAATCATCCCGTTGATAAGCAAAAAAACGAGCTTCCAAGGTCGCTGTTTTTTATGCTTTTGAAACAAGAAAAAACCAACTGCGGGTTTTCCTATCCAAATTGCTTTTCATCTTTAGATGAACAATTTGTCTTCACGAGTTATACTCGTTCTTGCCCGTGCGCGGATTTATCCAAATATTTAAAATATAAATTAATTAGAGAGGAACATTTTTTAAGTAGAGTAAATTTTAATAATTAATTCATAATACTTTTATTGATTAACCTCACTTCTACCACTTATTCTGATGGGTTGGCATAAATAGTAGCAATAACAAGCCTTCCAAAAAGTCTGTCGCCAAAATAACGACGATTTAAACGGTAACAGAACTCATTTAAATAGCTTTGAAGATGTTT
>JBKDZA010000124.1:0-25601 GCA_046308455.1 Fluviicola sp.
CTCAGCTGAATCTTTCAATGCAAAAATTAAAGCATTCAGATCTCAATTTCGTGGTGTAACCAATATTGGATTCTTTTTATTCAGATTAACACAAATATATGCTTGATTTTTTTAATGCTCCACAGAAATATGAACTGATCCCTGTTAATGAGGAAGTTAAATTTTTAAAATAACGAAGAGTAAAGTGTTTTGAAACGGTCTAATTTTTCTTTAAAAACGCAAAGTCGTAGAGGCGCAAAGTTTGGACGCAACGTTACATTTACAACGAACCCCCTCTAAATTCTTAATTCGTAATTTGCAATTAAAACCACATTTGGATTACTCCGAAAATAGCGACGATGAAACCTAAAATAGTTCCAATCAAAGTCATTCGCATGTTTTTCTTTAAATAAAGAATGGAACACAAGGCAACTGCAAGAACACCTAAAATTAAAATCCAAGTACTCAAAATCAATAACAAAGTTTCGTAATGTTGACGAGTTACGATGGTGAAATCGTCGGTTTTAAGGTCTGGATTATCCAAAGATTCCAACAATGGAATTACACCTAACTGACTGTAAATCACTAACAGTAGTCCAAAAACACTAATCAAAAAACCAATTGCAGAAAGTGCGCGCATAATGACAAACGTACATATTTTTTTTCATTTAATCCAAACCTTAGTTTGACTTCAATGTTAATTTATCGAGGTATTCATTCATTAGAATTTTGAACCATTCAGTGAATGAGCTGGGAGAATCTTTAATTTCTTGAATTAAATCAGAAATTGAAATCCATCTAATAGCGTTTACTTCCTCACGATTAAATTGAAATTCGCCTTCAAACGTTCCGAAAAACACATGGTCTAATTCATGTTCGATCATGTTTTTATCCAATTCTGCTCGGTAAATAAATGAGAACTTCTCTTCTAACTCCGTCGAAAAACCCATTTCTTCTATTAAACGTCGGTTAGCAGCTTGTAAAGTAGATTCTTCTTTTCTTGGATGTGAACAACACGTATTCGTCCATAAACCTCCAGAATGATATTTACTCAAAGCTCGTTGTTGCAAGAGCATTTCGTTTTTAGAATTGAAGATTAAAATTGAAAATGCGCGGTGAAGTAAGCCTTTTTCGTGTACTTCCATTTTCTCCATGCTTCCAATTTCTTGGTCATTTTCATCAACAAGTATGAGTAACTCCATCAAGTTTTAAATCATATTTAAGTTGTGACGAAGATACGAAGAGAAAAATAAACGGTATTTTTTATTATCTGGAATACGAATTCGTTCTGTTAACACCGTTTCAGCTGATGTACTTTGGATTTTCTTAAAGAGTTTTATGTAATAAATGTAGGCCATATAAACTCCAAATCTAGAATTTTTTGGCAATTGAAGAATTCCTTCGTATCCTAATTTAAAATCAATTTCGATGTCTTTTTCGATTTCTTTTTTGATTTCAGCATTGAACTGCTTCAAATCAACTCCTGGAAAATAAGTTCTTCCTAATTCGTTGTAATCTGCATTTAAATCACGTAAGAAATTAATTTTCTGAAAAGCAGAACCCAATTTCATCGCATTGAATTTCAAGCGCTCGTATTCCTCCTCACTTCCACGAACAAATACTTTTAAACACATTAATCCAACAACTTCAGCTGAACCTAAAATATACTCTTCGTATTTTGATTGATCATAACTCACTCCTTCGATATCCATTTCCATGGAATTCAAGAATGTTGTGATTAAATCATGAGGGATTTTATATTCATTAACAGCCCATTGAAAAGAGTTCAAAATTGGATTTAAAGAAATCCCCGTATGAATTGCATCAAACGTTTGTTTTTTGAAGTCGTTTAACAATTCTCTTTTTTCAAATCCATGAAATGAATCTACAATTTCATCGGCAAAACGCACAAATCCATATATACTGTAAATAGGTTTACGTAAATCTTTGGCTAAAAATTTTATCCCTAATGAAAATGAAGTACTATAACGCTTTGTCGTCATCTCACTCATTTCAAAACTGATATCGTCAAATAATTTCTTCATAGCAGGTTTCTACTTGATTTTACTGATTACTTGTTTTGCAACTAATTTCCCAGAAACAATTGCTGGAGGAACTCCAGGTCCGGGAACTGTTAATTGACCCGTGTAAAACAAATTATCAAGTTTTTTGTTCGTAATTCTTGGTTTTAATATCGCAGTTTGTCTCAAAGTGTTCGCTAAACCATATGCATTTCCTTTGTATGCGTTGTATTCTGATTTAAAGTCATCAATACAAAAACTACGTTTGTAACAGATGTCTTTTTCAAATTCTTCTCCAATAAAAGCTTCTACTCTTTTCACCATTCGTTGGAAATAATCTTCTCGCTTGACCTCATCATCTTTCAAATCAGGAGCAAGTGGAATTAAAAAGAATAAATTTTCTTTTCCTTCAGGAGCAACAGTAGCATCCGTTTTAGAGGGACAACACAAATAAAACAATGGATCTGATGGCCATTGAGGCGTTTCGTAAATCTCTTTTGCGTGTTGCTCAAAAGGTTTATCAAAAAACAAATTGTGGTGATGTAATTTTGGCAATACCTTATCAACTCCAACATAATAAAGTAATGAAGAGGGTGCCATTGTACGCGTATCCCAATATTTTTCGGAGTAATTCGCTTTGTCTTTCAATAAATCTTCTGTGTGTTTGTAATCAGCGCCAGAAACAACAAAATCAGCTTCAAAAGTACCATTTGATGTTTCTACTGCGGTTACCTTATTTTCTTCAGAGATTATTTTTTGAACTGCTGTATTGAATTTAAATTCAACTCCTTGTTCACGTGCAATGCGTTCAAATGCTAAAATAAATTCATGCATTCCCTTCATAGGATACCATGTTCCCAATTCCAAATCTGCATAATTCATTAATGAATACAAAGCAGGAGTGTTTTCTGGAGTTGCACCTAAAAATAGTATTGGAAACTCTAAAACCTTCAACAATTTAGGATTTTGAAAATACTTACGAATAAACTTAGAAAACGAAGAAAATAAATGCAATTTAAAAACACCAAAAATCACTTTCTTTTGTGCAAATTCTAAAATCGATAATGACGGCTTTTGAACAAGATCGTTCATACCTGTATCGTATTTATAAGCTGCATCTTTTAAAAAGGCATCTAATTTTTCTCCAGAACCAACTTCGTTTTTTTCAAACCAAGCTTTTAATTCTTCTTTTTTTGCAGGAATCCCATCGGATTGACCGTCTTCCCAAATAATTTGATACGACGGATCTAAACGAACTAATTCGTAGAAATCCGAAGCTGTATAACCAAATTCATTGTAGAATTTTTCGAAGACTTCTGGCATCCAATACCAAGAAGGCCCCATATCGAAAATAAATCCAGAATCAGTTGTGAACTTTCTAGCTCTTCCCCCGATGGTTTCGTTTTTTTCAAGAATTGTTACCTGATGACCAGCTTTTGCCAAGTGCGCAGCACAAGTTAAACTAGAAATTCCAGACCCAATTACAATTATTTTTTTTGTTCGTTTCAAACTTTTATCAAAAATTAGTTTACAAAATAAGAAAATTCGGGCAATTGTTGCATTAATTTCTTACGAGCGATAAAAATTCTACTTTTAACGGTTCCAATCGGAATTTTTAATTCATCTGAAATATCTTGATACTTGTAACCTTCAAAATGCATTTTAAAAGGTACTTTGTATTCATTCTCTAAATTTTCAACCTCATTCCAAATTTCTTTTGTGTTAATTTGAGAACTGATTGATCCATTTACATCTGAAGCATTTCCAATTAAATACAATTCTTGAGAATTATCGAAAATTGTTCCTGATTTCACTTTTCTTCGGTATTGATTGATAAAGATATTTCGCATAATCGTAAACAACCAAGCCTTGAAGTTTGTCTGGGGCGTATAGTAAGTCCTGTAATGAATCGCCTTTAACATCGTTTCTTGAGTTAAATCGTTTGCATCTTCTTTGTTTCGTGTGTAAGTCATTGCGAATGAACGTAGGTAGGATTCCATGTTAATTAATGCATCGTTGAATTCAATTGTTGACATAATACTTAGTTTTGTTTAACATTTATGAATTATTCTTCAACAAAATAACTGCTAAAAAATTATATAAGCAAACTTTTGTTTAACTTTTTATATAATTAATTAAACATTATTTGGAACCCCCAGTAAAACGGGACATCTACATCTACGAAAAAGAATTGAATTTGGATTTGGATTTGGATTTAAATGGTGAAAACGAATGAGAAAACAACTAAAAAATTAGAAGTTTAGATTTATTTAAAGTAAAAAAAAGAAGCTGGAGACTAATTCAAAATTAATCTCATCAAATGATCCACATCTTTGAATTGACTGATTTCTTTAGGAATTAAATTAGAATTATTAGCGATTTGATAACCTCCTGCAAAAAATTGAACTGAGTTTATTTTCACCAATGACTCAAAGTAATCTTTCAAAAATTTCTTTTCTACATTACCCAGCCAAGAAGTTACAATATGCGTTGGTTTTAATGTTTCAATGCATTCAAGAAGTGAGTCAAGAGGAACCGATTGCCCCAAATAATAAGTGAAAACACCTTGATTACGTAACGAATAGTTATAAACTAATAAACCTAATTCGTGTAATTCATGTTCTGGCAAATACAACAAAACAGCTTTCGTTTTGTCGGTAGGGGTTGGCAATAATTCTGTTTCTGAAATAATTTTTTGACGAATCAAATTGGAAATAAAATGTTCTTGCGCTGCATTTATTGAGCCTGTGATCCACATGATACCAATTCGATCTAAAAAGGGAACTATATCTTCAGAAAAAACACGTAAGATCCCTTTTTCCTTAACCAAAGCTGCCAAAACGGTACGAAACAAATGCTCGTCCATTTCAATCAAAGAAGTGATAAATCGATCGATTGCTAAGTCTAAAGATTTTTCAATAGAAATCTCAGAACATTCTTTGTGAATTTCATCAATTGACATTTTAGCAATTTTTGAAATCTTCAGTCCATTGTTATTGAGTAGCGAAACATTTAAAAGAATTCGTAAATCAGAATCTGAATATGTTCTGATTTTTGTACCTGTTCTTTCAGGAACTAAAATACCATAGCGTTGTTCCCAAATACGAATCGTATGTGCTTTGATTCCCGTAAGAACTTCAATATCTTTGATTTTATAGCAACCCATTGTTTCTTTTCTTCTACATTAAACAACTAGTTACACTAAATGTTCAGTAAAATCTATTATTCGGCGAAATTAGTTCTTTTAATAACTTGAATTGAGTAGATTTTTTAAACATTTTAATGCTTTTACAAACTAAATAGATTCAATTCTGTTGAAAGTTTAGCCATAAACCAATCTAAAAAACATGATAAAAATTGTTAATCTAAGTTTGCTTATATACTTAAATCAGTTAAATCCCGTTATTATTTTTTAATTTCGCAGTTGAAAATGGATTTAAGAGAAAATATTCACTTGGAAAATGTTCCCCAACACATTGCTATCATTATGGATGGAAATGGCCGTTGGGCAAAACAGCATGGACAAGAACGTTTATTTGGACATTCGTTTGGTGTCGACTCTGTTCGAGCGGCTTTAACTGCGGCGAAAAATATTGGTGTGAAACACCTTACAATGTATGCTTTTTCTACTGAAAACTGGAACCGTCCAAAAGAAGAAGTCGATGGATTGATGAATTTATTGGTCTACACAATTGCCAATGAAGTAGAAGAATTAAACAAACAAGATGTTATTCTAACCAGTATTGGTGACGTAGACGGACTTCCTGAAGATTGTCAAGCAGAACTTGCTAATGCAATTGACGCAACAAAGAACAATAAAACTATTAATCTGATTATTGCATTGAATTACAGTTCACGTTGGGAAATAACTAATGCAATTAAAACCATTGCAACAAAAGTTAAAAACAACGAAATTACAGTTGACGACATCGATGACTGTTTAATTTCTCAGCATTTAAATACTGTAAACATACCTGATCCTGAACTCATTATTCGTACGAGTGGCGAACATAGATTGAGCAATTTTTTGATGTGGCAAGCAGCCTATTCAGAATTTTATTTCACGCCTGTTTTGTGGCCCGATTTCCGTGAAAACGATTTATACAAAGCAGTTTTAGATTTTCAAAATAGAGAACGCCGTTTCGGTATGGTTTCTGAACAATTATAAGTTTTTATGAAGTATATTATCATCCTATTTACACTATTCACAAGTTTTTTTGGTTTTTCCCAATTTAATAAAGACTCTCTTGGTACTTCAGGTACTACAATTGGAGAAGGTTTTACTTTTGAATATGGTAAACCTCAACGTTTCACTCTTGGACCAATCCGCGTTGAAGGTGCAGACAATTTTGACCACAATGCAATTAAATTGATTGCTGGACTTCGTCAAGGGGATGAAATTGATATTCCAAGTGATCGTATTTCAAAAGCAATCAAAAACTTATGGAACGAAGGACTTTTTTCATCTGTTGAAATCAAAGCAGACAAAGAAGTTGCAGGCGTACTTTACTTAGTTATTCAATTACAACCACGTCCAAAATTATCTCGCTACAAATTCAAGGGAGTTACTCGAAGAGATGCTGATAAATTGCGTGAAGAAATTGAATTACAATCGGGGAAAACAATCACTGAAAACTTAATATTCACTACAAAAAATAAAATCAAAGGTTATTACCGTGAAAAAGGATACTACAATGTGGACATTAAAATCAACCGTATTCAAGATACCTTGATTAATAATTCTGAATTGTTCTTGATTGATGTAAATACGGGAAATAAAGTAAAAATTAAAGAAATTGATTTTGAAGGTAATACATCTGTTCCAGCTTGGAAGTTAAGAGCAGCAATGAAAGACACGAAAAGAAGAGGCCCACTTCGTGTATTCAAACGTTCAAAATTCAACATGTCTGCATACGAAACAGACAAAGAAGCAGCTTTAAATAAATTAAGAGGAACAGGTTTACGCGATGTGTATTATTCAGTTGATTCCGTTTATCAAATTGACGATAAAAACTTAGGAATTCTCTTCAAAGTTGAAGAAGGAAATAAATACCTGTTTGGAAACATCACTTGGATTGGAAATACGAAGTATACTTCTGGATATTTAGACACCGTTTTAGGAATTAAATACGGAGATGAATACAACAAACCATTATTTGATCAACGTTTGAATCAATCTCAAGATGGACGTGATATTTCATCATTGTATATGAATCGTGGCTACTTGTTTTTTAACATTTATGCGGTAGAAACTGGAGTTACTGAAAACCATATCAATTACGAGATCCGTATCATTGAAGGAAAAGAAGCGCGTGTTAAAAACATTATCATCAAAGGGAATTACAAAACAAATGAAAACGTAATTCGAAGAGAAATTAGAACGAAGCCGGGAGACTTATTCAACCGCGATGATATTATTCGTACACAGCGTGAATTGGCACAATTGGGTTATTTCAACGAACAAGCATTCCAAGTAAATCCAATTCCAAATCCACAAGATGGAACAGTAGATATTGAATACATTGTTGAAGAAAAATCTGCAGATCAAATCGAGCTTTCTGGAGGATATGGTGCTGGACGTATCATTGGAACATTGGGATTAACATTCTCGAATTTTTCTACGAAAAACGTTTTCAAAAAAGAATCTTGGTCACCGCTTCCAACAGGAGATGGACAACGTCTTTCCATTCGTGGACAATCAAATGGACGCTTTTTTCAAAGTATGAACCTTTCATTTACAGAGCCTTGGTTAGGTGGAAAAAAACCTAACTCACTTACTGGTTACTTTAGTGCCAGTTCGTTTTCAAGAAATGGTATTTTAAAAAAAACAGATCCGAATTTTGATAAAGTAGGTATCCTGAATGCTGGGATTTCTTTAGGACGAAGAAAAAAAGTGCCAGATGATTTCTTTACAGTAAGTTATGACATTGGTTACACACGCTATAATGTTGTTAACTCTGACTTTTTTAACGCATTAGAAAATGGTAAATCAAATGATATTAGTTTTCGATATAATTTACAGCGTAATTCAATCAGCTCGCCAATTTATCCAAATGAAGGTTCACGCTTAAACTTCTCTTTCAAAGGAACTTTGCCTTACTTTTTATTGGGAGGAAGAAAAGATTGGTCAGATGCTACTATTGCTGAAAGCTATAAATGGTTAGAATACTATAAAATCAAATTGACAGGGGAATATTACATTCCATTGACAAAAGATAAAAAATTGGTTTTATCTCCACGCTTTGGATTTGCATTTATGGGAAGTTACAATAATTCGCGCCCATTGACACCCTTTGATCGTTTTGTGTTAGGAGGAAGTGGATTGTCCGGAGTAAATCAATTTGGTGGACGTGAAATTATTGCTCAAAGAGGATTTGCAGACGGTGAACTTTCTTCATCTGGTGGCGATCCAATGTTAGCAAAATATACAGTTGAGTTACGTTACCCAATTTCTTTAAATCCACAAGCGACATTCTTTGTGATGGCATGGGGAGAGGCTTCGAATACATATACAAACTATAAAAACTTCAATCCATTCAATGTTAAACGTGCTGCAGGTCTTGGTGTAAGAGTTTTCTTACCAATGTTCGGAATGTTAGGCTTGGATTACGGTTGGGGCTTCGATCCTTTGGATCCACATGCAACTGGTTATCGTAACTCTGATGATTACATGCGTGTAAACAAAGGTTATTTCGGGAACTTTAGCTTCTCTATTGGTATGAACCTTGGAGAATTGTAAGAATAAAACAACAAGACATAATCAACAATAAATTATTAACTTCGCCGTTTGAGCATTTATTTTAAGCTATGAAATACTCATGTTTCCGTTGAAATAAAAACATACATGAGATACCATATGACAGATAAAAAACAAATTATATACATATGAAATTTGCAATATTGAGTTTACTTTTTGTGTTTGGCACAGCATTTGTCAGCAATGCACAGAAATATGGTTACATCGATTCAGACTTTATTCTAAACAAGATGCCTGAGTACAAAGAGGCAAAGGAACGTTTAGATAAATTGGCTGAAAAATGGACCAAAGAAATGGAAGAACGTTATGAAGCTATAAAAGTTAAAAAAGAGAATTTCATCCGTGAGGAGGACCTCTTACCGAAAGAAGAACGTGAAAAACGCCAAAAAGAAATTGCTGATATGGAAACTGAAGCAATGGAAATGCAAAAAGCACGATTTGGAGTGACTGGAGATTATTTTCAAAAAAGACAGGAATTAATCAAACCCATTCAAGACAAAGTATTCGAAGCAATGCAATCAGTAGCGTCTAAACGTAACTACTCTTTCGTTTTCGACAAAGCCAACCAAAGCAACTTGGTCTTCGCTGATGCAAAATTTGATCTTAGCGATGAAGTAATTAAAGAATTAGGTATAAACACCAAAAACGACAAATAGACAAACAAACATGAAAAAAAGTTTTCTCGCATTAGCGTTAATCGTTGCTAGTGCAACTACAAGTATCGCTCAAAACAGTAAAGTAGGTCACGTAAACATGACTAAAATTTCTGATACGATTCCATCTAGAAAAGTGAAAGTGAAAGAATACACTGAGTTATCTAACTTACGTGTAAAAGATATCAATGATTTAGATTCATCTTTTCAAGTTGCATATAATATTTATATGTCAAAAGAAGCTGGAATGTCTGATTTATCTAAGCAAAGTGAGCAACAAAGATTGCAACGTATGCAAGCTACTTTACAACAAGAGCAAGCTTCTTTCCAACAAGACATGGAAAAATTAGAAGGCGAAATGATTGAAAAGTATATTTCTATGGTGAAAGAAGCTGTGAAAATCGTTGCAACTCGTCAAAAATTGAATTATGTAATCGACGAATCTACTACACTTTATTCTACAGGTGGTGTTGATATCACAAATGAAGTAATCAAAGAAGTATTGATTCTTGATCAAAAAAATAAATAACGATGAAAGCGCTATTATTTACATTCGTACTTTCATTTGTTTCACTTGCTGGATTTGCTCAAGGAAAAATTGGACACGTTAACACTCAAAAAGTGTTAGACACCATGCCTTCTCGCAAAAACGCAATGAAAGAAATTACGCTTATGCAAGTACTTGGACAACAAGAATTGCGTCAAAAAGATAGTTTAATACAAGTTGGTATGATGGAATTGGAGAAAAACACAACAATTTGGTCTCCAACAACAATTAACTATCAAAAACAACGTCTTGCTCGCATGGATCAAGAGTTTCAATACCGTCAACAAGAATTGGAACAAGGTTTACAAATTTATTCTCAAGAAATGAATAAAAAAGTAACTGATCGTGTTACTGGTGCGGTTGCAACTATTTCAAAAGCAAAAGGATTATCGTATGTCTTAGATGAGAACTCTTTATTGTTCAACTCTGGAGGAACAGATATTACTGCTGAAGTAATTAAAGAAATATTAAGATTAGAAGCTTTAGATAAAAAATAAAACTTCAAGAATAAATGAAATCCCGAATTTAAAACTCGGGATTTTTTTATGTCAATAATTTTAATTACCTTGGTAATCATTTTAAAGAAATGAATAGAAAGAAATTTATACAAAGTATGTTAGCACTTGGCGCAATTGGAGGCTTGAGTTCAGTAAAAGGAATTTTATCCAACTTCACAGAAGAAGATTACACGTATCCAACTCTTTTTATTGGGCATGGTTCTCCAATGAATGGAATTGAAAATAATTCATTTACGGAAGGATGGAAAAGTCAATTAAAAGATTTGCCTACGCCAAAATTGGTCTTGGTCGTTTCAGCTCATTGGCTCACTAACGGAACCAAGGTAACTGCAATGGATTTTCCAGAAACAATTCATGACTTTGGTGGATTTCCTCAAGAACTTTTCGATGTGCACTATCCAGCACCAGGAAGTCCAGAATTCGCAAAAACAATTAAAGATGCAGTTTCAAAAACAACACTAGAACTTGACCATGAATGGGGGTTGGATCATGGAACTTGGACAATTATTCGACATATTTATCCAGATGCAAAAGTTCCAGTTATTCAATTATCAATCGACGCGTCAAAACCAGCTCAATACCATTACGAATTGGCGCAACAATTAGCTCAATTTCGAAAAAAAGGCGTTTTGATTATTGGAAGTGGAAACATGGTTCACAATTTACGTTTGGTCGCTTGGGATAAATTAAATACTCCAAACTTTGGTTTTGATTGGGCAATTGAAGCACAAGAAACGTTTAATAAGTTGATTTTAGATGGAAATCACAAAGCACTGATTGAATATGAAAAACTGGGAAAAGCAGTTCAACTTGCTGCTCCTGGAATTGACCATTATTTCCCTTTGATTTATACCTTAGGTTTAGCACAAAAAGATGAACAAGCATCACTCTTCAACAATGAGTTAGTTGGCGGTTCATTAAACATGACCTCCGTAAAATTTGGAGCTTAATTTTTCATAGATTCCGTTTTCCAAAAGCTTTGCTTACATTTGTTGTATGGCAACAGGACCAATTGGTGTTTTTGATTCGGGATATGGAGGATTAACTGTTTTGAAAGAAATTCAAGCAGCACTTCCACAGTATGATTATTTGTATTTAGGAGATAATGCACGTTCACCATATGGTTCCCGTTCTTTCGAAGTTATTTATGAATACACGTGGGAAGGAGTTCAAGCTTTATTTGCCGCAGGTTGTTCATTAGTTATATTAGCTTGTAATACGGCTTCAGCAAAAGCATTAAGAACAATTCAACAAAAACAATTGCCTATTATCGCACCAAACAAACGTGTTTTAGGAGTCATTCGTCCAAGTACAGAAGCTTTAGGTGAATATTCAAAAACCAAACATGTAGGAATTTTAGCAACTGAAGGAACAGTTAAATCTGAAAGTTATGTCATAGAATTACAGAAATTCGCACCAGATGTAGTCGTGAATCAACATGCATGTCCAATGTGGGTTCCTTTGGTTGAAAATGGAATGCATCAAACTCCAGGAGGGGAATATTTTATCGAAAAAGATTTGGATTTGATTTTGGCAAAAGACCCAAAAATTGACACCATTTTATTGGGATGTACACACTACCCTATCCTCGAAAAAAAAATTAAAAGTTATTTACCAGATACCATTCGAGTTGTATCACAAGGACAAATCGTTGCGAATCGGTTGGGAGATTATTTAAACCGACATCCTGAAATTGAACAAGTTTGTTCTAAAAACGGTGAGGTTCGTTACCTGACAACAGAAAATGCAGATGCATTTAGCGAAAAAGCGAGTAAACTTTTAAACGAAAAAATTAAGGCTTCTCACATCCATCTTTGAGAAACTATCGTATATCATACGAAAACTTTATTATTTAATATAAAAACCGAGCTCAGTTTCGTTATGAAATACACTTTACTTTTATTTATTTTTTTTGCTTTTAAAAGCAACGCCCAAGTTACAACTGCAGAAATCCGAGGAGAAATCACAAGCTCTCAAACTACTTTAAAAGAAGCTTTTTCAATTACTGCAATTCACCAATCAACTGGAACAACATTTTCAAGTTTATCTGAAGATGATGGCTCATATGTTTTGAGCAACTTAAAAACAGGTGGACCTTATGTGGTTTATTTCAGAAATTCAGTAGGAGATTCTATTTCTTTTCGTGACATCTATCTTTCATTGGGTGAAGTAAAAATTATAAATCCTGAAATAAAAGAAAAAGAAAGTGAAATTGAAGAAATTGAAATTGTAGCCAACAGATTAGAAATGGACGGACAAAAAGGTGGAACAGGTAAAACCATTGACAAAGAAACCATTCAAAACCTTCCTTCTCTGAATCGAAGTTTATCCGATGCTACGAAATTAACTCCTCAAAGTGCTGGAAATTCCTATGGTGGAACTAATTACCGCTTAAACAATTTGAACATTGATGGAATGGGTTCAAACGACGCTTTTGGTTTTCAAGAACCCGCAAGTGGCGCTGGAGGATCAACTGCTGCAGGAACACCAGGAGCATTGGCAAAAACGCAACCAATTAGTTTGGATGCAATTGAAGAAGTTCAAGTTAACATTTCACCCTACGATGTGCGCTTAGGTAATTTTACGGGAGCATCAATTAATGCTGTTACTCGAAGTGGAACAAATCGACTTGAAGGTGGAGTATATGTTTTCAATCGCAATCAATACACAACTGGAAAAAGTGTTGATGATGAAAGAACTCGCATTTCAAATTATTCAGATTTACAAACTGGTTTTAGAATCGGTGGAGCATTGAAAAAAGACAAGGTTTTCTACTTTGTCAATGGAGAGTTTACAGATCGAATTGAAACTGTTTCCTTTGCACCAGGTTCAAGTACAAGTAACTTTCAATTAAACGAAATTCAAGCATTACAAGATACCTTAATGAATCGCTATAGTTTTGAATCAGGAACTTTATCGGATGCAAAAATTGCTATACGTAGTTACAAAATTTTCGGTAGAGTCGATTGGAATATCAATGAAAACAATCAAGCTCTTATTCGTGTGAACTATGTTTCTGGTTATTCTGACAATTTTGAACGCACTCCTACAATTCTAAATCTTCAAACACAATCTTTTAGACACAAAAGTGAAAACATCAATGTTATTGCCGAATTGAAAAGTAAAATCAACAATCAATGGAACAACAAATTAATCCTTGGTTTTGGAAATCAACACGATCAACGCGATCCATTTGGAGATCAAATCTTACCACATATTGAGATTACATACAATACAAGCAACATCATTTTTGCTGGAACATATCGTGAATCTGCCATTTTCCAAATGAAACAAAAAAGCTATGAATTGACAGATAATTTAGTTTATAACAAGCGAAAACATACCCTTACAATTGGAACACATGTTGAAGTTTTTGATTTCGATTATCATTTTGTAACACCTTACAACGGAAGATGGGCGTATCGTAGTTTATCCGATTTTTATGGAAATCGTCCTTCTCGGATTAGAGGTACATACAATTTAGATGATAATTCTTTTTCTAAAAATTTCAACGAACCATCCGCGGACTTTAATGTAGTGCTTCCATCAATTTACGCACAACACGATTACCGCTTCAGCAGACGTTTTTTAGTAACGTATGGAGTTCGTATCGAAAGTACATTGTTTCCAAATAGCCCTGAATTAATCTCCAGCTTTAGTCAAACTCCAGCTTTTTCAGGAATTCAATCTGGTATCAAAAACCAATTGATTGTTTCACCAAGAGTTGGATTCAATTATTCAGTAACAAAAGATGAACGTTTAAAATTGAGAGGTGGATCGGGAATCTTTTTAGGACGAATGCCTTTTGCATGGATGGCATACGCATACATATATAATGGAAATCAATTTGGCAACATCGACATACGTCCAAGTGGTGTCGTAAATTTAGTTTCATCAAACTTTAGTGACTTAGAAACAATTCAACCCGGTTTAAAAGAGATAAATATTATAGATCGCAACTATAAATTACCAAAGGTTTGGCGTTCAAATTTAGCCTTTGACTACAAAACGAAAAAAGGATTTTTATTTACACTTGAAGGTTTATTCACGAAAACAGTAAGTGATGTTTTGTTTAAAACTATCAATGCAAAAGATTCAACTGTTTCACTTCAAGGAGCAGATAATCGTCCGGTTTATATTACTACTTCAGCTGCTGGAAAAGAGAATCCCAACTTCACAAATGTGTTTTTAGTAACAAATACAGATAAAGGATTTAAATATTCAATCTCACTTTCTGTTTCAAAAGAGTTTAAATCTGGGTTTAGTTTTTTCTCTGCATACAACTATGGTGTTTCGAAAGATATCTCAAATGGAGTTCGTGTTTCACCACAAGCAAACTGGGAATGGAATCAAACTATTTTAGCGAATGACCCAGAATTGAGTTATTCAAATTTTGACATTCGACACCGATCTATTTCAAACTTAAATTACACCAAAAACTGGAAAAACGGACGTCATAAATCTCAAATTTCACTCGTTTTCAATACACAAAGTGGAAGTCCATATAGTTACATCTACAACGGTGATTTAAATAGAGATGGTTCACCAAACAATGATTTGATTTATGTTCCTGCAAATCAAAATGAAATTAATTTAGTTGATATTACTGATGGAAGTGGAAATGTCATTACATCAGCCGCAGAACAATGGATCAACTTAGATAATTACATTTCATCTGATAGTTATCTTTCTAAAATGAGAGGAGAATATGCGCAAAGAAATGGTGCACGAACACCTTGGAACACCAGTTTGGATTTACGCTTGAGTAATCAAATATATTTTGGTAAAAACAAAAAACAAAATATCCAATTGATGTTAGACATCATCAATATTACCAATTTGATTTACAAAAAATGGGGATACCAATATTTTGTTCCGAATACAACAAATGCTGGATATTCTCTTTTAACAGTTAGAAGTGTAAATGGATCTGGAGTTGCAACATACCAATTCAATTCACAAACATCAAAACCTTATCAAGTTGATCCGATTGCTTCGCGTTGGCAAATGCAGTTAGGAATTCGTTATAATTTTTAAATTCAAAGAACTTATTCAAGAATTAACAGCTGTTTTGAAAATGAATGTTTTTAAATTAACCTGAGTTCGACATAAGAATGACGTCAGAATGCTCAAAAATGGTTGATGTTGAGGCGAATTTAATCTCGATAGCAAGCTATCAAGATTAAATTTAACGATAACAGCGACTTTTTTTAAGCATAGCTGCTTCATGTTTTCGCTTTAAAACAGCAATCTGCTTCACCTTGAATTGTTGAATTAACCCGTTAATCCCGCCAATTCAACGCTCACATCTTACTATTCTAAAGCGATCTGACAAAATTCTTATTTCGAACTCAGGTTAAATTAAGTAACAAAGCGTATTTTTGTACTAAATTTTTGACTTGAAAACGGTTTATATTACACGAAAAGAGCATTTCAATGCCGCACATAAATTATGGCGAGCAGATTGGAGCGATGAAAAAAACAAAGAAGTTTTTGGAAAATGTTCGAATGAGAATTGGCACGGACACAATTACCAATTGTATGTAACAGTTAAAGGAATTCCGAGTGAGGAAACAGGTTTCGTTATCGATTTAAAATTTCTTTCTGTTTTGATTAAAGACTTGGTGATTGAACCACTTGACCATAAAAACTTGAATCTAGATGTTCCGTTTATGAAAGGAAAATTAGCAAGTACTGAAATATTAGTCATCGAAATCTGGAATATTTTAGAAGGACCAATTGCTGCAGCAAATGGAAAATTGTGCCACATCAAATTGTATGAAACAGAAAACAATTATGTGGATTACTACGGTGGTTTTGAGCCTTACTAAAATTTATTTCTTACATTCATAAAAAGAACTCAGTGAAAGAATTCCATTACAACGACGATACAACTCAAAAACTAAGTGATGTTTACACAAAAGTTTTAGGTGAAATTGGTGAAAATCCAGAGAGAGAAGGCTTGTTAAAAACCCCAGAACGCGTTGCAAAAGCTTTGCAATTTTTAACGCAGGGATACAACCAAGATCCAGAAGAAATTTTGCGTTCAGCATTATTTCATGAAGAATATTCAGAAATGGTAATTGTGAAAGACATTGAGGTGTATTCGATGTGTGAACACCACATGTTGCCCTTTTTCGGAAAAGCACACGTTGCATATATTCCAAACGGAACAATCGTTGGTCTAAGTAAAATCCCACGAGTTGTGGATGCTTTTTCCCGTCGTTTACAAGTACAAGAACGTTTAACAATTGAAATCCGTGATTCGATTCAAAAAACCTTAAATCCGAAGGGTGTTGCAGTTGTGTTAGAATGTCAACACATGTGCATGCAAATGCGTGGAGTTCAAAAGCAAAACTCAGTGACAACTTCAAGTGCGTTTACTGGTTTGTTTATGAATAACGATTCAACACGAAAAGAATTCATTGATTTAATCCAAGCTCGTTTACATTAAAAAAACATAAATCTTTATTAGAATTCAGAAAAATAAATTAATATTGATAAAAATTTAAATACACACAAAATGAATGAAATAATTGACAACAACTTCATCGACGAAGCATTAAATAGAGATGTTGCACGTAAGTTTATTGCTCGTGTTTATACGTATATGTTCTTCGGACTTTTTGTTACTGGAGCGATTGCATACGTTTATGGAAATATTGGTTTTGTAAGTGAATACTTATGGGACTTAGAAACTGGAAAACAAAAACCATTGTTATTAGTTGTGACTTTTGCTCCTGTAGGAATTGCGCTTGCTTTCAACTTTTTAATGGCGCGCTTATCTTTTGTAATGTTATTTGCATTATATGCCTTATATAGTATTCTTTTAGGGTTTGCTTTAACTTCAATTTTTATAATTTATAGTGGTGCATCTATTGGTTCGATTTTCGGTGTGACAGCTATTACATTTGGAATTATGGCAATTGCAGGATATACAACAAAAGCTGATTTAACTAAAATGGGAAGTATACTTGGTATGATTTTCGTCGGAATGTTCGTTACAAGTATTGTGAATTTTTTCCTTGGATCTGATTTAATTGGCTATATTTTATCTATGCTTGGAGTAGTTGTTTTTACAGGTTTGACTGCATATCATATGCAAAGATTAAAAGAATTGGCATACAACTCACAACTTTCTGAAGATCAAAGAAATAAATTAGCATTAGATGGTGGATTTACACTTTATGTGTTATTCATCAACCTTTTCTTAAGTTTGCTTAGACTTTTTGGAAGTAGAGATTAATCTAAAAATTTAAATTCTGAAGTTATGTTAATGGCTCCTGCAATGATTATCGGATTCGTTTTTATGGGTCTAGGTATGTTTGTGAGTTGGCGATTAAAAAGTCGTTTCAACGAATATTCAAAAATTCCATCTCAAAGAGGTTTAACTGGTGCACAAATAGCGGAACAAATGTTACGTGAAAACGGAATCCATGATGTGAAAGTTGTTTCAACTCCTGGTATGTTAACGGATCATTATAGTCCTATGACAAAAACTGTCAATCTTTCAGAGGGAGTTTACAATCAAGCAAATGCCGCTGCTGCTGCAGTTGCTGCGCATGAGTGTGGACATGCAGTTCAACATGCACATGCATACGCTCCACTTCAATGGCGTTCCAAAATGGTTCCGTTACAAAACATTTCAGGTACTGTTTTAAATTTTATCATGATGATTTCATTTATTGGAGGTAGTGTTCTTTCTAATAAATTTCCAATGGACATCGTTTTATGGGTAGTCGTAATTTGCTACGGTGCAATTGCACTTTTTAGTATTGTTACACTTCCTGTTGAGTTTGATGCTTCGAAAAGAGCTCTTGCATGGATTGAAAAATCAGGCACTGCAACTAATGAAGAATACGAACGCTCCAAAAAAGCTTTAAACTTAGCTGCTATGACATATGTAGTTGCTGCATTAGGTGCAATTGTAACAATGCTTTATTTTGTTTTAAGATTAGTATCTTCAAATAGAGATTAAGTTAAAAAAAAACGCAAATCTCCTTTCAACTTTTCAAAACTAAATCGTACATTTGAAAAAAATTAGAAATCATGGGTGATCACGGACACGATAACGAACAAAAAGAAAAATACGGTACTTTCTTCGAAAGTTCAACTGTTGGAATCGGATTTGTTTATACAATCATCGCACTTGGAATCCTTGGAGCACTTTTCGCTTTTGGATAAGAGAAATTGAGGGTGATTCAGTGAATTGCCCTTTTTTATTTAAGTTCACTATCAAAAATGAACCTCAATGCCATTCAATACAATCTTTGCTTGGGTAATGAAAAAACGTCTACACCAAATAGACCTTTTCAAAAAATATCCAAACGAAGTACAACATGAATGGTTTGAAAAATTAATCTGGACAAATCAATTAACAGAGTTCGGACAAAAACACTCCTTTTCAGAAATCCACTCCTACTCAGATTTTAAATCCCACATCCCTTTACAAAATTACGATTCGCTAAAACCTTACATTGAACGCTTAATGTCAGGTGAACAAGAACTTTTATGCTCCTATGAAACGAAATGGTTTGCAAAAAGTTCAGGGACAACAAATGATCTCAGTAAATTCATTCCAGTTACGAGAGAATCACTCGAAGAATGTCATTACAAAGGTGGAAAAGATTTATTAGCACTTTACTATGAAAATTTCCCCAACAGAAAATTGTATAAAGGAAAACACTTGATTGTTGGTGGATCAGCAGAAATTTTACCCATTGCAAACGATGCCTATCAAGGTGATTTATCTGCAATAATCGTTAAGAATCTACCTTGGTGGGCGGAACTCAGAAGAACTCCATCTAAGGAAATCGCACTAATGAGTGAATGGGAAAGTAAAGTCGAGAAAATGGCACTTTCAACCATTCAAGAAGACGTTTACATCATTGCTGGAGTACCAAGTTGGACATTAGTTTTAATGCGTAAAGTATTAGAAATTACTGGTAAAAAGAATTTACGTGAAGTATGGCCAAACCTTGAATTGTTCATGCATGGAGGAGTAAGTTTTGAACCGTATAAGGCTGCGTTTCATGAAATGATTCCTTTCGAAGACATGCATTATGTGGAAACATACAATGCTTCTGAAGGATTTTTCGGAATCCAAGATCGCGACGATTCCAATGAATTGTTACTGATGTTGGATTATGGAATTTTCTATGAATTTATTCCCATGTCTGAATTTGATGGAACAAACTCTAAAAAAGCACTCCGATTAGAAGAAATTGAATTGGATGTCAATTATGCGTTAGTCATCACAACAAATGCTGGACTTTGGAGATATATTGTTGGAGACACAATCAAATTTACTTCAAAAACACCATATCGCTTTTTAATTACAGGTAGAACAAGTCATTTCATCAATGTTTTTGGTGAAGAAGTTGTTGTTCAAAATACAGATAAAGCAATCGCTAGTGCTTCAGAGAAAACAGGTGCTCAAATTCGTGAATATACTGTCGCCCCGATTTTTTTAAATACAATTGATTCTGGTTCACATCACTGGTTGATAGAATTCGAAGAAGAACCAGAAGATTTTGAACGCTTTAAAAATTTATTGGATGAAAGTCTTAGAAGTTTGAATTCCGACTACGATGCAAAACGAAAAGGCAATATGGTTTTGGATTTTCCGTTGATTGAACAAGTTCCAAAAGGTACGTTTGAAGAATGGTTAAGAACTAAAAACAAATTAGGAGGACAACATAAAATACCAAGACTGAGTAATAAACGTGAACTTTTGGAGCAATTATTGCAGACCGCAGATCAATTGAAAGTAAAAAAATGAGAGCTCAACATTTTATTCTCTTTATTGTATTCTTGGTGCAGCATTCATTTGCACAAGATTTGAGTTTTCAATGGGGAATTCCATGTGACTCATTGAGTATTTGGTCAGTTGATAATTTAAACAACCTCATCGTTCAAGAAAATGGAACACTCAGTAAATATTCTTCAAAAGGACAAAAAACATACGAACAGAGCATCAAACAAACGGGGGATTTCAGTAGTATTGATGGAGGAAATGGATTGAAAATAGGCGGATTTTCAACTGAACAACAACAAATTTGTTTTTTTGACAATACTTTGACCCTTCAAAATGAATGTGTTGATTTAAGTGATTTTGAAATCACAACTGCAACTGCGTTTTGCATGAGTGAACAAACAGATAAATTTTGGGTGTACGATGAAATGAAATCCGAACTTTCGTTAATGACCTTACGTACCAACCAACAGCAAAAACTAGATAATATTCGTAATCTCAGTACACTTAAAGAAGTTGTTCGCATTACTGAATTCAACAATCAACTGTTTCTTTTCGATCGCAATCATATTTTAGTTCTAGACATCTTTGGATCCTTTTTGAAAGATCTTGAAATTGATTTAACTGGAATTCTAGATTTTCAAATTTCTGATGAGTTTATATATTTGCTTAAGCGTGATCATACGTTCGAGGCTGTTAATTTAATTACACTAGATCGTTTTCCAATAAACTTCACTATCAAAGAAGCACAACGATTTGTATTCAAAAATGGCTTTTTTTATTTTCAATCAACGAATCAAATTGATTGCTACGAAGTAATCATTAAAAATTAACTGGGTTACCAATTTAAGTCGCAAATGATAGTAAAAGTTATTTTGGAAAGATATTAAATTCTTTAAATGCGATTTAACTTGGTAGCCCGAAAAATTAATATCACTGCTCCAAATTCAAAAGTTTTGAGGATTTTCAATTAATTTTCATCGACAGATTGAATTATTTATCCACAAGTTCATTTCATACAGATAGTTTTCTTAATTTAGACCTTCTAAAAAAATTACAACAATGCATATCGCCGTAGCAGGAAATATTGGAGCTGGTAAGACGACTTTAACAAAGTTATTAGCAAAACATTATGGTTGGGACACACATTTCGAGGATGTTGACCACAACCCGTATTTGAATGACTTTTATGAAGACATGCAACGTTGGTCGTTTAACTTGCAAGTGTATTACTTGAATTCTCGTTTCAATCAGATTCAAGAAATTCAAAAGTCGAATAAACATGTGATTCAAGATCGTACGATTTATGAAGATGCGTTTATTTTCGCTCCGAACTTACATTCTATGGGATTGATGACGACTAGAGATTTTGAAAACTATTTCTCTTTGTTTAATTTGATGGATTCATTTGTTTCCGCTCCAGATTTATTGATTTATTTGCGCGCTTCTGTACCGACATTAGTCAATCAAATACAGTTACGTGGACGTGATTACGAAGAAAGTATTCGTTTGGATTACTTAAAGCGCTTAAACGAGCGTTATGAAGCATGGATTTCGACGTATGACTCTGGTAAATTGTTGATTATTGATGTGGACAACAACCGTTTTCCAGATAGTCAAGAAGATTTAGGGAAAATCATTCATATGATTGATGCTGAGATTAACGGGCTTTTTTAATTATCAATTATAAAGTATCAATTATTAAAAATTAACGATTAAACAATCAAATTCGTTATTCGTTATTCGTTATTCGTTATTCGTTATTCGTTATTCGTTATTCGTTATTCGAAATAAAAATCGTCTAGTTCAGATTCCTCATCACTTTTCTTTAGAAATAGGGCTAAATCAGCTAGTATAACATCTTTTTGTTCGTCGCGCTTGTCTTCTGTTCCAAAATATTCTTTCAACAACAATTGACATTCCATAATCGATGATTCAGACAAACTTGTCTCGAATTGTTCAATTAATGTTAAAGCTTCGAAAGCATCTTGAAAATCTCCTTCAATTGCAAACAAAACAAAATCAGAAACAAAAGGAGTAAAATCCAATTTTGAATTCCAAAAAGCTGTCGTCATTTTACGTTTCAAACCCTGAAATTCAGGATTGCGATATGCATCAATCAATGGTTCAACAGTTGACGAATCTTTCAATGACTCAATCAACTCTTTGATTTGCTTTTCAATTTCAACTGAAGGATTGTTATTCCATAGTTCAATTACTGGTAAAACAATTTCTGCAGCACCTGTTGTATGAAATGATTTAATCGCGGCTGTGATTTTCTCAACATTCGCACTTTTCAAATCTGCGATTGCAGCAGTGTTTTTAGATCTTTTTTTCTTAACTGTTTCTGACACTTGAACTTTTTTTTGCAAAAGTAGTTTAATTTTCAAGTAAAGCTTCTGAAATTAGTAGATAAAAAAAAGCACTTGCTAAAAACAAGTGCTCTAAGTATTTATTATTTAAAATTATAAAACTCCTTCTTGACTACAAATAATGAATGCGTAAATAACTCCTGGAATCCAGAATAAGATACTCAACAATAAACAAATAAGTGTTTTTGTTAGATCCCAATCTGTAGCTAGTCCAACAGCAACAAAAGGCAATAAAATACACAAGATGATGTATAAAATTGCATCATCACCAGCTCTGTTTTCTTTTAACGCTTTTCTGATTTCAGCTTTTGAATTCTTATTCGCTTTTACATCTTGTTTTACAGTTTTTTGAATCGTGTTTTGTTTCTCATTTGTAGAAACCACCATTGATTTCTTACTCGAAGAACGCTCAGACTTAGTTGATACTTGCGTAGTTTCAGTCGCAACAGTTGAAACAACATTCTCTATTAAAACAACAGATTCGTTTTTCTCTATTTTGCTTACTTCGTCTACTGAATTCAAAGATTTAGCATCTTCAGTTAACAAAACAGATTTTGTAGCTTTTTTCTCTTCAGTAATTGCTACATTATCAGAACTTTTTGTGTTTACTTTCCCATTGTAGTGAAATCCATCGGTGTACTTTCTCTTCGAGACTAAACGATTGGATACAACTGAGTTCGACGTTGAACAACTGTAAAGAAATCCAATCATGGAAATCATTACGAGAAGTGATTTTGAATTTAATTTGATTTTCATAGCTTATTTATTTGATGTCTTACAAAAATACAATGTTTTGGCACTTTTAAGTCCTTACTTCGCGATTTTAACATTCATCCCATTTGAATGCGAACGAAACTCTGGCGCATACATACTTTCAATCGATGTGATTCCATTCGAAAATTGTCCATTCAAACTTACACGTAAATCGTATTCAAATACAAACGTTCCCTTTGGTAAAAAGTCAAAGAAGAAATGTGTTGCCACATCTTTTGTCGATTCATAATACCCCAAACCTTCTTGCCATTTGTAAGACGAAATCACATTAATCGGTTCAAAACCAGCTGCACGTAAATCTTTCATGTGAACAAATTCCATGTCACGATCCGATTTTAAGACAATTCGCACACGCACTTTATCGCCAACTTTTAATTCAGTCGTTTCAGTAATTGGAGTAATCACAGGACCATTATCCGTATTTTTCACAACGAACAATTCTTTTTTCAATTTCAAAGGAGTTTCTGCGGAAGTGATTTTATCCAAATCCTCGAAATACTGCCAATAAACTGCTCCCCAACTCACACCTTCTGTTTTACGTGTAACTGAAATATTCCCCATTTCAGGTTTAATTTCCGTCCCACTCCAAGAAGTTTTGAAATAACCCGTTCCAGCTTCTTGAGCAAGACCTAATTGTTTTGGATCAATTACTTGATTGTTCATTTTGATTTCTACAGTTGATTCAGCAACCAACAAATCAACTCCTCGCAACAATAAAGCATAACAAGCATCAGCAGTTGCTTTTGTCGTTTTCCAGTCGTTTGTTTGCTTGTTTTTCAATAACCAAACTTTCATTCCTTCCACCATTTTTTGATCGTTCGTGATTTCATCAAATGCTTCAATTAAAATTGCTTGATTTTCAATTGGCGCTTCGTACCATCCGAAACCAGAAGTGTTTTCTTTCCAATAAATCCCCATTTCTTCGTTGTCGATTGAACGTTCTTTCAACGATGCTAAGATCTCTTTTGCAACTTCAGGACGCCCATGTCTATTTGCCTGAAAAGCAATCATTGCTTGTGTTTGAATTGGGAAACGCAACCACATTTTTTCCGCTTGATTTGTATAATATTCAAACGCTTCTTTATGCTTTGGATTTATCTCCAATTCTTTGAAATAAGCGCGAGCATACAAATATTGAATTTGAGACTCTGAAACATAGATTTCATTATCATGTTGTGCATTGTGTTGTTGCAATTCAATATAATCTTCTTGTAATTTGTAATCCAAATAAGCTATCGCTTGTTTCAACATACGATCCAACTGTTTGTTTTCAGAAGCTTGCTTCACTTCCAAATTGCGCAAATGACCAATTCCAGTTACAATGTGTTGTGTGATGTATCTGTTTTCGTACATTCCAGAAAACCAAGGCCACGCACCTGAAGGTAGTTGCATTTTTGTTAATTTATCAATTGCACGTTCCAATTGGTTATCCATTTTATTCAAGTCGAATAACAAGGCAACGCGTTTTTTGCGTTCACTTTGATCTTGAGATTCTAAAACCCATGGCGTTTCTTCTAGAACTACGTTTTTCAAGTCTTGGTTTTTCTCCAAATTCGACAAGAACGACTCAGGAGAACTCGTTTTCCATTGCTCAAAAATCTGCTTGATTTTCGGGTTCGACTGAATGATTTGAGATGCCAAAGCATTCGCATAGAATCGCGAGAAAGTTTGCTCAGCACATTCATGTGGATATTCCATCAAATACGGCAATGACTGAACAGCATACCACGCTGGGTTCGACGTATATTCCAAAGTCAACTTGTGGTGTTTCAAACTTGTATTTCCTTTCGATGCAATCAATTTGTCGAAAGTCCATGATTTTGTTCCAATTCCTCGACTCGGTAAAGGCAAAGCTTCCGTCACCAACTCACGATTCGATAAAATCGGCAAAACCATTTCTTCACCATCCGAATGTTTTTGTGTTTTGGCAGTCACTCGATATTTCAATGCAGAAATTCCTTCAGGAACATCTAATTCCCAGAAAACAGCAGTGCTTTGTCCTTTTTCGATAGTGAAGTTTTGCTTCGTAGTTGTGTGTTTAAATTTAACATCAACTGGCTGCATTGTTGCCGCATCGAACAACAACAATTCTGAAACTCCAGTTACATTTTCCTCAGAAAGATTCGTGATTTTAGCTGCAAAGTAGAATTTATCGCCTTCACGCACAAAACGTGGCGCATTTGCTTGAATCATCAAGTCTTTTTGAGTTACCAAACTATTTTGCGT
>JBKDZA010000125.1:0-8241 GCA_046308455.1 Fluviicola sp.
TAGAAAACCATATCATTAACATTATCAATCAATTGAGTTTCCGTTAAAATCAGTGCAGGTATCTTTTTACGATAATGACTCGAATATTTTATCAGGTTAGGAAAAGCTTCGTATGAAAGAAGTAATAGAATACAGAAAAAGATTAAAACGGTAAAGTAAGCTTTATCTTTCCAAAGAAAAAACAATACAAATGATAGAATAATAAAAAAGATACTCATCATTAACCACCCAATGAAAATGGTGAAAAACGAGAAGTTGTATTGGAGTGTTTTATTGTTCATTGTTAGTGTTAATTTCTTCTTGGCTGATACGGTTTTATCTCCAATTTCAATAATCCACTTAGCTCACTGGCAAGTTTCTCAATTGATGCATGGTTTTCTGATGAATCAATGAAAAATCTTCTTAGATGACTTTCGTCCATTAAATACAATTCACTGAAAACTAGTTTGGTTTCCATGCTTCCAGTCATCATTGTACCGGATGTAGTTTGAATGCCAGTTTTAACTAAAATCACCAATTCCTTATTATCACCAATATTTTTCCATTCACCTCGTGTCCAAAAACAAAAATGTGAGTATTTCCGATACCGTTTCGTTTCAACATCAAATTCGACTCCCGTTGAAGAAGTTAAGATTGCTTCAACAGAAAGAAAGCCGAAACAAAACCAATAACTTATCGTTTGTGTCAAAATCACAAAAACTAGCAACAAAATAATGCTGATAATCATGTTAAGTTTTTGGAGTTCTTTGTTTATGATTTTCATTCTACAGAATATTTTTTCACAAAGTAACCATACTTATTGATTTTAAATTTTTCAACACCTATAAATGTATCATTAATTGAAACATCTTTTCCTTCAGGCCATGAAACAATTGGTTGATAATAATAACTCGTATCCGTTTTTGTAATTTCAAGGTTTTCATTTATCAAAATCCAAGGTAAATAATTACTATCTGTTCCTACATGAACGAATCTGTCAAATAGAACTAATTTATCAATAAGTTTATTGTTTTTATCCCTTGTATAAATTATAGGCTCAAATTTCCCATGCTTTTTTTTGAGATAAACCGTGAACTTTTCTGTTTTAAATTGACCAACAAAGAGTATACTATCTTTTGCTAATTGATCACTCAAATAACCTAAGTTTTTATCTGACTTCTGGAAAAATCTTTCTGCCCGAATCTTGACTGGTAATTTCAAACTTGGAATTTGAGTTGTTGGTTCATTCGTCTTTCTGTTCTGACTACATGAAGCAAAAAAACAAATAAAAATGGACATCCATAAATACGAAACTTGTTTTTTCATAGATTTAATTTAATGATTATCCAATAGTATTTGTTTTAATCTTTGTTCTTTTTAAAACTTCTTTTTTGTAGTATTTGACTTCAATTCGATGGACAAATTCTTTTTCTTTTAGGCGATAAATTGATTTTGTGGTTTCTTTAATGAGTTTACTATTTCTATAAATCAGCTGTTTTTTCCAATATGGAGCATCACCAAAAGAGACATTATTATTTTCTTGTTGTAAACTATAATCTTGCCAAAATTCAATTTTTATTATTTCAGATGCTTTATTGTAAAAGAGTATTTTTCCAAAAGCCTCTCTATCGGGTAGTTTATAACCTTCTATTTTAGTTTTCCCATGGTCTTTTAGTACAAAATAGATAGTGTCAATATTTCCGATAAACAAACTATCCGCTCTTTTCCAATCTTTAGGAATAGGATATGAGTATGTTCTACAATTTCCGAATAAAGTACATTCACATGTTTTAAAGTTAATCGACATATCAGCTAAATCAACTTTTACCGTATCGATTTGTGAAAAACCTATAAGATTTATAAAAAGGAAGAGAATTAATGTTGATTTTTTCATATTGGGATATTCTTATTCATAAAACTTTCCTGCAAACAATAAAAGAGCAAAACTTTTCCAATTGGGTTCTTCACCAATATGTTCACTGTCTTCACCAAATGACTCAATTGATTCCAGAAAAGAGGAAATTGTTCCATTTTCCCAACCATTAATTCCTGAAGAATAAAGAGAAGACGGATTTATTTTTTCTTTTTCATCCTCCTCAATTTTATCCAATTTTAGTGCTTTCACAAATTGAAGAAATGAATCTTTTGAGTTTACTTTTTCTAACAAATCATTTAAATCCATATTTCAATAATTTAGTTCTTTTAGACTTTGAAAATGTATTATCATCTATTTTTTAACATGTCAAATATTCTGTATTTTTCCTGTTCAAGCACTTTTATTTTTCCGTCAACTTTTTTACAACTTTCAAATGTTACAAAGCCATCCAATTTATATCTGTATACCCGTCCAAAATGAGAAGAATCTTTCTTCAAGAATGCATGATTAAACAATCTTTTTCTAAATTCCTTCTTACCCTTTGAGTCAAACACTTCTAAATATGGGATTTGTTCTCCATTTTCTTCGTACACCAGATATAAATAAAACCAAAAATCTTCTCCTGATCCTTCAGACATCCACCATCCAATCATCTGTGAATTTTTAGGTAAAAAAGTTTTATCACATTCTTTGATTTCACTTTGTATCGAGTTTGAATAAAGCGTATCACAATTCAAATGTGCTGGTAGTCCTTTTGCCCAATCTTTAAAAGTTAACTTTGACGCAGGTTTTTCCTTTCTGTTTTCAGATATATTTTTGGATGGGTCTTCACTACAAGCTACGAGGAATACTGGTATAACAAATAAAATTAACTTCCACATTTTCAAATTAGTTTCAAATCACTATTGCAACTATTATAATATTATTTGCAAGCTTTTATTATCTCATTGACTTCAAGTCTTCAAACAATGTATCACTTTCAATAATTTGTTTTTCATTATTGAAATCAACTTTTGATTTTGGTCGTTTAAAAAATGCATTGTACGAAAAAGTTCTTCCAACTTTAGTGTGGGCTTCTTTGTCTTTCTCTACAATACCTTCGATTGTTTCAAGCGTGTCGTTATATGCCTCTAACAGTTTGTCTGAATTGTTATATACTTTCAGATCGTTTTCTCCCTGCAAATATTTATAAATCCCATAACTCATCATTTCATCTGCATACAATAAGACTTCATGATTTGGAATATTTTTTGATTTTTGATTTTGTATAAAACGATAGATTCTATATGCAGCTAGCATTTGATTGTACACTGCTGAGTCTATATTACCATCAAAAAGGGATTCTAAAGGATGTTTGTCGAAAGTGGATGCATCAAATATCTTCTGTAAAACACTTGCAATGCTATTTTTAGCAGTTTGAGGTTCTTCAAAAAAAGTTGCGAACCAGTATTTTATTACAGTTTCACTTTCTATACTTTCTTGAAATGATTGAGCCTCTTTAGTGAAATTTTCACCACGTTTTGTTATATAATTCACTCCAGCGTTAGTGAAAATAACTTTTGCATGACTATTAAAATCTTTATTACTGATCTTATCTCTATAGTTTATTGGAGTTTGAGTATTGGTTGCATCAGTAATCTTTTCTATCAAAGCGAGTTCTTTAGTCTCATAAATCCTGATATTTACAAATACATCTTTCAACAATCCAGGATTTTTTTGATAATTCTTATAAAGCACCCAGCTTGTTTGTAGACCGTTAACAATTTGAGGATTGACTACTGGTAGTAGATACTTGTCATCTTGAGGAGCTTTTGGAATTGTTAGTTGCTCACATATTATAGTAATCCCATTATTTAAAAAAGGGAAATATATTGCATCTTCACGCTTATTCAAGGTTTCATTCATTCGTTTATTAGCCCTAACTTTTATACCCAAAAATGATCTAATATTTTCCTCAAAAAGGGAGGAAATATTACCATTTATCTTAACTTCATGCGCCATTAATTCGCATAGTTCGGAAGCTTGAACCCGAAAATTTGCAGCTCGAATATCTTGAATTGCAAATGTATAAAGTCCTTGACTGTCTAGAGCTGAAACATTTGAAACCTGAGGATGAAAAGTAAATTTGACTTCCTTTCTTTTATTTCTCGATAAATCTGCAACTTTTGCGTATAAGTGTTCTGAATCTAAGATCAGAAAATTGTTGTCTTCATCATTATAGGTGTCGAAAATAGGAGTGTTATTAGCGTATTCATTATCGTTATTTAAGCCATTAAAAACAAAGTATAGTTTGCTTTCAATGACGATTCCCTGTTCTGAAATTTGTTTGTATTCATCAATCCATCTTTGCAAATCTTCAACATTCTGTTTACCTACCTTGTTACTATACGTAAAAATATCTCGAAAATCACTTCGAAATTTATCAATTTCATTTGCAGACAGAGATCGTTTGTTCTTACATTGAAAAACATGCATAACATAATATTCACCTTGGTCTTGGAACCAGATCCCATCAATCCCCCCATCTCGACTACCCTTAACTAAAATATTGTCAAAAACTTCTTGAAATGGTTTGTCTAGGATTGCAGCGATAGAAAAAATTTCAAATGCTAAATTAATGTTCTCATTTACATTAGCACTTTGGGGAAATTGCTCAGCAATACGATTCAAATAGCCATTAATAAAAAGTTCTTTATTATTCATATCTTCTTTTTAAGTTATTTCAAATTTAGCTATTTTTTTTATAATGGAAAACGCTTATGTGGATTGCCTTTAAGCTTGTATATAACGTTTTGGCTAAAGCGTTTCAATACTTTTTAGATATTTTTGAAAAAAGAATAATGATATGTAATAAACTTTTCAATGATTATTTTTCTCAAGTCTTATTTTCTTTATTTAAGACTTAAATATATATAAACGATTTTCCAACACCAATTTAACAACTTATTTTGACATTGATAGTCGTAATATATTTCATAAATTTAATATACATTTCGAGTTTAAAGAATCAAAAAAACACCTAAATCGGAATTAAAACCTCCTTTTAAAATCTCTTCATAGAAATCTTTCAAGGTATGTCCTTCATCATTTCTAAGTAATCATCACCCTCTACTTCAATGTATGTTGATTCATAAATTTCCATTTTTGAACTGACATTACTTATTTTTCCATCAATATCATATTTTACACACCAAGTTATTTCTGACTCATTAGATGAATTGATTGAGTATAACGTTTTATATTTTACAACTTCAGAGTTCTCATAATACATATTCCAAATTCCAACTTTTAATCCATCTTTATTTGTTTGATTCACTTGAGTTGTACTGTTTATCTCTTTTAGACTAGGAAAGACATATTTATTAGTTAATTTTTTCAGCTCACTATATTCCGTCTGTTTAGAAGTTTCAATTTTTTGAAAAAGAGTAAAATTTGTATCAATTATTCCAACAACTTTTATCTGCATTTCAAAACAACAATAACATGTACACCACATTTCAGAATCATCTAATATTTCCAAGATAAGTGAATCATTTCTATAAGTAAATTTAGGAATCGGATTTGGACAGCAATTTAAAACCAAACCTACATTCAAAAACAAAGTATCATTCATTATTTCTTTTTCAATAAGTCTATTACGAATGTACTCTGGGTACGATTTATTATCACAACTGGAAAGTGATGTCTCAACAACTTCTTGAGCTGAAGTTGAATTGACAAGAAACACAAACAAGAAATAGATGAAGTACTTTATCATAATTTATTCTTAGAACTACTATTTTGTGAATAAAGGAAATATTTATTGATATACATTTTTAATAGTCCTTAATTCCATAAATGTAAAAAACTTTTTAATAAATACCATATACAAAAAAAGCCACCCCAAACGGAATGACTTTCTTATTTATTTTGTTGGAGAATTAATTCTCTAGTTTTTTGCCTAAGGCGTTGTCGAAGATTTCTTTTGCCTCTGCGATGAATCCGTAGTGCTCGTCGTCGACCATCATTTTGCCTTTCGTTACGTGACCTAATAAAGTATAGCTAACTCCGCCGCCAATCATGTATTCGATGAACTCTTCTTCTGTCTCTTCAGAAACGGTAACAACTACTCTACTTTGTGCTTCACCAAATAAGAACGCATCTTCACGGATTTCAGAATCTGTAACGATGTCGAATCCTAATCCGTTTGGCATTCCCATTTCAACTAATGTCACGAACAATCCTCCGTCAGCACAATCGTGAGCCGCATTGATCAATGACAAACCAATCAATCCTTTGATAGATTCTTGAAGAGCGAACTCTTTTTCTAAATCGAAATGTGGCGCTGGTGAAGCCTCAATTCCGTGGTATTTTGCTAAGTATTCTGAACTTGAAATGTCGTTTACTGATTCACCCAAAACGAAAATTAAATCTCCTTTTTGTTTGAAATCCAATGACATGATGTTCGATTTGTCCTCAATCACTCCAATCCTTCCGAGTGTTGGCGTTGGGAAAACTGGAACTTCTTTTCCTCCAATAACTGATTGGTTGTAGAAAGATACGTTTCCACCTGTAACTGGTGTTTGGAACTTCAAACATGCTTTCGACATTCCTTTGATCGCTCCAACAAATTGCCAGAAAGATTCTGGATTGTCTGGGTTACCAAAGTTCAAACAGTTGGTAATCGCTGAAGGAATTCCTCCTGAAACAACGATGTTACGAGCTGCTTCAGATACTGCGATTGCTGTTCCAATTTCTGGATCTGCATTTACGTAGCGTGAATTACAGTCAACTGTCATTGCTAATGCTTTTTCAGTTCCTTTTAAATTCACAATTCCTGCATCCGTCGGACGGTTTGTACTCATTGTTTTTGTTCCAACCATTGAGTCGTATTGCTCATACACCCAACGTTTCGACGCGATATTTGGTTGCTCCAACAAGAAGAATCCAACTTTTTTCAAATCGTCTGGTTGAAGAACTGAATCAATGTTGAATTTTTTGTATTCTTGGTAATATGCTGGTTCTTTGTATTCACGTTGGTATTGTGGAGCACCTCCACCTAAAACCAATGATTCCGCAGGAACATCACCTACTTTTTCACCGTTCATGTAATATAAAACACGACCTGTATCTGTTACGGTTCCGATTTCTTCTGCGTGTAAATCCCACTTTTTGAAAATATCTTCTACTACTTTTTCTTGTCCTTTTTTGATCACCACCAACATACGTTCTTGTGATTCAGACAATAAAATCTCGTAAGGCAACATGTTTTCTTGACGTGTTGGAACTTTATCCAAGTGGATTTCCATTCCTACTCCACCACCTGCAGACATTTCGCACGTTGAACACGTAATCCCTGCCGCACCCATGTCTTGCATTCCAACGATTGCATCCGTTCCAGCTAATTCCATTGTTGCTTCCAACAATAATTTTTCCATGAATGGATCACCCACTTGAACGGATGGTAAATCTTGTGCAGAATCTTCTGTAATATCTTTTGAAGCAAAAGCAGCTCCTGCAATTCCGTCTTTTCCTGTAGCAGAACCTACGATGTAAACTGGATTTCCTGGACCTTTCGCTTTCGCTGAAATAACTCTTTTTGTATCAATGATTCCTGCTGAAAAAGCATTCACCAATGGATTTTGATTGTATGATTTATCGAAAAACACTTCTCCTCCAACGATTGGAATACCGAATGCATTTCCGTAGTCACCAATTCCTTTTACAACACCTTTCACCAACCATTTTGTGCGTGCTTCTTCGATGTCACCAAAACGCAATGAATTCAATTGCGCAACTGGACGAGCACCCATTGTAAAAATATCGCGGTTGATTCCTCCAACACCTGTTGCAGCACCTTGGTATGGTTCTAAAGCTGAAGGGTGATTGTGTGATTCAATTTTAAATACACATCCGATTCCGTCACCTAAATCAACAAGACCAGCGTTTTCCTCACCTGCTTTTACTAACATTTGTGGACCATCTTTTGGCAATTGTTTTAACCAAAAAATAGAATTCTTGTAAGAACAGTGCTCAGACCACATTACGGAGTAAACTGCTGTTTCAGTGAAATTAGGTGTTCTACCTAAAATCTCTTTGATCATATCAAATTCATCTGCGCGTAAACCAAGTTCTACTGCCTGTTCTACTGTTGCTTCTTGTTGTAAGGAAGTGCTCATTTTTAAAAAAACTTTGCGCAAATGTACATATTAACCTTAGTTCGATTCTAAATTCACCTCAGAATTTATTTTAAAAAGTTAGTTTGGAGTTTAATTTTTTGAGGAATAGCGGGCTATTTCGATTAAAATTAACGAACAAAATGATTTTTAAAATAAATAGCCAACTAGTAAAAAAAGTGTTTTCACCTATAAAATCTCATCTTTTTCGTTAAAAACATTCGAATTGGC
>JBKDZA010000126.1:0-4983 GCA_046308455.1 Fluviicola sp.
TGCGTTAAAAGCGTTTCGTGAGACAAACAAGCCAATTGCTGTGATTGAACTGGATGAAGTATTAGTTGAAACAGCTTGTCCAGACACACTTTCAGAAGTAATGCACCAACGTCAAAGATGGTTGGGAAAAGCGGGTAAAGTTTCAGATAACTTGGCAAATGGAGTAGGAGTATGGATGGTTTTACTCCATGTGATATACTTGTTTTTTATTTCAAGTTCATTTTTATACGCTGATTGGTGGATGTTATTAATCTACTTTTTATTCAAAAGCTTTTTTGATTTTGCACTCATCAACGTAGATATAAAACGAATCTCAGGAAAATTCTTAGTTGGATTATTACTGTTTGAATTGTTTTATCCAATCTACGCAATTTACCTAATATTCTCTCTGTTTTTCAACGATCCAGAGTGGAAAGGAAGGGAAGTTTAATTTGAATTATCAATTATTAATTATCAATTGAAAAATGAAACTTGTCTCCTCCCTTGAGAAGAAATAGCAAAAGCTATTGAAGACTTAGTATAGCTTTTGTAAAAGCGTTATACAAGGAGGACTAAGGTGGGTGAATATATTAGTAAGGCCTTTTTACTAGGAGTTTTCTTAATGAATCAATTTGAATCTCTAAAAGCTTAATTTGTTTATCAATTAAACTATTATTTAAAATTGAAATTTTATTATATAGCATCTTGATTTTAATTAATTTATTGAATCCTTTTGTAGTAAATCCTAATATTGCTCCTAATGTTCCAGAAATTAAAAGAGAATAATCGTTTTTTGGTATTATATAACCAAAAATAAAAAATAAAAGAAAAGTTAGAATAATTAGTGATGATTTTAAAACAATTGATTTTGTAATAATTTTAAATTGTAAATGAAATTCTTTTTCATTATCAATCTTAAGTTTATGAGAAATTATCTTTTCTTGACTGTATTTAATTTGATTCCTAATATTATTTATACGAAAGCGTCTTAATCTATTTTTTGATTTCGAAAATAGATTAATGATTATTTTATCCCAATATAAACCAATTACTTGATAAATAAGGAAGCTGAAAAGTAATGTTGGAGCTAAGTTTTTTTGAAAAAAATCTATCAGACTTTGAATCATTTTAAAATTTAAATCTTTTTCGGAAAATAAGTCTCAGCACTTTTACGTAATAATAACATCGCATTCTGGATTTCGGGGATGTTTTTGTAGGCTTCAATCGTTACTTTTTTAGTCGTTCCGTCAGAAAATTCAACTGAAATCCATTCAGCGCCACCATCAGCACAATCCGGACAACCAATAGTTTCGGCCATTTCCATCAACTTTTGTTGATCGATAGCTTTGACAATTGCTTCCCAATCCGAAGATTTTAATTCTTTTGATTCATCAACGTCTGGATATTTAGAACGATCTCCACGACCAGTAGCTTTTCTGTTTTCATTGATTGTTTTTCCATCCAAAGTGTATTGATTCCAGCAATATCCCATGCAATTACCATAACTGGTTCCATATTGGATTTTTAAAATCGTTTTTGAACTTGTTTCCTTTGAACTTGCACAAGAAATCAAAATGGAAAGTATAGAAATGAGTGTAAATGCTTTCATTGTTGTATATTTTATTGGTATAACTGTTTGGATTAAAAAAAGCCCAATCAACTAGACTGGGCTAAAGAGCATGTTTAATTTTCTCGTTTCAATTCGATTATGCCCCTTTTTGACTCCAAATTCGTTGTGTTTTTTCGCCGTAATCACTCCATTATGGCTGTAAAACACGCCTCTTTTCGTGCAAAAATGAGCTATAATCATTCTTAAAGAAGAAATTTAAACAGGCTCTAAGTATTTATTTAAAAAGGTAAATCGTCGTCGTCTGCTGTTTCTGTAGATTGTACTGAAACAGGAGTTGTTGGAATAGAATCCATATTCATTGGACTTGGTCCTGAAGCAGGAATTCCACCACCATTTTGAGTAGCACCAGCTTTTTCAATTCTCCACGCATCCAAAGAGTTGAAGTATTTAACTTCACCAGCTGGACTTGTCCATTCTCTACCTTTTAAGTTAAATGCAACTGTCAATTGATCGTTCACATTGAATTGATCTAACAAAGCACATTTGTCTTGTGTCAATTGAAAAGAAACGTGCTCAGGATACATACCTGCAGAATTATCTGTCAAAACAAATTCACGTTTTGAAAATTTCTCACTTACTTGAATCGTATCATTTTTCACTTTCAAAATACCAGTGATTGTGTATGAACTCATAATCGTTGTTTTATATTGTTGTTTTATTTTTACTAATTAATCGTTGAATGCAAGTAATGTCATCCAAGCGTTTTCAATTTCATTATTTTCGATCAATATTTTCGCTTTCTTGTGCAATTCCAACTCTAATTCAGATGGATTGTCTTCTAAAGATACAAAAATCTCACTTAATTCAATCAATTTATATTCGTTAACATCTGTTTCATTTGGAAGCGCTTCAACTCCTGCTAATTGAGCTAAGTCGTTACCAGTTAAAACCTTACTGTTTTTTATATCTTCAGGAAGTTGGTCAAATCCCATTCCAACAGTTGTAATTGGTTTTGAAACTTCAAACATTGAATGTTCGTTGGCGTGACAGTACCAATTTCCACCCATTCGCGCAACCAAGTTTATTTTATGTTGATCGATTGTTCCATTTTCATCCAAAACAGCTGGATTGATATGGATTTTTACAACTTCACAAATTACTAAATTTCCTGCTCCACCTTCGGTTCCCAATTCCTTCACTTCAATGACTTTACATTCGAACTGAACGGGAGATTCTTTTACTCGCATTGGTCGTATCAATTCAGAAGCAATTGGAGTCAACCCAGATTTCACAAATTCATCCACACCAGCAGCAAAAGGAGACGAACTCAAACTCATTTGATGTAAAATCGAGTAATCAACGATATTGATAACCACTTCTGGAACCACTTTTACATTGTTGTAAGTGTCCTTTGTTGTATTTGTACGTCCGTTTCTTGCTGGAGAAAAAATTAAAATAGGAGGATTTGCCGAAAAAACATTGAAAAAACTAAATGGCGATAAATTATTATTTCCATCCGCATCAACTGTTGAAGCAAAAGCGATTGGTCGAGGTCCTATTGCCCCCAATAAATAACCATGCAATTTTGGAATTGGAAGTTCCTTCGGATCAATACTAACAAACGTGTTTTCCATTCCACAAAATTAGGAAAATGAATTGGTCAAAAAACAGAATGACAAGAGAATTAATTAACAAGATATGAGCTATCGTTCTTGTTGTGAAACTTTAGAAGAATTTATAGATTTGGTAGTACACTATGAATTTGTGAATAACTAATATGAATTTGTAAATAACATATTTTGATTTATAAACAACTTTTAATCAAGTGATTAATGAAATGGTGTTTTTGTGAATTAATTAGTTTAAGTAAAGTCTTTTTTTTAAAAAGTGTATCTTTAAATCGATGTTACGACAGACTCTCATTTTATTGCTAATTATTTTTAATTACTTGGATGCTTTTGGTCAGTATCCATCGTATTTTAATTATACAATTGAAAACGGCTGTCCTTCTAACGAGATTTACTCTATTCTTCAAGACAAGCAAGGATATATTTGGATTGGTTGCGATGCGGGATTGTATCAATTTAATGGTGTTAAGTTTAAGCATTTCACTTCAAAAGAGCTGAGTTCACGATCTGTATCAGGACTTTGCCAAACTTCTGATGGAACTATCTTTGCTTATAATTTTAATAGTCAGATTTTATTTGTAAAAGGAGATAAATTGAGCGTTTTAAAAAAATGGAACAAGGAATTGAATCATTTAGCGTCTGATAACAATGGGAAAGTTTTCATTTCATCTTCTTTTGGATTGTTTTCGATTTCAAATAAAACAAATGACGTTCAGCAATTAAAAAATATTTTTAGAAATGATAAAAAGAACAAAAACTTCTTTACCAATTCGATAAGAGTTCATACAAATGGCACTATAAGTTATATCATAGATGGAAATGTAATTTTTAAAAAGGGAAATCAGTTGAAAATTCAAAACTTGAATAAAAACGAAATACCAACTCCTTTTTACATTTCTGATTCTCCTACAAATCCTTGGGTATTTAAAATGATAAATGGAGTTTATTTTATCCCAAAAGGAAACAAATATGTTCGAGGAGAAAATAAATCGCTCATTAATTTTTTAAAAACACGTAAAATTACAAATGCACAAGAAGTTAATGGTGAAATATGGATTTCAACGTATACTGGAATAATCCGCTGCAATAAGAAAACTGGAAAAACAAAACTTTATTTTCCAAATATGGCTTTTTCGAGTTGCATAAAAGACAATGAAGGGAATTATTGGTTTACTTCTTTGCACAATGGTATTTTGCGCTTACCGAATTTAGATTTTATTAGTTGGACGAAACAATCTGTTGTAAATCATACAGAAATGTACTCCCATGTTTTAACAACAAAACATAATATTTACTTTGCTTCAATTGATGGTCTTATTGGACAATTAAAAACTTCAAATTTCTCATATTCTCTAACTGAAAATAATCTCAATGCGGACATTGGTGCATTGTATTTCGATGAAAAAAAACAATCAATTCTGTACAACAAACTGAATTCAGTATTTAGTTTTTCTAATGGAAAAAGTAAGTTAATCAACGTAAAAACGAGACCAATTAAAGATTTTATTAAAATAAATGAAACGTATTTGGTCGCCTCCTCTCAAGGTTTGTATAGGTATTCAACAATTGAAAAAGGATTCAAAGAAATTGAAAATATTCATACTGATTGGTCAAGACAATTTTTACTCTCTCCTTTTGATTCTTCTGTTTTCTTAGCTGCAAATCACGGATTATATGAGTTGAAAGTATCGGATGAACACGTGAGAGTCAAACGACATTTATTTAAAGACCGACAAATTTCTTCTATCTCTAAAAATGATCAATACCTTTTTGTGCTCACGTTTGATGGTTTTGTTTACACATTAG
>JBKDZA010000127.1:0-2426 GCA_046308455.1 Fluviicola sp.
TATTTTAGGGAAAATTTAATTGGAATAGGTGGAATTTTTTTCAATTTCAATTATCCTCAAAAAATTAAAGATTGGTACCAAACCGCACTTGGAATAAAAACAAACGACTACGGTGTACTTTTCGCATTTAATGGATTCCAAGCCTCTCGCGCTTATCTTCAATTAGGAACCTTCGAAAGTTCAAGTGATTATTTCGGAACTGATTCCCAAAAAGCGATGATTAATTTTCGAGTTGACAACTTAGATGCTCTAAAAGAACACTTGATTCAGTTGAATACAACTATTTGTAATGAAATTGAAGAATATGATTATGGTAAATTTCTTCACATTTTAGATCCTGAAGGAAACAGAATTGAGCTTTGGGAACCCGAAGACGAAGCTTTTGATTCAGACACCTATGTGAAAATGATATAAAAAAAGGCTGACAAAGCCAGCCTTTAATCTCTTTCAAGAATAGTTCTTAATGATTTGATAAGTATTCTGCAACTCCTTCAAATGAAGCTGTCATTCCAGCATCACCTTTCGTCCAGTTTGCAGGACAAACCTCACCATTTTCTTCAAAATATTGTAAAGCATCAACCATTCTTAAAGCTTCATCAACATTTCTTCCTAATGGGAAATTATTTACTAATTGATGCATTACGATTCCGTTCTTGTCAATTAAAAACAATCCACGGTAAGCAATCATCTGACCAGTAGCAACTAAATTACCATCCATATCGTAATCGTATTCTCCGTCTAAAACATCGTATGCTGCAGAAATTGTTTTATCTGTATCTGCAATAATTGGATATTTTACTCCTTCAATTCCTCCTTTTGCTTTAGGAACTTGTAACCATCCCCAATGAGATTCAGCTGTATCTGTTGAACAAGCAACTAATTTAACTCCTCTTGCTTCAAATTCACCTAATTTCGCTTGAAATGCATGTAATTCAGATGGACAAACAAACGTGAAATCTTTTGGGTAAAAGAACAATACAACCGCATTTTTACCAACGTATTGATCTAACGAAAAGTTTTCTTCTATCATTCCTCCATTTACTACAGCTGTAGCTGAAAATGATGGAGCTTTTTTTCCTACTAATACTGACATAATATTTTTTTTAGCTTATTTTTTGTTTCACAAAGTTAAACAAGAATTTGTATAGAAATTATTAATTAACTTTATATTTTCATAGAAAAAATCTATATGATATCAATTCAACAAATGACGTATATCGTGAATCTAAATGAAACAAAATCATTTAGTTCTGCAGCTGTTAAAAGTTTTGTAACTCAGCCAACTCTTTCAATGCAAATAAAAAAAGCTGAAGAAGTATTAGGTTTTTCAATTTTTGATCGTGAATCAAATTTATTTTCATTGACGCCTAAAGGTGAGCAACTGATCCCAATTATAGAGCAAATTCTTCATGATTATTCCGAAATCAATTATTTAATTGACAATAAAAACGAGGCATCTCAAGAGCGAATAAAAATTGGAGTTATACCAACAATAGCAAATTTTTTAATCGAAGAAAACTATTCTGAATGGAAAGATTTATTGGACACTTCAATTGTTGAAATTGAAGAAGGAATTACAGAAGAATTGATTGAGCGTTGTGAACAAAAAAAGTTAGATGCAATTATTCTAGCTGGACCTGCTAGAAGTTCTAAATTACTTTCGATTTCCCTGTTTGAAGAGGAAATGTTATTGTTTACTTCGGAGAAATTAAATGAAAACAAAGTAACAATTAACCAAATTCAAGAATGGAAACCGTGGCTTTTATCAAGAGGAAATTGTTTGCGAACTCAAATGATGGAATTTTGTTCGTTGAAAAACGAAAATTCTCAAAATTGGAACTATCAGGGTGGAAACATTGAGTTACTAATGAGGATGGTCCTAAAAGAAGGTGGATATACCTTGGTTCCAAGTTTTTTTGCAGGTCATTTAAATATATTGAATGAAATGAAACACATCGTGAATGATTTTGATGAATCACCAGCTCGACAAGTGATATGTTGTGTTTTGAATAAAGGGAAAAAGTGGCAAAGTATTGAAAAAATAGTTCGTTCAATTCAACATAAATATGCAAAAAGCAGCTCCAATAATTTGAAACTGCTTAATTGGGAATAAATATTTCCTAAAAGTTATATAATTCAATTAATGCTTTTTTGAATCTGTCTTTCGGTAAAAATTGTTGTTCCAAAGCAACAGCAAAAGGTACTGGAGTATCTAAAGAAGCAACTCGTTTTACTGGTGCATCCAAAGCTTCATAACAGTTTTCATTAATTAAAGAAGCAATCTCGCCTCCAATTCCTCCTGTCATACAGTCTTCATGTAAAACGATTACTTTACCAGTTGATTTTACAGCTTCATAAATTGTTGCGGTATCTAATGGTAAAAGCGTTCTTAAATCGACAATATTCGCAGAAATTTCAGGGTGTTC
>JBKDZA010000128.1:0-3491 GCA_046308455.1 Fluviicola sp.
TCACGGATGTATTTCCATTCACAGCTTTCAAATTTATTTCGAACTTTTCCGCGTTTGTTGACCATATCTTTTTGTTCGAAATTGATGCGATTATTAAAAATAAAGTTCATTGCAACCTTACATCCAAGAGAATGTGCGAAGATTTTAGTAGACGGCGATTCAAATTTCTGCTTATCGATTAATAGTCGTAAAGTATGAGCCACATAATAAGTAGTTGAATTTGAGTAGACTTGAAATTGTTTTTTAGAATGATAACTCGTACTTTTCAAGAAACTGATTGAACTTTTAGTTGAAAATTCTTTTTCACTGTTTAAGTTTAGCAGTTTTCCATCACCTGAAGGCCAAAAAACGGGTACAAACAAGTAATTTTCTTCACATGATTTTGCTAAGTGATGAATACTGTCACGGATTGTTTTAAATTGAATAGCTGCTAATGAATGTGGCACATTGTAGCCATGAATGAATAAAAAGAGATTGGTTTTTCCTTCCGCTTTTAATTTTTGTTTGAGATCCACCATAACGTATGGAACAACGAGATTTGTCCAATCTTGATTGAAAGTAGACAAAAGCGCACAATCAACTTTTGTCGTATAATTTTTCGCACCAAATTTAGAACTGTATTGATCGAATAAATTCTTCAATTCATCGTGGCGATTCGTACCTTTTTTCAGGTCCATTTTTTTCACATCTTGCAAGAAAAGTTCTCGTGTTTCTGGGGCTTCTTTCCCCAAGAAAAACAAGGTGAAAAGACTGCGTTTGTAGACATGTCTTCGATTAATTTTATTTTTTCCTTTCGAAAAACCTTCGTAGCGTTTATTTGGAATGGAAGTATAATATCGAATATCACCGAGTGGTAAACCGTAAGGATCAAAATAGAGGGGAAAAGTCTCTTCTGTTGAATCAATTCCGAGTTCGAGTAATACGTTTCTATTAAAATATTCTTTCCAAGAATCGGCTATTACTTTTCGTTTTTCATCATTTGAATGAGCAGTATCCATCCAAGGTTTAAAAAATTGCAATTTATAACTTTCAGGAACTTGTGCGTTTAATTTCGTTGCAAAACAAAAGAAGAGAATCAATAAAAAGTAAGTGTATTTCATAGGACTTTGAATTCGTGTTTACAAAGTAAAGAATTTATTGAAAACAGTGAATTTAAAAATGATAAAAAACCACATTTTAATGCTTTTATCAAGAAGAATGAAGTTCTATTTTTCCTTCAAAATGACTATATTTGTTTCAAAGAGCTTATTTCAAAATGCGAATTACGGATCGAAGTTATTTAGAAGAGTATAATCAAAAAATCGGATGTGAAATCCCGAAACTAATTGCTTCGTTTCAATTTTCTGAAAAAGCTATAGATTTTGATTTCTTGACAAAATCATCAGCGGTTTTTTCCTCCAATATTGAAGGTAACAGTGTTGATTTAAATTCTTTCATGAATTATGAATTGAATAAAGATAAATTCAAAGTAGGAAAAGAAATTGAAGAAATTCAGGATTTAATAAAAGCCTATGAGTTTGCTCAACAATCGAAGTTAACTGAACAAAATTTTCTAGCATGTCATAAACTATTCTCGAAGACATTTTTAATAAAAAGTAAACAAGGAAAATATCGCATTGAACAAGTGGGAGTTTTTGGAAAATCAGGACTGGAATATATGGCCGTTGAACCAGAATATGTTTCCAAAGAAATGGCTCAACTTTTTGATGATATTGAAAGCTTGATTACAAGTAACCATTCTGAAAGTGAGGTGTTTTATTTTGCATCACTTATTCATTTACGATTTGCGCACATCCATCCATTTCGAGATGGAAACGGACGAGCTGCTCGTTTGTTAGAAAAATGGTTTATTGTAGAGAAATTAGGCAAGACTTTTTGGAAATTATCCTCCGAAGAATACTATAAAACGAATCAAGCAAAGTATTATGAAACCTTGAATCTTGGTTTGAATTTTTATCAGTTAAACTATGGCAATTGTATTGGATTTCTGGAACTATTACCTAATTGTATGAAATGATTCTAAATCCAATGCTAAAAGCTAAGACTTTTATTCTCATTCTTTTTATCTGTTCTATTTTTAATGTGAATAGTCAAAAGAATATTGAATCCTATCAATTGTCTAGTTTTAATCCAACAGAAAACACAACTGACTTCCTTCAAATTGATTCCATTTTCAAAAATAAACGATTGATTGGACTTGGGGAATGCACACATGGATCTTCTGAATTCACATCCATGCGACACCGAATTTTTATATACCTTGTCGAAAATCATGGATTCAACACCATTTTCATTGAAGCGGATTATGGAGCAACAATGCGCTTAAATGCGTATATTAATGGAGAGAACGATTCTATAAACCCAGCTTTAAATGAAATCTTATATTTTGCCTGGCGAACGGAGGAAATGAAAAAACTCGTTGAATGGATGCGAGAATACAATCAAAATGCACCTGTAAAAATTCAGTTTATCGGATGTGATATGCAATCGATTAGTGATGAACGTTTGGTTTTTGAACGCTATTGTAAACAATATCAAAAAGAGGAGCTTCCAGAATTTATTTACAACAAAGAATATCAATTTGAAGAAAAAGAATCAAGAGATCGAGCTAGAAATGAATGGAATACATTTTACAATAAAAACTTAAGTAACAATGTAGGTAATGTATTTCTTGATAATAGTATTTCACAATTTTTAAATTACCGCGATCAAAAAGGAACAACATACAATTACAGAGACAGTTGTATGGCGACAAACATTCTGACTTACATGAAGATCCATCCAAAAACAAAAGCCATTTTCATCGCACACAATTCGCATGTTTCACGAACTATTTTCGAATATGAAAACTATTATCCAATGAAACGCGCAGGTTACTTTTTGAATAAAAATTTAGGAAAAACATATTTGGTAATTGCACAAACAACAAATACTGGTTCTTTTCACGCATTTACCTATCCAAAAAAGCAGTTGAATTTTAGTGTCTGTGATCTCAAACCCGCTAAAAAGAAAACAGTTGAAAGCTTTTGTCAGGAACAAAATGTTCCTCTTCTACTCCTCAGAACATCTAGTTTAACGAGCAATAAAAAGCTTCGAATCACAGAAATCGGACATACGTATGGAAAAGATGCAAATGGTTTTAAACACGAGCGTTTTCAGACATTTGACCCATCGTTTTATGATTTTGTACTTTACTTTGAACGAACTAGTCCAACGCAGATTATTTCAAGGAATTAATCTATTTGAAGATTTCTAAAGTTTGAATTATAGATATTCGTTTAAAAATAAGTTTACTATCTTTAAAAAAAATATCACTGCAAATGGAACTTAAATTAATTATTGAAGGAATTCGCAATTGGAATTCAATAAAATCAACAGCTGATTTTTCAACTATTGAAAGATTATTTGGAAAATCAACTGGATATGAAATCTATATTAATTCAGGTAGAATGATTCAAGATTTAACTGTAGATTTTCATTCATATTTAGCA
>JBKDZA010000129.1:0-10320 GCA_046308455.1 Fluviicola sp.
ATCGTAATTGCCAATGCTTGTTCACGTTTAAAACCTGAAAAATCATTTTTCTTTACCCATGAATTTGGGTTTTGTGAAAATGAAAGGAATGAAATAATTGTAGTTAAAAGAAAAATCAACTGTTTCATACTCAGCTTTTAATTAGATTTTTCTTAGTAACTGTTCTTCCATTTTGACGAATTAAAAGGATATAATTTCCAGCTAATAAATGTTCAATTGAAATTTTCTCATTCGGCTGAATCTGAGACTTTAATTCAATTGTTTTCCCTTCAGAATTAATGATTTCTAAATCAATTGCTTGTTGATTGTATGAAACTTGAATAAAATTACTTGAAGGATTTGGGAAAATTGAAATTTCTGAAGAATAGTTTTGATCAATACCTAATGATGGATCTGGTGTGAAATTATCATATATCCACCAATCTTGGAAGTTAATTCCATTCGTACCAAATCCAAAATAACCTCTGTTATTTACATTCATCCCAACTGAGAATCGACGAGCACTTCCATCGAAATCTTCCATTTGTTCCCAGGTGTTTGTTGGAATATGAAAGCGCCAAACTTCTTTTGTTAAATCTGAAAGAAAACTTCCATATCCAGAAATGACATATCCGTAATCATCAATGCAAAACATAGAGGAACCTCCGCGTGCATATCCTGGAAATGAAGCTCGTGCAATCCATTGGTCTAGAGATGGTTTGTATTCCAAAACATTTACTCCAAATTTTACAAATCCAGATGTTTCATTTGAAAAGGAAGAACACCATGCACCCGGTAGAACTGGTGGTGGAGTCTTTATCGTCCAAATTTGTGTTACTGGATCGTATTCGTAGAACATTGAATTATCGACAACATAGCCTTTATCTTGAACGGAAAAAGCTGTTTGATCATTTGGTGCTGAAGGACAATTCGGAATCGCAGTCCATGTATTTGTAATTGGATCAAATTCGTAGAATTCGGAAGTTAAAAATGTTCCTCCGCCTATGTAACCATGTGTTGATGTTCCAAAAGCAGAAACACCGTAATTTGGTACTGGATAATTTGCTTTTTGAGTCCATGAATTAGAAGCAGGATCAAACTCCCACCAATCTTGATAGATAATATTTACACCTGTTCCATTCATATGTCCAATTCCAGCGTAGGCTTTATTTCCTATGGCAAAACCTGCGCATCTGTGTCGACCAAAATTGGTAATATCAGCACGTTGAAACCATTCATCTGCTAGTAATTGATTGCTAACGAATAGCACTAAAAAAAGAGTCAATAATTGTTTCATTGCTTAATGATTTGTTGTGTTCCAATGATTTTGTACTCAGAAATAAATTCAATGAAATATATTCCGTTTTCCAAGTTTGTTGTAGAAATGGTGTTAACAAAAGAGGTCGTATGAACGATTTTCCCAGAAACATCCTTAATGTTAATTGATTCAAAATCAGTTGAAGTAGAAATTTTGATTTCATCATTAAATGGATTTGGATAAACAGAAAAACTTGCTTCATTATTTTCATCTACTGATAAAGAATTTCGATTGATATTTAATGTAAAATCGCCCATTGCTAAGTTCCAACCTTCAATTATAATATAAACTGTATCTTGACCAATTGCTGAAAAAGTCAGTTCTGAACCACTTCCGCAGCTTCCGCCATCGTCATTGAAATCGATTACATTTCCTTGTGGATCAACGATAGATAAAAAGGTATCGAAATTTGAACCACACAATGAAACATCAATGTTATTCATTGTACCATCAACAATTAAACGGTAATAAATATCTGGTGAATTATAAACTAAATTTTGATTGAAATAGCAATAATCTGTTGCGCCAGTTGTTGAATAAGGTAAACTAGTAACTGGAATTGCGTCAGAATAATAATCTCCATCGTAACCATCACAAGCTGAATTTGAACCAATATTAATTGCGAAATCCATAACCGAACCCCAAGTAAACGATGTACATGGATTTAAAGGTAAAACTCCTGCTTCTTGTTGAGTAATTCTCATGCGAGAAAAGCCAGGGATAGCGATACCAGGTACTGTAAAATTAAAAACACTTGGCGCTGCTGGAGGAATACCTTGCCATGTACCAACAACCTCAGTAGCTTCAAACACAAAATTTTGATTGTAATCAATCCAAACTGTTCCAGCACCAGAAAAATTGCCACCACATGTACCAAAATCAACAGTAAGCGAGTAATTATTTCCTGGAGTTAAAAACAAGGGTGAAAGTGAAGTTAAATCTTGAACTCCAATAACACCTGGACAACCAGTATGTGAAATCATAGAGGCATCACCTGAAATTTGAACTAATTCTACATTGGAATCAGCAGTTGATGTTGGTCCAGCGGTCATACAATATTGACCAAAAACAGTCATATTGAATGCAAAAAGACTCAAAAAGAGTAGTAGTCTTGTCATAAATAGTCTTAAAAATAAGTATCCACAATGTTAAGGAATTCTTAACAAATAACGAATATTATTTCAAAGAAGTTGCTTTTAGGTGCGATTTTTTTTTGATTTTTTATAAAAAACCAAGTTCTAATTTCGCTTCTTCGGACATCATGTCTTTGTCCCAAGGTGGATCAAAAACAATATGAACATTGGCTAAAGTTATATCTTCCAGAGTTTCTATTTTTTCTTTCACGTCTCTTGGCATTGACTCAGCAACAGGACAATTGGGTGAAGTTAGAGTCATATCGATATCCGCAACTCCATCTTTTGATACACGAACTTCATAAATTAATCCAAGTTCATAGATATCAACTGGAATTTCAGGGTCATAAATTGTTTTTAATACAGCTACAATTTTATCTTCAACGCTTTCCATAATTCTATGTTGAGGTAGAAATTGCCAATAATTTTATTTTTTTCACCATACTCAACAAACCATTTGCACGAGTAGGAGAGAGGTGTTCTTGTAAACCAATTTCTTTAATGAAAAAAGGTTCTGATTTTGCAACATCTTCTGGCGATTCATTGTTGTAAACTTGGATAAGCAAACCAATGATTCCCTTTGTTATAATAGCATCTGAATCGGCTGTTAAGCTCATTTTTCCATCAACCACGGAAGCATCTAACCAAACACGACTTTGACAACCTTCAATCAATCTGTCACTTGTTTTCTTTGATTCATCAATTAACGGTAAATCTTTTCCTAAATCAATGATGTACTCGTATTTTTCCATCCAATCATCAAAGATGGCGAATTCATCAATTATTTCGTTTTGTTTTTTTTCTATTGAATTCATTTTGACTAACGTAACATGGAAATACTTTTTTCTACAGCCGTTATAAATAAATCGACCTCTTCTCTTGTATTGTAAAACGCAAAAGAAGCCCTAACTGTTCCAGGAATTTGATAAAAATCCATTAATGGTTGTGTACAGTGATGACCAGTTCTTACAGCAATTCCTTGCTTGTCCAATAACGTACCGATATCAAAAGGATGAACATCTTTCACTGAAAATGAAACAACGCTAGTTTTGTCTTTCGCATCTCCAATGATTTTTAGATCTTCAAAAGTTGTTAGCATTTCTTGCGCATAATCAGCTAATTCTCTTTCGTAATTCTCAATCTCTGAAATCGAAAATTGATTTAAATAATCTATAGCTGTTCCCAAACAAATTCCACCTGCGATATGTGGTGTACCTGCTTCAAATTTGAAAGGAAGTTCATTATATGTCGTTTTCTCGAAAGTAACTTTTGATATCATATCTCCACCACCTTGGTATGGAGGCATTTCCTCAAGAATTTTTTCTTTACCGTAAAGTACACCGATACCAGTTGGACCAAACACGTTATGTCCTGAAAAAACAAAAAAGTCACAATCAATATCTTGAACATCAATGTGTGTATGTTGAATGCTTTGTGCACCATCAATTAACACTTTTGCACCAACAAGATGAGCCTTTTTCGTTAATTCTTTTATTGGATTGATCGTTCCAAGTGAATTTGAAATATGTGTTATTGCAAGAATTTTCGTTTTATCCGTTAACAATTGATCAAATGCAAGTAAGTCCAATTCACCTTTTTTGTTGATTGGAATCACTTTTAGTGTTATTTTTTTTCGTTCACACAACATTTGCCAAGGAACAATATTTGAATGGTGTTCCATGTATGAAATAAGGATTTCATCCCCTTCTTTCAGTAATTCACCATAACTATTTGCAACTAAGTTGATACTATCTGTAGTACCTTTTGTGAAAATAACTTCTTCCACTTTTGCAGCGTTGATATATGTTGCAATCGTTTTACGCGCATGCTCATAATCATTTGTTGCTTTTTGACTTAAGTGATGCACTCCACGGTGAATATTCGCATTGTCTTTCGAATAATACTTATTGATTGCATCTAATACCAATTGAGGTTTTTGGGATGTTGCTCCATTATCAAAATAGATCAAATTTTTTCCATAAACTTGCTGACGTAATGCGGGGAAATCTTGTCGGATTTCACGCACTACAAATTTTCTTTTTGCCAATTGATTCATCTTGCAAAGATATTACTTATAATGATTCTAAATTAGTTCTTTTGAAATAAGTTCCGTAAATTGAAAAAAAATTCCAACCTTTTAATTTCATGTGTATCTTTAGACTACAATTATGAAACATTTTAAACACATATTAGTTTTCTTTTTCCTTTTAATCTTATTGATTGGATGTGAAAAATATAAGTTGAAGCAGCCGACTTCACTCGCTTTGAGTTGGAAAATGGTGAATAATGATAATCAGTCTAATAGTGTTGAATTAACTGGTGGAAAGTTGAACTCCGATGAATTTTCTGTTGAAGGAAAACGCGTTGAGGGAGAAGATGTTAAAATTGACCAAAGTTTCATTGAATCTGTAATCAGTTTCAATACGAATCAGGCTTTAGGTTTAAATGTGGATGTTCCAATTGGAAATTATACAGAGTTTAAGTTAAAATTAGGAGCAAATTCTTTAGATGGATATTCTTTTAAATTAAATGGAATTTACCACGGCTCAGATGATATTGCTGTTAGAATAGAATGGAATACAGAACAAGTATTGGAATTTGTTAATTATAATAGTTTTGAATTAGAAAAAGATAAAAATTACAGTTGTATTTTGGAATTGGATCGTCAAGAATTGTTGCAAGACATTTCATCAATTCAATGGCAAAATGCAACAGTGACTTTAGAAAATTCAATTCCAACAATTGTTATTTCGAAAGATTTTAATTCAATTATTTTCTCTGAAATAAACGAACGTGTTTCGTCGGCATTACATTTAAGTATCGAATAAATGGAAGATTACAAGCAAATAATAGATGGTTGTGTGAGATGGGAACGTTCATCTCAGGAACAGTTATATCGCTTGTTCTCAAAGAATTTATTTAAAGTTTGTAAACTATACGGAAAAGATACAGAAGATGCTGAAGACTTATTACACGATGTATTTATGCATATTTTTAAAAGCATTGGGTCGTATAATTTTTCTGGATCTTTCGAGGGTTGGCTTAGAAGAGTTACAGTAAACTGTTGTTTACAAGAGTTGAGAAAAAGAAAGAATTTTCAAGAAGTACACAATGTTCAATTTGTTGAGGAAATCGAAGAAAACAATGACTTGGATTCTGCAATTCCTTTTGGACGTGTATTGGAAGAAATCAATAAATTACCTATCAAAGCAGGTTTAGTTTTAAAATTATACGCTTTAGAAGGTTGGTCACACGCAGAAATTGCGGATGAGTTAGAAATATCTATCGGAACATCTAAATCACAATTGAATTACGCACGAACAGTTTTAAAACAAAAGTTAGCATAACATGGAAAAAGACTTTCATAGCTCTTCTTTTGACTTTTTGCAAGATGGTTTTGCAAATTGGGATGCTGGCGTGCCCTCAGAAAATGTTTGGAATGAATTGGAAGCAGATCTTGTAACTGAAGCCGTTTGGTCGAAAGTTTCTAAATCTATTGAGACGACTGTTCCTCCTCAAACAACATTCAAGCAAGCTTTTGATGAATGGGATGTAGAAGTTGAAAATGATGGTTGGTCGAAATTAAACGATTCTCTTTCGCGTGAACGCGTTTGGGTTAGACTTTCATCTACCTTATCAATCCCAGTTTCATTACCTACTTCGTACTTGAAAATTGCAGCATCTTTCTTGATTTTCATGTTTACTAGTTTTCATGTAACAAATAGTTCATTTGAAAATCGTGTTATTCAAGTTAACAATGTAGAGGAAGTAAACACTTCAAATAATGCTTCTACGAATCAAGTGAATACAATCAATTCAACTATTCAAAATTTTAATTTAGTAGTAAACAATTCTACTGAAAACGAAAATAATGCAAACCGAGTTGACAATAATAAGATTGATGGTAGTGTAATTGCACAAGTTCAAAGTAACTCGAATACTAATAACGCTGAAAAATCAGATCAAGAAGAAAATACAAACAGAACGAATGATGAATTTTCAATTGATCCATTATTTGGCTTGGCATTGAATCATTCTGCTGAGGATATTCCTGCTTATGAGTTCAATAGAGCAAAAGATCCAAGTTGGTATGTAAGTGCGGGATCTCAGTTTGCCTTATTAAGAGAAGTGAAAAATGGACCTTTAACGAGTACAGTTCCACGTTTAGGAGCAATTGGTGAAATAGGACATTCATTTAATAAGAATAGATTTTTCATGACACAAAGTTTGGGCTTTTCTCAATTCACATCTGAAAAAGGACGATACATTAATGGAAGATATTTGACGGCAAATCAAAAGTTAAATGTAGCTCAAGCTAAAATTCAATTTGGTTATTCATTCAATCGTATCCGTTTTAATGTTGGTGTAAATGCGAATAGAATTGTAAGCGGTTACGAAAGTCAAGGTGAAACAATTAGTAATGTATACGATGTACCGCAAATCAAATTTGGATTTAACGGAGGATTTGAAGTGAAATTAAAAACATTTAAAAATAAAGATAATATTTCAGTGGCTACAAATTATCAATTTATTCCAAAATTGGTTAGTAAAAACGCTGAATTTGAAAGTATTGAAGCGGTCAATTTCCAATTGAAATACGCTTTTTAAGATAGTACGTAAGTTGTTCTCTCCAAAAAACTACTAAACTTACGGATATAGGGTAGAACTGTTACCGTAAAAGAAGAGTGAAAGCTCTTCTTTTTTTATTCAGCTTTTTTTACAGCGTAAAGTAAGAATTCTTTATTTCCATCACCACCAACAATTGGCGAATCGATAATGTCAATTGTCTCAAAATTACATGCTGCACAAACTGATTGAATATTTTTCAAAACACCTGGATAAAACGAAGAACTACGAACAACTCCATGTTTATTTAATGCTTTTCTTTCTAATTCGAATTGTGGTTTGATCAAAGCAACTATTTGTGCAGATGGTTTTAAAAATGGCACTAAAAACGGTAACACTTTTTCCAATGAAATAAATGAAACGTCAATTACCGCAATGTCCACTAATTCGTTTACTTTATCTTTAGATAATTCGCGGATATGTGTTTTCTCAATATTTACAATCTTGGGATTTGTACGAATGATTTCATGTAATTGTCCGTGTCCAACGTCAACACAAAACACTTTAGATGCTCCTTTTTCTAATAAAACTTGTGTAAATCCTCCTGTTGATGCTCCGATATCAAGGCCAACTTTATTTGTAACATCAATTGAGAAAGTTTCTAATGCTTTTAATAATTTCAGAGCTCCTCGAGAAACCCATGCAAGCTCTTCGTTTAAAAGAATGATTTTTGCGGTTAAAGCTATTTTTTTTCCGGGTTTGTCAAGCGTTTGACCATTAACGAGTACATCGCCATTTTTGATTAATTCCTCAGCTCTTGTTCGAGATGTAACTAAACCACGATCTACCAAAATTTTATCTAAACGCTCTTCCATCCTGCAAAAATAATCTTAAGAAGCAATTTTTCGCAAGTTTTACTGAAAAGAATTGTTCTTCAAATCAGATTCTAAGGTTTTTACTAAAGATTTATCTTTTAGTATTTTCTTGAATAATTCAATGTGTTCGATTCTGTGACAATCACTTCCTAATATATCAATTAAACCTTTTTTTTGTAAAAGATGTGCTTGCTTTTTCACATCTGGACCGTAATGATTTGAGAATGAATTCCAATTTACTTGAATCAAACACCCTCTATTTCTTAGGTTTTCTGCAATTTCAACACTTCCGTGATAATATCTGTAACGCTCAAAATGGGCTAAAATAGGTTGATAACCTTTTCTTTTTAATGTAAATATCAATTCTTCTAATTGAAAAGGAGGATTGTTAAAAGAACATTCAAATAAGATGTGATTTCCGTTAAAAGGTAATAACTGGTTGGTGTTGATGAGGTGTAAGAAATGGTCGTCATAAAAATATTCAGCAGAACATTCTAATTGAATTGGAATTCCTTCTTTTTGAATTTCAGAAACTAATTCAGCGTGTTTTTCAAGAATAATTTCTTTGGTATTGTCATAATATCCTTGTTTGATATGTGGGGTAGTGATTAACTTTTTGTATCCTAAACTAACAAATCCACGAATCATTTCAATACTTTTTTCTAGTGTTTGAGCTCCGTCATCGATTCCAGGAAGTAGATGAGAATGGATGTCAACAAGTGGAAGTTGAGCTTTTTTTTCAGATTTGAATAAGTTTTTTAGAAACAAAATCATCTGTTAGAATACATTTTTTCGTAATAGGATTGATACGTTCCTTCAGTAACTTCTTTCACCCAATTTTTATTTTCTAAATACCAGCGAATAGTTTTTTCAAGGCCTTTTTCAAAGGTAATACTTGGTTTCCATCCGAGTTCTTGAAACAATTTTGTAGCATCAATTGCGTAGCGTTGATCGTGGCCAGCTCTATCTTTTACAAATGTGATCAATTGTTCACTCGTACCATTAGCTTGTCCAAGTTCTTGGTCCATAATTTCACAGATTTTTTTGACCAGATCAATGTTTCTCCATTCGTTCCACCCACCAATATTGTAGTTGCAACCGATTTCACCTTTATGAAAAATAACATCAATTGCTTGGGCGTGATCTTCCACCCACAACCAATCTCTAACATTCGTTCCATCTCCATAAATTGGAAGTGGTTTTTGTTCTAAAATGTTTGAAATAATTAAGGGAATCAATTTTTCTGGATGATGATGACTTCCATAATTATTGGAACAATTCGATCGTTTTATTGGGAAGTTGTATGTGTGAAAATATGCTGAAACAAAATGATCAGATGCTGCTTTTGAAGCTGAATATGGACTTCTAGGATCATAAGCTGTGGATTCTAAGAAAAAACCTTCATTTCCCAACGAGCCATAAACTTCATCTGTTGAAACATGATAAAAAGTATGGTTTTCAGAATTCCCCCAGTGTTCACGTGCTTGGTTCATCAAATTTACAGTACCGAAAACATTCGTTTTTACAAATTCCATCGGACCTTCAATTGAACGATCAACGTGTGATTCTGCAGCTAAATGAATAATGTCCGTGATTGAAAATCGTTTTAAAGTTTCGAGGACTTCTTGTTCATTGCAAATGTCTCCTTTAACAAAATGGTGATTTTTCAATTCTAAAACATCATTTAGATTTGATAAATTTCCAGCATATGTCAATGCATCAAAGCTAACAATCGTGTAGTTTGGGTATTTGTTTGCGAATAATCGGGCAACATGTGAACCGATAAATCCAGCAGCTCCAGTTATTAGAATGTTCATAGAACGAAAATACAAACAATTTTAACTAATAAGCGATAAAAATCGTTAAGTTATTAAGAATTTATTTCAATTATTTTTCACTTAAATCCATTACATATTGTAACATGATTGTTCTTGGTGATTCGATTTTCAATGGTCGTAATGAATACGTACGATTCAAAATATTGGCTCCAATCAATGCGATTTTATGTTTGTCAGAGATTTTATAGGCAAAGCGCATATCGAAAATTGTATTTCCAAAGCGATGTGAATCGTAAAAATCCATGTATTCAACATCTTGGATAAAAGGTAAATCTTGAGTTGTTTCCTCAAAATCTTTCACTATTAAGTCCATGTTTTCGATTTTGCTAAAATATTTCATACTCAGACCAAGTTGAAAAGATTTATACGACCATTCGATATCCATTTTTACTTGATGGATGAAACGGTATTTCAATATTTTGGAATCGGGATTAAGAGAAGTTTTAGTATAACTAAATTCACGACCTAACTCATCAGTTGAATAAATGTAATCCGGATTTAAGGTTTTAGGAAGGATGTAGTTGTAACCAAGCATGAAAATTAGTTTACTTGATTTAGAAAAATCAGCTTTTCCAGAAAACGAACAATCAATTCCTAAAACGCGACTATTT
>JBKDZA010000130.1:0-4119 GCA_046308455.1 Fluviicola sp.
TCAGCTGTACCTCCCAAAAAGCCAGTCATGTATTGATCACCCGATGATTCATTAATTACAATGTCTTCTCCACGATCCGCACTGATACTTCCAACTGTTCTTGAAGCGACATAATCTCCAGAAGCATTTAATTTTAACATAAACACATCCGTACTTCCAACTGTAGTTACATTTTGAGTTCCAATTCCTGGATCTAAATCTATTGTCCCTGAAAAACTTCCAATTACAAACACACTTTCGTTAAAATCATCGATGTCAATTCCATTTCCTTCATCGTTATTTGTGCTTCCAACGCTTTTCGCCCACGTAAATTGTCCGTCTGAATTCACTTTTACAACAAAAACATCACTTAAACCAACTGAGGTCAAATTTGAAACACCTGCATCTGGATTAAAATCTGCTGAACCAGCAAAAATTCCTGTCAAATAAACATTTCCTGTTTGGCTGATTACAATTTCAGAAGGAATATCATCGTTTGAACCGCCAAAATTTTTCGCCCACATAAATTCTCCTTGCGGATTTGTCTTTACTAAATAGACATCTAATGCCCCATTTGAAGTTAAATTGGAAACTCCCGCTGATGGATCAAAATCGGTTGTAGACCCAAAAACTCCTGCTGCATATACATTCCCAAATTCATCTGTTGTAATACAATAACCAATAGCTGAAGAACCTCCATTAGCTGCGTTTGTCCAATGATGATTCGGAACTTGTGAAATACCAGTCAAACTAATCAGTAAAGCTGAAAGTGAAAGTATCGATTTTCTCATGATTTTTCTTATTAAGTGTTCAAAAATTAATTAGCGCTTTTGCGCAATGCAAAGTTCACGATTATAAACTAAAACGAACATAGGGTTTACCCTACCTAAGCATTAAGTTTAGTTTTGACGCACTAAAATACGTTTAGTGAAAACTTGGGAAGCAGTCGAAATTTTAATTGTACAATATCCATTTGAAAGTTGATCAAAAAATACAGAGCACACTCCAGATTCTTGTTTCATTTGAAAAGGAATTTTTCTACCCAAATTATCAAAAACACTAATTTCTTGAATAGCTTCATCACATAATACAACTAATTTATCATTCACTGGATTTGGATAAACAGCGAAGCCATTTTTTTCAATTTCATTTACAAATAAACTATTCACATCTCCAGCGCGAATATTATCTAAAAAGAAGTTATTTCCATCCCATCCAACAAACTCAAATTTCACCATTAAATGTGTATTCAATGTCGCAGCACTGTTTACGAAAATCGTGTCGTGTTTCCATTCTACATCAGATTGAGGAACGAATTCTGAACTGTCAATTAAAGATACGCTTGCAATTTGACTTGGGCCATACGTTTTACGCAATTGCCAAAAGTTCCCGCAATCATTTGAAACGTACACATTAAATGTTTCTCCATCACCACTTGTAGATTTTCTGTATGCCCAATCGTAAGCAATTGCCAAAGAACTCAAAGCATCCACGTTGATAGGAAGTGAAATCAATTCGTAATTTTTAGTTTCTGATGCACTGAAATGTGGTGCGTAAAATGATTTCAAACTTTCCGAACCAACTGAAGTTGAAACCCAAGTTCCGTTATTAGTGTAATTCTGTTGCCAAAATTGTCCTGCAACTCCATTTTCAAAACCTTCATTCAAATTCATTGTACTTGCATTCTGAGGAATTACATAAATATAATCTGTTGCTGTTGCTGAAAGTGTTGAACTCCCATCACTGATTGATAATCCAATGGAATAAAATCCAGGACTCGAATAAACAACTGCTGTCGATGAATCTGTCAAACTACTTGCTGTTCCACCAGTAAAAGTCCATGTACGAGAATGTGTTCCATGATAAGAAACATCCGTAAAATGAATGGAATCACCCACACAAACAATACGTCGATCGCTTTCCCATTTCGCTGCGCAAAGTGTGTTCGAACCGTCCGTACCAGTTGCAATTAAGTTTGCTGGTTGCCAAAGATTTGATCGATTTGCAATTGTGTCATTTAAACAAGCGTGCATCCGAGTTACTTGTCCTTGCGTAAACATTCGCGCACAATAAGCGTAATCCATGTAATTTTGTACGTTTTCGAGTTGACCGCAGGAGTTTGCACTCAAATTACACGATGACCAACCGATACTATTTGGAGTATCAGCCACCTCATCATCAAAGGCACAATTTCCAGCTTGTCCAACAGGTAAATAGTAATAATTCGGAACATTGTTTCCTCCCCAAATGTGTTGAAGATTGAGGTAATGTCCGATTTCATGTGTTAAAACAGTTCTTCTAAAATAATCGGATGTTCCAATTGTTCCAATGTAGGAATGTTGCATGACGATTCCGTCCCATTGTGGAATGGTATCAGCTGCTGCTGGAAGTAAGGCATGTCCCGCCAAACCAGCTGCTGCAACGCAGACATACACATTCAAGTACTTATCTGGAGGCCATTGAATTAAGGATTTCACTTGGTGATCTCCAATGGTTGTAAGTGACGAAACTGTTCGTGTAATTCCACTTGTACAATTTCCATTTGGGTCTTTTTGTGCGAGGCGAATTTCAATTTGTCCATCAGCTGCAAGACTTTGAAAAACAGGTAAGATGTCAGTTGTATCTCCATTCAATTTTCTGAACTGAAGATTTACTTGTTTTACAGCATCTTGAATTTGTAAATCGGAAATGTTTTCCATTCCATTTTGATGAATGATATGAAACACAACTGGAATAATGTATGTTGCATTTGACTTTGGGGGATGTTGAGCAAATTCTTGTGTAAAAGCAGTTAAACTTTCATAAGCTCTTTGAATTCCTTGGTTATATTCAGGGTGTTCTTGAAAAAGCGTTTGGTGCATTTCATCGGTTCCACAATGAAGGTTTTGTGCGAATGACTTAGAATGCAGAACAATAAATATAAAAAGTAGTAGTTTTTTCATACTACAAAAATAAAAAACGGGAACTCAAATTGAATTCCCGTTTATCACAATATTGTATTAGAATTAGTGGTTTTCTTCCACCGATTCTTCTTTTTCAAATACTCTTTTCGGGCGCATTTTTTCAGCAACTCCCAATGAAATCCAGAAAGGAACAACAAAACCTAGTAAGAATAATAACATCCAGAAGGCCATTCCTCCGATTAACAAAAACAAAACGATACCAAAAATGCTCATATCAAACGTGTTGTAAAATTTTCAGTTGTAAAAGTAAACATTTTTTTAGTTTTAGCAATAGTTGTGGGAATTTTTATTTCAATTCATAATTTGTACTTCGACCACCAGCTAGTTCTTTTTGGAGTATTTGTTTATCAATCAAATCATTAATATCTCTAACAGCAGAATCTTTAGAGCATTTAGCTATTTTCGCCCATTTAGACGAAGTTAACTTTCCATCAAAACCATCTAATAATTTATTTATCAGTTTGATTTGTCGTTCGTTTAAGATTGTTTCATTGTGTTTTTGCCAAAAATTAGCTTTTCGAAGAACTCTGTTTAAAATTACATCCGTTGATTTTAGCGCATTTATTAGACAATTTAAAAACCATTGAATCCAGTTTGTAATATCTAAATCTCCTTTTTGGGTTTTCTCAAGAATTTCATAATATTCTTTTCGTTCAATTCGAATTTGAGCCGACATGCTGTAAAATCTTGCTTCAATAGAATCCGATTGTGTTAAAATCATATCTGTTAATGCTCTTGCAATTCTTCCATTTCCATCTTCAAATGGGTGAATTGTTAAAAACCATAAATGTACAACAGCAGCTTTGAGTAATAAATCAACCTCACTTTCCGCATTAAAATAGTCGAAAAAACGATTCATTTCAAGTTGAACGAACTCTGATTTTGGTGCTTGAAAATGAACTTTTTCTCGTCCCAAAGCCCCAGAAACAACTTGCATAGGCCCTGTTGAATCCGTTCTCCAATTTGCAATATCAATTTTATAAAGTCCGCTTCTTCCTGTTGGAAAAAGAGAATTGTGCCATGCAAATAAACGTTCATTATTTAGGGTCTGCTGAAAAAGTATAACTCTTTGATTTTATTGAGTTAACAGTTAATTTTGCAGGATCAAGTGCAAGGAAAAATGAAAAAAGCATCAAAAAACCGTGCATCTCGTCCAAAATATGTGAGTACTAATCAG
>JBKDZA010000131.1:0-2083 GCA_046308455.1 Fluviicola sp.
GATGAAATCATTTATTCGAATTCATCCCTTGAAAAAACCGCTGTTCCTCCACTCCAATTCGATGAAGAAGAAAGTAAAGAAATAATTCGTTTTTTAAATGAAAGTATTGAAAATAAGCATTTAACAGAAATTGAAGTCACACATTTTGAACGTGACATCTACTTCACATCTGCGAATGTTCAAGACAAATACACGCTTGCAATTGCCGTTTACAAAGGAAATGAAATGGATAATTTCTACGATTCAGACACGGAATTAACCGACTTTTTTAAAATCGAATTTATGTGTGACAGTGATGAAATAATTGCTTTCAAACAAAAAATTGAAGGATTATTATCAAAATAATATTCTAAAACTTAGAATTTGCAGATTCTTGAAATTTTATTTGAAATGCTTTTGCTTTTTCTTGGTATTTATAGAGTGATTTAATTAATTCTTCACATTCACTCATATAAACTTCTAACTCAGCGATTTCTACTTCTGTTAATTTATACGTTTTACTGTTTGACCATTCCTCAAATTTTATCAAATTAGGAATAATTTCTTCTTCAAGATATGGAGTTTTTAGTGTCTTTGGACTCAATGCCGCTTCACTTTTAATCCAAACATTCCATTCCTTACTTCCTTTTGATTGATTACATTTTCCACAGGAAGGCACAAGATTGTAAATATCTGTTGAATAACCACTTGGTTTAGATTTCTTAATTACTGATCTGAAGTGATCCCATTCTGTTGCTTTTGAAGTACAATATGCACATTTACTACCACGATGTGTATGTGGCAACAAATCGTATAATTCATTTAACAACTTTTCTCTAACTTCAATATTATTTGGAAAAATTGTTGGTATTACAGCTTTTACAAATGCAGCTCTAATTGAAGAAGATCTGCTAGTTATCGAATTAATAGATGGTATCTTGAGATTTCCTAGAATCATTTAAATCAACTTCTTTTCTTCTAAAAAACTCATCACATTCATTTCAATTCGTCTTGAAATTGAAGATGTTTCACTTTTCTCGAAAGTCTGACCTGTTATTTTTTCGTAAAGTTCAATATAACGGTTTGTAACTAAATCAACGAAATCATCTGGCATTTCGGGCATTACATCGCCATCTTTTCCTTGAAAACCTTGTTCAATTAACCATTGACGTACAAATTCTTTCGATAATTGTTTTTGTGCTTCACCTTTATCTTGACGATCTTGGTAACCATCCGTATAAAAATAACGTGAAGAATCTGGTGTATGAATTTCATCAATCAAAATCACCTCCCCATTTCTAACACCGAACTCATATTTCGTATCCACCAAAATTAAACCGCGTTCAGCAGCCATTTCCGTTCCACGTTTGAATAAAGCACGTGTATATTCTTCCATTTTCACATAAATGTCTTCTGGAACAATTTCGTTTTTCAAAATATCCTCACGAGAAATATCTTCGTCGTGTCCTTCTTCTGCTTTCGATGCTGGAGTGATAATTGGTTCAGGAAAACGATCATTTTCTTTCATTCCATCAGGTAAAGCAACACCACAAAGCACTCTTTTACCTAAAGCATATTCACGCGCTGAATGTCCAGCCAAATAACCGCGAATAACCATTTCAACTCGAACTGGTTCACAAGCAAATCCAACTGCAACAGAAGGATCTGGAGCTCCAATTAACCAATTTGGAACGATGTCTTTTGTTGCATTCAAGAAATATGTTGCTACTTGATTCAACACTTGTCCTTTGTAGGGAATTCCTTTTGGTAAAATATGATCAAATGCGGAAATACGGTCTGTTGCAACCATCACCATTACATCATTGTCCAAAGTATAAACTTCTCTTACTTTTCCTCGGTACACATTTTTTAGTCCTGGAAATTTAAAGTTCGTGTTGTTAATCGTTTCGCTCATTTCTTCTTGAATATCTATTTTTAAATCCTGAATTCGACTCGTTCGTATCGTTTTTGTCGTTTTGCTCGTTTTCTTTTGCAAATTTAGTCGCTTTTTCCAATTCTTCAGCTTTATCAAACGCATCAATGATTCGTTTCACCAAAGGATGTCGAATTACATCACTTCCACTTAAGCGAACAATCTCAATTC
>JBKDZA010000132.1:0-33375 GCA_046308455.1 Fluviicola sp.
CTCCTAAGTTACATCCTGTTGCAATGTAAGTCATATTTTTAAAATCAACGTAACACGCAAACGAAGCACTATCTACAAATGGATTTCTATTGTTTTGTTGCGAGAAAATGTATTCATTTCGTGCAATTTCGTAATTATCTACAGGATCTAAATCGTGCCATGTTTTCAAAATATCTTGAGGTTGGTTTACTCCTAATCCCCAGTTATTTCCAGCAACAGTATTATAACAAGTTGCCATATACATCATCGCTCTAGCAGCATTTCCTTTATTTGCAGCTCTTGGTTCATAACATAGTTGTGCACCATTGTAACCACAAACACCATCTAAATAAGTATAAACTACTGTTCCAGTAACTTCATTCATTGGTAAATTAGAACGAATTGCATTTGCTTGAGTTTGATTTACAGGATATAAATTATGTTGATCTGAATATTCAGGTTTTGGTGATGTTCCATCAGCTGGGAAAGTTGGCATCCAAGAGTGACTGTATGTATGCTCTCTAGAAAAGTTCAAAGGAGTCCAATCAAAAGGATCGTTGAATACTTTTTTCTCACCTGTGTATGAACAAACTACAAATGATTGTCCACCTGTTGTATCTCTTACTTCAAATTGAGCCATTACCGTTGGTTTGTAATTTCCATAAGAAATTACAGTATGAGGATTAATTAAAGTAGATAAATCTGCAACAAATGTTGAATTTGTTTTATCAATACCTGAATAATAAGTTCCTGAAGCATTTCCTGTTGTATTTACAGTTCCAGTTGGAGCAGCTGTTGTAATATAGTTTTCAAATCCTGCAGGACCATTGTAAGCAAATACTTTCACATCATAAGCTTGATTTGCAATAACATGACGTGGAGCAAAAGATGTTCCAGCACCGATATATGCAACTTTAGCATTTCCAATAACATCACCTCTTAAATAGTTTGTTCCATCAACTGGTGTTCCAGTGATTGTACCATTATTTGACCATAAAACGATATATTTTTCAGCAGTTGGAGAAGCCGTATAAGTTCCATTAAACATATATGCTTCAATATTTGAAAACTGTAAGTTAGAAGCATTAGTTGTAGGTTCAGTAGCTAAACCATTTAAACCAATACCATATAAATCGATAATATATGAAGCTTCATCCGTATCATCAGAAGATATTGTTAATGTTGCGAAACGAGAACCATTTCCAGTTGGAGCAAAGTTTACAACTAAGTTAGCTGTTGAACCACCAGAAATAACTTGAGAAGTAAAAGGTGTTGTAAATTCACTTGCATTTGTACCAGAAAAAGCAGAACCTGAAACTGTTAAATTTCCTACCCCTAAATTTTCAATAGTGAATGTTGTTGCTGCAGTTGTTCCAATAACATATTGGTTACCTGTTAAAATTGTTGAAGTACCAACTTTCACATTGATCTCTCTAGCCGGAGCAACATATGCAAAAATATCTAGTAAATCACGAGGTAACAATTGATACGTTGCGTTGAATTGACTTAACAATCCTCTAACAGAAACAGGACCAGTTGGAATTGCTTGACCAACTAAATTTGTACCATTTGAAACACGAATCTGTAATGTATTTACACCATCAGTAACATTATAATTTGTATTTCCAGCGAATGTACCTGTTGTTGTAAATGTAACATTGTCAAATTGCAACAATTGAGCTTCTAACGGTTCACCAGCATTAGGAATTGGAATAATTTGTGCCGTTGGCAAAGTCCCATTCCCTAAATCAATAAATGAATTTGTTGGAGATAACTCTAACAATCCATTAAAATCAAATAATACTCCTGTAGCAGAAATAGAGTCACCTCTTTGAACACCACTTAAAAGACTTCCAAATGCAGGTAAAGCAGCTGTTCCGTCTTGAATGTATCGAATATTACCTAATTCTGATCCATTTGTAACAACTCCTTTGATTGTTACGGTTTGTCCAATTGCAAAAGTTCTTGCATTTGCAATATCCGTTTGTGCATTCAATCCAAAAGAAAGAAGCGAAACGAATCCAATTAATAGTTTTTTATTCATTTTGTTGTTTTTAAAAATTAATTCCAACTGTTAAGTTGAATCTTCTACCCATTCCAAACATTACATTTGCAGAATTTGCATCGAAAGTATCTGGTCCAGTTGTAGCATTATCATTTGCATCAGAAATATATTCTGTGCCTAAAATATTTGTAACGGATGCATTGAAAAAGATTCCAAAAGGTTCAAACTTTCTAGAATATCCAATAAATGCATTCATTAAACCATAAGATGGAATTTGCCAAGCTTCACGTCCAGCATTTGCACCTTGTAAAGCAAATGGACTGAAATTCGCATAGTAACGATCAAACCACTGGTATTGTGCTTTTACGTAGAAATTTTTGAAAGGGGCATAACGAACTGATGCATTCAACATCGTTTGAGCAGCATCACCTACATGAACACCTTTCGCATCAAATCCATAATTCAAATTGAATTCTTCTAAACGGAATGTATCCGCAGAATTCCAAGTCCAATTTCCTAGTGAGAACATAAACTCAGCCGAAAGTTTTTTCGAAAATTCATATGCCATATCTATTTCCGCACCCATATGAATTGCATCCATACCATTGATGTTCACTTGAATCGTATTCGTTGGATCAGCTGGATCTGGTACAGAAATACCAAAAGGAAAAGGTTTATTGATCCAATTTGTATAATATCCATTGATATTCATCCCAAACTTTTTACCTGAAAATGAATATCCTAATTCTACTGCTTGAATTACTTCGTTTTCAATTGCTTCAAAAAATGAATTGGTATTATTATCAACGACATTATTAAACAAAGGAGTTCTAGATAAGTATCCTAAATTCACGTAAACATTTGAATTTTCAGTTAAAATATAACTTCCTCCTAATTTAATTGTTCCACCAGGAATCGTTTTCCAATCTGTTTGATAATATTCTAATCCTTGGGATCCAGCTGTATATGTTTCACCATTGTAAACAATTGTATCATTCGCTCCAATTCTTAAAGTTGTATCACTAAGAACTAATTGTTTTTTCTCGAAATAATCGACTCCTTTGTAAGCATTGATAACCCCAGACAAGTTCAAGAAACCAGTCCAACGTGAAGTAGCATATTCAACCGAACCAAAAACTCCTCCCCATTGAACTAAACCATCTCTATGGTTATTAAATGTATTTAAAGCAATTTTATCACCTAAACGTTGCATAGGACTTGCATTGTTTTTGTTGGCAGTATTGATGTAATAATCACCACCTAAAATATCATGTATTTGTTGGTAGTGCTCACCTTTGTAAAAACGGTAATCTAAACCACCTGCAATTTTTAATTCTTTAGTAGCTTCGTATGAAAATTGAGGTAAATATCCCACCCAAAAATGGTTGTTATAACTTGCAACTAAAACTTGTGTTGACTTTAATTCAGTCATCGAATAAGCTGGGTCAATAGCTGGACCACCAAATAACTGATCCACTTGATTATTCAATACAATATTGTCCCAATCAATTCTACCTAATGAATCATATAAAAGTGCTCCTGTGTTTGAAGCTCTAGTACCTCCACCTCGACCAATCGACATGTATGCGATATTCGAAATCGATAATTTTTTATTTACCGTCCAGAAATCTTTTAAAGTCAATTGAGGTTTGTGATAGAAATTTTCTCTTTCATTTAAAATCTCACGACTTCCACCTCTATTAATATACCCCCAATGTTGGTTGTAACGAATTCCTTTGTTTAATAAACCTGTGTTTGTAATAGTTGCACCCAATTCTTTCGCATAGGTTGTATCCCAATATTGAACTGGCTGATAAAAAGATCGTTGGCCATGATTTTGAGGAGCTCCAAAAGCAGAAAAAGAAATTAAATGTTTTTTAGTTTTCTTTTGAACTTTCACGTAATAGAACTTACCTTGAGTTGGCGTTCCGTCTACCCAACCGTCACCTTGTTTATAGGACAATGAACCTGTTACACCAAATCCATTTTTCATTAAACCCGTATTGTATGTAACTGAAGTACGGATGAAATTTCCTGTTACAAACTCTTGTTTGATTGTTCCACCTTTTCTGTTTCCAATACCATTTGTTACAATATTCATTGATCCACCAACAGAAGGCATTGAAAGTTTTGTAGCACCTAAACCTCTTTGTACTTGAATTTGATTGGTAATCGCATCTAGACCAAACCAATTTGACCAATAAACGGCACCATTTTCCATGTCATTTACTGGAACTCCATCAATCATAACACCGATGTTTCTTTGATCAAAACCACGAACACTGATTCGTGCATCTCCATCACCACCTCCTGTTTGCGTAGCATATACACCTGGAGTAGCATTTAAAATCATTGGTAAATCTCTTGAACCTAATTCTTCAGCAATTTTTTCAGCTGTAATTCGAGTTAAAGGAATTGGAGTTATTCTATCAGTATTGATATTTGCAATTACTTTGATTTCTTCAAATTCAGTACCTCCACCAAGTTCCATGTTTTGAATGATTGTCGCCGAATTCACTTTTATTGTAAACTCAACTGTGTCCATTTCAACAGCAGCAAATTGAATTTTGTATGTACCATAAGGAACATCAGAGATCGAATAATTACCATCAATATCAGTAACAACTTTCTTGTTTGCAATTGAAACGGTTGCACCTGGTATTGATTCTTTAGATAATTTATCTTTTACAACACCAGTAATAGTTGCCGATTGAGCAAATGTATTTGATGCAATAAAAATAAGGATAAGAGAGAAAATTGTTTTCATAAATTCAAAAAAAAGGTTCATTGAAACCAATGAACCTTATATATTTTATTTTAAAAATTACTTAACGACAACGCGTTTAGTGATTGAATTACCATCATTTTGGTTGAATCGTACAATATATACACCTCTATTTTCACCCAACTTTAAAGTCAAGTTTGCAGCTGCATTTGTATTGAATGACTGAACTAATTGACCCAATGAGTTATAAATTGAAACTGATTTTACTTCAGATGCATTTTTAACGTAAATAATACCATCATTTGTTGGATTTGGGTAAATTGACATTTCAACTTGTTTCACTTCATCAACAGATAAAGGTGTACAGTTACAATTGTGTGATCCTAATGTAAACCAGTTTCCGAATTGAATTGGATTTCCAGATCCACCTACTAAAGTATCACCATTTGAATCAGTTAAATATGTTACAGCTGGAATTGTATCGTATTCTGCTAAACCATTGAAAAATGAAGGGTTAACAGTAACACCTTTCAAAACTGTAGATTTACGAATCATTGAATGATCTTGTGTAATTAACTCACCTAATCCAGAACTGTAAGGGAATTGAGTTGACCAAGCGCCTTGATTTCCTGCTGAAGAACCTGTTGCATCAGCTGGATTTTCACCAATTTTACCAAACACATCAATAATTGCAAAACTTGGAACGTTTGCAGCAGAAATCAAAGTTGTTGGAGGTAACCCAGTTAAGTTTCCTTTCGCTAATAAAACAGCATCATTACCATTCCAATAAAAAGCATCAGAAATATCGTAATCTGGACTTAAAAAAATGTTAGATCTAGCTTCCAAAGAATCCCAAATTGGTGCTTCTTGACCAGTAGCAGTATCAACTCGTTTATCTAAAGTTGCAACAATCACATCATATGGAGCAATCGTTCCAGATAATTGAATTGAATTTTTAACTGTAGCAGTTGATGAACCATTCGAATAACGAGTAACGAAATACTCAGATAAATTGATAGTTGTGTTAGTAGGATTGTAAATCTCTAACGATTTGTTGTTACTCCATCCTTCTACGTATTCCGAAATAAAAATTTTAGAACAGTCTTGTGCAAATGCTGCAGAAGAAATCAAACCAAATACAAGTAATAATTTTTTCATATAAAAATGATAATAAATATTTGTTCTTTTATACTTTACGAACAGGGCAAAATTAAGCTAATTGAATCAGTTTTTTATTATGTTAATGTTAATTTTTTAATAACTTTTTCGCGCTGAAACCCTTATTTGATAGGAAATTCCTTTAATTTATCGATTTAGTAGAATGTTTTTTTTTTATCAACAAATAATTCGAAAACAATGTTAAAAAAATGACTTTGAAAAAAATCTTGATAAATCATTCATTTTAACAACTTCATTTTCAGTTTTTCGATTTAATATTTCTCGCTCTATTCGATTTTTTTTAAATTTGTAGAAATATATCAAATCATGAAATTCTTTTTAATACTCTTTTTATTCTTTTTCACGTCAACTTTTGCTCAAGACTTAACTGTTGAACGCATCACAAAAACTGGTGATTTTTACGCAAAAGGTGTCGCTGGTTTTACTTCATTACCTGATGGCGAACATTTCACTAAAATCGTAAATGAAAATGGTAAAACATTATTAAAAAAATATAGTTTCACTGATTTTAAAGGTGCTGGAACAGTTTTAGTTGACTTATCAACCATTCAATTCGAAGGTAAACCATTAGAATTTGAAGATGCAATCTTATCCAGTTCTGGTAATTACTTGACTTTAACAAGTAAAACGGAAGCAATTTATAGACATAGTTTTTCTACTATATATTACATCTACACGATTTCCTCTAAAAAATGCGTAAAATTGGATAAAGGAAACGCTCCTCAAACATTAGCTACATTCTCACCTGACGAAAAGAAAATTGCTTACGTCAAAAAGAATGACTTGTATGTTTATGATTTAGCCTCTGATAAAACGACTCAAATCACAAAAGATGGTAAACGCAATCAAATCATTAATGGAACAACTGACTGGGTTTACGAGGAAGAATTTGCAATCACTCAAGGATTTTCTTGGTCGCCAGATTCTAAATTTATTGCTTTCATGCGCTTCGATGAATCAAAAGTGAAAGAATTTCAAATGGCAATGTATGGTGAACTTTACCCTAATCAATATAAATTTAAATATCCAAAAGCTGGAGAAGATAATTCAAAAGTAACTTTTCACCTAACAGATGTTAAATCCGGGAAAGTTAAAACTGTTTCTTTGGGAGAATTTGAATATTTACCTCGTTTTGAATGGTCACCCGTTACAAACGAAGTGATTGTTCTTACAATGAACCGCCACCAAAATGAGTTGACGTATCATTTGGTTTCTAACATGAAAAAACCGTGTTCGAAAGTGATTTTCAAAGAAAGTTCAAAAACATATATCGACATTGACAACAATTTAGACATTTTAGCAGATGGTAAATCCTTGATCCGAACTTCAGAAAGCAATGGATACAACCATATTTATCAATTAAACTTTGATGGAACACAACGTCAAATCACAACAGGAAATTGGGATATTATCGAGTATCAAGGTATAGATGAAAAAACTTCTACTCTCTTTTTTGCTTCTGCTGAAAACGGAGCAATCAATCGTGTTTTATCTTCTATTAAATTAGATGGTTCAAATAAACAAGCATTATCTGCTATAGATGGTACTCATTATGCTGATTATTCAACAGGATTTAAGTACTTCATTCGTAATAGTTCAACAGCAAACACAGTTCCAACCTATACTTTATGTGATAGAACTGGTAAGGAATTGACTGTATTAGAAGATAATAATGCTCTTCAAAAAAGATTAGACGATTTGAAAGTCGTAAAAAAAGAATTCTTACAAGTTCCTGGAGCTGATGGCACACTATTAAATGCATGGATAATGAAACCAGCCGATTTTAGTCCGGAAAAACAATATCCAGTTTACTTCACTATTTATTGTGGCCCAGGATACAACACCGTTACTAACGAATTTGAAGGAAGTTCTCAGATTTATCACGAATTATTGACTCGAAAAGGATATATCGTAGTTTCTGTTGATCCGCGCGGAACCATGTATCGAGGTGAACAATTTAAAAAATGTACCTATTTACAATTGGGTAAGTATGAAACGGAAGATATCATCGCTGCAGCACAATTTATTGGACATATGCCCTATGTTAATCCAAATAGAATTGGAGTTCAAGGTTGGAGTTATGGAGGATTTATGACAGCTTTGTGTATGACAAAAGGTGCAGAGGTTTTCAAAATGGGAATTTCAGTAGCTCCAGTTACAAGTTGGAGGTATTACGACAACATATATACAGAACGCTTTATGCAAACACCACAAGAAAATGCTTCTGGATATGATGACAACTCACCTATTAATCATGTTGCAAAATTAAAAGGCAAATTTTTATTGATTCATGGTTCAGCAGATGATAATGTTCATTATCAAAATACAATGGAATTAATTACGGCAATGGTAAAAGCGAATAAACAATTTGATTTATTCATTTATCCTGATAAGAACCATGGAATTTATGGTGGAAATACACGAAATCACTTATTTACAAAAATGCTGAATTATACTTTGGAAAATTTGTAATTGGTTTAATTTGCAAAAAAATCATAATTGACAGATTTTTTTTGAGAAAAATAGAAATTCTTAACAATTCTTTATTAATTTTAGGCGACAATTAAAAAAAACTTTAAAATAAGCGTTTAAAATGAGCGAAATTGCTAAAATAGAATTAGGTGGGAAAGTATATGAATTTCCAGTAATAGAAGGAACAGAAAACGAAAAAGCAATTGATATTACAAAATTGCGTCAGGAAACTGGATATATTACTTTAGATTCAGGTTACAAAAATACTGGAGCAACAACTTCAGCAATTACTTTTCTTGATGGTGAAGAAGGTATTCTTCATTACCGTGGTTATCCAATTGAACAATTAGCAGCAAAAGCAAGTTTTATTGAAGTTGCTTATTTGTTAATTTATGGTGCGCTACCTACTCAAACGCAATTAGACAATTTTACTCAAGATATTAAAAAGCATACGCTTGTTCACGAAGACATGAAACAATTCTTCGAAGCTTTTCCAGCTCAAGCGCATCCAATGGGAGTTCTTTCTGCAATGATTTGTTCGCTTTCTACTTTTTATCCAGAAAGTTTAGACCCAAATCGTTCTGCTGAAAAGAAAAACTTGACAATTTTACGCTTATTAGCTAAACTTCCAACTTTAGCTGCTTGGTCATACAAAAACTCGATGCGTCATCCTTTCATGTATCCTAAAAATGAATACGATTACTGTAAGAATTTTATGCACATGATGTTTGCAATGCCAACTGAAGATTACAATGTAGATCCAGTTGTTGTTGAAGCATTGAATACTTTATTGATTTTACATGCTGACCACGAGCAAAACTGTTCAACTTCTACAGTTCGTATCGTTGGTTCTTCTCAAGCAAATTTATATGCAACAATTGCAGCAGGAATCTCTGCATTATGGGGACCACTTCATGGAGGTGCTAATCAAGCTGTAATTGAAATGTTAGAGAAAATACACAACGATGGTGGTGATGTAGACAAATGGGTATTAAAAGCTAAAGATAAAGATGATTCGTTCCGTTTAATGGGATTTGGTCACCGTGTTTACAAAAACTTCGATCCACGCGCAACAATTATCAAAAAAGCATGTGATGATGTTCTTGAAAAATTAAAAATCAATGACCCATTATTAGACATCGCTAAAAAATTAGAGAAAGTTGCTTTAGAAGACGAATATTTCAAAGCACGTAACTTATATCCAAATGTTGATTTCTATTCTGGAATTATTTACAAAGCTTTAGGTATTCCAACTGAAATGTTTACTGTAATGTTTGCATTAGGTCGTTTACCAGGATGGATTGCTCAATGGAAAGAAATGGTTGAGGGTGGTGAACCAATTGGTCGTCCACGTCAAATTTATACAGGAGCAACAACACGTGATTATGTTCCAATTGATAAAAGATAATTATTAAAATGTAAATTTTAAGGAGGCAATCGCCTCCTTTTTTTGTTTATAAACTATCCATTTACACATATGAAAGTATCTTTTGGGTTAGGTAAATTGATTTAGCTAAATATTTAGCAACTACTAAAACGTTCTTGGTCGAAATTTGCAATTTGTTAATTATTTAAAAACATTCGGTCCTTTTTACTACTGTACCTTCGTGAAAAGTTTTGATAATGAGACTAGTTAGATTTTTTGCATTTATTTCTTCAATTATTTTAAGCACCTTATCTGTGGCGCAAGTACCTTACATGGAAAGTTGTTTAATCAATTCCTGTGGTAATTCAAGTGGAGCATGCCAAGAAGGAAATAATGAGATTATTTTTTTGAATACAGGTGCTTCAAGTGTTTTGGTAAATTCAGCAAATGTTAGTATTTCATACGGAAATGTAGCCAATCCACCAACGAATTATACTGATGCCGGATTAGTAACAAATGCTTCTACAACAACAGCATTAAATACGGCTGCTGGTTGTGCTCCTAATTTACTTGTTGAAGCAACTGGAACTGTTGTTCCTCCCAACTCATTGATTTTAGTCGTTCAAAATGGAATTTGCGCTGGTTCTTTGAATTGGCCAGGATTATGTTCCATGGGACCAATCTATATTACGTATTCAAATGATGCTAATTGGTTAGCAGGTGGAAACTTTGTAAATTCAACGGGTAATTTACGTCATTTCAGAACATCAATAACAAATACTTTAGGAACAACAACTACTATTGATTACAATTATACTTTACCCGGTGCTTTTGGAACTGATGGTGCATTTGCAACTTGGTCAAACACTGGTGGCGCAGCAGCAAGTTATGGCGACAATGACTGTGTCTTATCCCCAACTATTTTACCCGTTTCTTTGATTAGTTTTGGTGGGTTTGCTTCAGAATCAACAAATTACTTAGAATGGATTACTGATAGAGAAGTTAATAATGACTTCTTTGAGATCAAACGTTCAACTGATGGTATCAATTATGAACGCATTTCCACAATTCCATCAACATATTCAAAAGAGAAAGCGTATTATTCTTTTGAAGATCCATTTTTAGAAAGCGGTTATATCTATTATCAACTTTATCAAACAGATTTAGATGGAAAAAAGCAATTCCTTGATGAGATTGTAATTTATAGAAAAAATGAAAATGAAAACACACTTTTCCCTAATCCATCTTCAGGAATAATAAGTGTTTCCCTAAATAATTCAAAATCAAATTCACTGATTCAATACTATGTATCAAATCAAAATGGAACTTTAGTGAAAGAGGAAATCTTTGGTGATTTCACTAATGAAAACCTTATTTCTTTCGACTTATCAGATTTATCAAAAGGAGTTTATACGCTACATTTAGTCTTTGAAGATAAAATAGAACAGAAAAAGTTTATTCTACAGTAACTTGTTTTTTACTTCCAGAATAAATTGAATACTTTCTAAACGAACATTCAATATCACCATTAAACAACTTCCATTTTTTATCTGGTTTCAAGCCAATTGAATTGAATCCTTCATCGCTTGAGGAGATTACAAAACAAGAATATCCTTGTAATTTATGTTTGAATACAGATCCTAAATCACCATAAAGCTCTTCCAAATCAGCAGCCATTCGTTCCCCGTAAGGTGGATTTGTAATCAATGTAGCTGGTGCTTCAGGATAAGATCTTTCTTCCATGGATTCATTCGTGAATTGAATTAAACGACCAAAAGAAAAAGTTGATGCATTGCGTTTCGCTTTTAAAACCATTTCAGAGGAACTATCTGAAGCATAAATTGGAGCTGGAAGTTCTTTTACATATTTATTCACTTTTTCAAGTAAACTTTCCCAATATTCTGAATCAAAGTTTTTTAAATTTTTGAACGAAAAATGATTTCTTTCTAAAACAGATGGAATATTACAAGCTAACAGTGCTGCTTCAATTGCAAGTGTTCCAGAACCACAGAATGGATCAATGAAAGCAGATTTTCTGTCCCATCCAGACATACGGATTAAAGCTGCTGCAACCACCTCATTTAAAGGCGCTTCACCTGTACTTTGACGATAACCTCTTTGAAACAAAGGAATTCCACTTGTATTTACTGATAATACCACTTCTTTTTCACGTACATATAAATCAAAAACAATATGTGGTGTCTTTGTATTAATATCCGGTCGGTCTCCAGTTTTATCTCTAAAAGTATCAACAATTGCATCTTTTACTAGTAAAAAAGGAAACTGGGAATGTTTAAATATCGATGAATTTACAGCTCCTCTAATTGCAAAAGTTTTTCTTACATCAAAGAGTTCAGTCCATTTAATTTTAAGAGCTTCGTTGTATAAATCTTTTTCTTGAGAAATTGTGAATGTTTTTAATTCAACTAAAACAGAAATAGCACAACGACAATGTAAATTTAAAAAATAGACATCTTTCCATTCTCCTTTAATTCTAACTGCTCTATTCATTAATTCAACTTCAGAAAAGCCTAATTCTTTTAATTCATCTGCAAGTGCTGGTTCTAAACCGAAAAATGTTTTAAGTACGATATTCATTGGGCAAAAATACCGATTAATGTGCTATTTTCGATGAAATTCTATTACTGATTTCATTATATTTGCATTCGAATGAAACAACTTGTTTTAGTTTTACTAATCTTCTTCTGCAATTACAACGCAAAGGCACAATCTATCGGACTTGTATTAAGTGGTGGAGGTGCATCTGGTTTTGCACATATTGGAACATTAAAAGCCTTAGAAGAACGAGGAATAAAAATCGATTTTATTACAGGAACATCAGCTGGAGCTTTGGTTGGAGGAATGTATGCTAGTGGTTATTCACCTGCAGAAATTGAAGCATATGTTTTAAGTGAAACCTTCCAATTAATGGTAAAAGGGGATTTAACAAAAAAGAATAATTTCCTTTTAAGAAAGGAACTAGATGACCCAAGTGTTCTCAATATTTCCTTCAGTCTAGATAGTAATTTCAGAAATGTTTTACCTACAAATTATGTTCAACCAGAATTAATGGATTACGAAATGATGCGAATTTTCGGTGCCGTTTCAGCTTCAAAAAACCATTGTTTTGACAGTTTATTCATTCCTTTTCGCTGTGTTGCAAGTGATATCTTTAAAAAAGAAAGTAAGATTTTCGATTATGGTTATTTAAATCAATGCATTCGAGCTTCAATGACTTTTCCATTTTTTGTGAACCCTATTAAAATTGATGATGTACTTTATTTTGATGGTGGTCTATACAATAATTTCCCCGCAGATGTCATGTACAATTCATTTTATCCGCAATTTATTATTGGAAGTAATGTTTCCTATAATGCTGGTGCTCCAAGTGAACATGATTTGATAAGTCAATTAATCAGTATGATGGTTGTACCTTCAAATTTCAATCTTCCAACTCCAAATGGGTACATTATTCAACACAACACAGATGTTACGACATTTGATTTCGCACAAGTAAAAACAGCTATTCTAGATGGATACAATGCAACAATAGCACAAATAGACAGTTTACTTCCTCGAATTACAAATTTTGAATCAAAAGAAAGCATCGAAAAAAGAAGGCGTGAATTTAAAGCTAGTATTATTCCTTTAAATATTGAGCGTGTAAATTCTCAAGGTCCTTTTAATAAAGATGAAAGTTATACGCGTAAATCAATTTTAAAAAACACAAAAAATGAGTTGATTTCAGAAAAAAAATTAGAAAAAAGATACTTTAGAACTTATGCGACTGAAGAAATTCAATATTTGTTTCCGCTTTTAGATAAAAAAACAGATTCCAGTTACACGCTTACTTTAAAAGTTACACCAAGAAAACCATTCGAAATTGGAGTGGGTGGAATTGTCAGTTCTCGTGCAATTAATACCGGTTATGCGCGAATTGCCTACCACCGATTGAACCAATTTGCTAGTAAAGTTGAACTCTCATCGCATTTCGGGAAATTTTATGGAAGTGGAAAAGGGAAAATAGATATTGATATCCCATCTTATTATCCAATAACATTCAGTGCTTATGGAACACTTCAACGCTGGGATTATTTTAGAAATTTCGCTACTTTTTTTGAGGATGTTCGACCTTCATTTTTGATTCAATATGAAAGTTATGCAGGTATTCAACTAAAAATGCCCATTTTAAATAATTCCAAAAACACATTTGATTTTAGATATTTTGAAACAGATGATTCTTATTATCAAACAGATAATTTCACCAATTTAGATACAACAGATAGAACTAAAATCAGTGGAACTGCATTTACATGGGCGATTGAACAAAACTCTCTGAATCGAAAACAATTTGCTTCCGAGGGATATTTTTTAAAAGCTTCAGCTAAACTAATTAATGGAAGGGAAAGAAGTATTTCAGGTTCAAAAGCTTCTGAAAAATATGAATATTACAATAACCATCAATGGTTAAATTTAAGAGGGGAAGCATTAATTTTCCCCATTAATACTAAATTTCTTTCCTTAGGATTACATGGGATATTCAGTTTAAATAGTCAATCACTTTTGAAAAATTATACGGCTACTCTTTTAAATATGAATTCATTTGAGCCTTTACCTGACATGCAAACATATTTTTTGAAAAATTTTAGATCTCCGCAACACATTGGTTTTGGAGGAAATTTAATTTTTAAGTTAAAACCAAAAATTGATTTCCGATTCGATGCCTATTTGTATCAACCAATCCTTCAACTACAAGAATTCGATGATGGAACTTTTGGCTATTCAAAACCATTTAAAGGTGAGAAAATTGTTGCGAGTACTTCTGCTATTTACCACTCCCCTTTTGGACCTTTCCGATTAACGTTGAATTATTTCCCAAGTGAAATCAATCAAATCTCATTAAATTTCACTTATGGTTTCATAATTTTTAATGAAAGAGCCGTACGTTAAAAAAAATCTCAATTATCTTTGAACATGGAAAAAATTATTTGCGGAATTCAACAAATGGGAATTGGTGTTCCTGATGTACAAGAAATTTGGAAATGGTACCGATCAGTTTTTGGTGTTGATGTTCGAATTTTTGAAGAAGCAGCTGAAGCGCCATTAATGACACGATATACTGGTGATGTTGTTCATTCAAGAACTGCTACTCTTGCTTTAAGCATGGAAGGTGGAGGCGGTTTTGAGATTTGGCAATTTACGTCTCGTCCAACTGAAAAATCAAAAGAAAATATCCTCTTAGGAGACTATGGTTTGTATGCTTGTAGAATTAAATCTAAAGATATTCAGGCAAGTTACACGTATATGAAAGCACATAATGTGACTATTTTATGTGAACCACAACTTTTACCAAATGGACAAAAACATTTTTTAATCCTAGATCCAAACGGCAATCTTTTTGATATTGTTGAAGGTTCAGGTTGGTTCATGGAAACAAACTTTACTGGAAAAACTGGAGGAGTTGCTGGTGCAATGATTGGAGTAAGTAAAATTGAAAGCTCCTTAAAACTATACCAAAAAGTATTGGGTTACGATAAAATCGTTTATGATGTAACTGATACTTTTCCAGCATTTAATTCGATTCCAAACGGAAATCAAAAAGTAAGACGTGTTTTATTAGAACATTCTGAAAGTCGTAAAGGACCTTTTGCTAAATTATTGGGGCCAACTCAAATTGAATTAATTGAAGCTGTTGAACGAACAGATGCGAAATCAATTTTTAAAGATCGTTTTTGGGGAGATTGGGGCTTTATTCACTTGTGCTTTGATGTTCAAGGAATGGATAAATTGCAAGAAGAATGCGCGAAAGCTGGTTTTCCATTTACGGTTGACTCTGGTAAAACATTTGACATGGGTGAAGCTGGTGGACGTTTTAGTTATATCGAAGATCCAGATGGAACTTGGATTGAATTTGTTGAAACACACAAGGTTCCAGTTATGAAAAAGATTGGCTGGTATATCAATTTAAAAAATAAAAAACCAGGAGCTTTTCTTCCAAATTGGATGCTTCGTGCGATGCGATTTAATCGTGTGAAATAAAATTCAATGATTAAACTGATTGTTTTATTGAGTAAACAAACAATATATTTCGTTTTAAAAATGTATCTTTGAACCACAATGAAAAAGAACAAATTTTTACTTATTCCCTTTATTGCATTGATTCTTGGGTCGATTGCCTCACTAAGTTCTTGTAATGAAGAAATTGATATGATTGGAGAATACAAAGAAACTCCAGTTTTATTTTGCCTTTTAGACAAAACTGATTCAATTCACTATGTTAAATTAACTAAGACTTTCTCTGGAAACAGTAATGCTATTGAAGCCGCTCAAATAGCTGATTCGAGTTATTATCAAGAAGCAGAGGTTAAAATTGAAGAACTTATTTCAGGAGTAGTTACTCGTACATGGAATTTAACAGATACAACATTATTTACTAAAGTACCAGGAGCATTTTACAATCCAAGTCAAAAATTGTATTATTTCAAAACAAGTGCCTCAAATCCTTTAGACAATTCAGCCATTTATCGCTTAACTGCTACTTTAAATGGAGGAGAATATACTGTAACAGCTGAAACTGGATTAGTTAAAGACATTGCAATCACAAGTCCAATCTCCAGTTATAAATTCTCTCAAATAGTTGGAGGAGTTAAAGAATTTGCGACTGCACAATGTAAAGCAAACGCGGGTAATGCTGCAGTTATGAACGCAACATTAGAAATTACTTTTGATGAGCGTTTTGGTTCTACAACAGTTGATAAAGTGTTCACTTGGAATGTAGGTGAATTAACTGGTTCTCAGTTAGGAACAGTTGCATCTTTTCAATTAGCTGGCGGAAACTTTTATAGTTTAATGAAACAAAATTGTACAAACGACGCTTCAATTGATCGTAGAAGATTGAAAAGTTTTAGAATGATTGTCACTGGTGGTTCGGATGAATTAAGCCGTTATATCTTAGTTAATCAACCAACGACTTCGTTGTCTCAAACAAAACCAACATATACAAATTTATCGTGTTCTGATGGTCGTCAAGCAGTTGGTTTATTCTCCTCTCGTTTGACAGTTGTTCAAGAAAAATTTGAGTTCAATGTAACAGGAATTTTAAGTTCAAGATGTATTGACCAACAATCAATGAAAACACTTTGTGATGGTGGAATTACAGGAACTGGTGGTTTGTTATTTTGTTCTTCTAATACATTAGATAATACATTTATCAATTATTGTCCTTGATTTATTCTCACTTTAATTAATGAGTGAACGTCTTACTTTATTTGTTGAAGTCGTTTTGCCTATTCCTATGGCAAAAGCTTTCACATATAGAGTTCCTTTTGAATTAAATGATCAAATCCAACGTTTTGTTCGTGTAATCGTACCATTTGGAAAATCTAAGTTCTATACTGGAATTATTACCTCCATTTCTGAAACAAGTCCAAAAGATTTTCAAGCAAAATACATCGAATTTGTATTGGATGATGAACCTATAATTTATCCTGCTCAATATTCTTTTTGGCAATGGGTTGCAAATTATTACCTCGCTCCAATTGGAGATGTTATGAATGCAGCACTTCCCTCATACTTCAAATTAGCGAGTGAAACAAAGGTTGTTCTTCATCCAGACTTCGAAGAAAAAAACGCCAATCTCACTGATCGAGAACTTTTGATTGTTGACGCACTTTCCGTGCAAGAAGAGTTGAACTTAAGTGATATCAGTCAAATTTGCGGAGTAAAAACCGTTCAACCAATTATCAAACGCTTAATTGATTTAAAAGTAATTATTACAAGAGAAGATTTAAGTGAGCGATTTTCTGAAAAAAAAGCAAGTTTCATAGTTTTAGAAGAAAATTATAAAGATGATAATCAATTGAGCGCTTTACTAGAAGAACTTAGTAAAAAAACGAAAGATGCTGGAAAAGAAAAAGTGATTTTAACGTTCCTACATTTAAGTCAAACAAATCAAAACGAATTTCAACCAATTGATAAAAAGGATTTAATCCGAATGGGATGTTCGGAAAGCAGTATCAAAAGTCTGATTAAACAACAGGTTCTTCGCCAAGAAAGTTTAGTTATTTCTCGTTTAAATTACATCAATGAATTTAGTTCTGAATTACCAAAATTATCAGAAAAACAAGCGCTCGCTTTAGATCAAATAATAGATTTTCATACAGAAAACAAAACGGTATTATTAGACGGTGTTACTGGTTCCGGTAAAACAGCTTTGTATATGCATTTGATTGCTAAAACAATCAAAGAAAATAAACAAGTTTTATTCCTTGTTCCTGAAATTGCCTTAACAACTCAATTGATTGATCGTTTAGCTGCAGTTTTTGGAAAACAAGTTGGCGTTTATCATTCACGATTTAATTCAAATGAACGGATTGAAATTTGGAATAAAATCAAAAACAATTCTTCAAACGAAAATAAATCAACCGATTATCAAATAGTTGTTGGTGCTCGCTCTTCGATTTTCTTGCCTTTCAATAATTTAGGTTTGGTGATTGTCGACGAAGAACACGAAAGTAGTTTTAAACAATACGAACCTTCTCCACGTTACAATGCACGCGACATGTCGATGGTTTTAGCGCAAGGTTTTAAAGCAAAAGTTGTTCTTGGATCTGCAACACCATCCATTGAAACAGTATTTAAAGCGAAAGAAGGGAAATTTGGTCATGTGTATTTAACTGAACGATTTTCGAAAGTTGAAATGCCAGAAATATTTGTTGCGGACTTGAAAAAGGAAAAAGCTTCCAACCAATTGAATGGTAGTTTTTCTTCCTTTTTGATTTCTGAAATTAAAACTGCTTTAAGTCAAGACGAACAAGTTATTTTATTTCAAAATAGACGTGGATACAATCCTTTTTGGTCTTGTGAAGTTTGTCAGCACACTCCGAACTGCGTGAATTGTGATACAACATTGAACTATCATAAAACGAAAAATGTGTTGTTGTGTCACTATTGTGGTTATTCAACATCGCCAATGGGTTCATGTACGGAATGTGGATCAAACAGACTTTCCATGAATGGATTTGGAACAGAGCGAATTGAAGATGAATTATCCTTACTTTTTCCTGATGCTCGAATTGGGAGAATGGATCAAGATACAACACGTACAAAAAATAGTCACCAAAAAATAATCACGAATTTTCAAGACAGAAACATTGATATTTTGATTGGTACACAGATGGTTGCAAAAGGACTTGACTTTGACAATGTTCGATTAGTTGGAATTATCGATGCGGATATGCTCTTAAAAAGAACAGATTTTAGAGCATTTGAAAAAGCATTTCAATTGATGAGTCAAGTCGCTGGACGTGCAGGTCGAAGAGAAAAAAGAGGAATTGTTGTTGTACAAACACATCAACCTGACCATTGGTTAATTGAACGATTAATTGATCACGATTACGAACGTTTTGTTGAATTTGAGACAAGTGAAAGAAGAAATTATCACTATCCTCCTTTCTATAAATTGATTCGTTTTACCTTGAAACATCCAAATAGAGAAAAAGTAGAAAACGGTTCACAGTATTTTGGACAACAGTTGCGTTCTATTTTTAATGAGCGAGTGATTGGTCCAGAATATCCGATTATTCCACGAATAAACAATCAATATATTCAAGAAATAATATTGAAAATTGAAAACGAGGCCCCTCTAAAAAAAGTAAAGGAACGCCTTGTTGAATTAACGGATCAATTCTACAGCGTTCCTGACTTTAAACCTATTCGACTTACGATTGACGTAGATCCCGCTTAACCAAGGTATGTTTTTAACATCCGGCTTCGAGACGTATGTTTCAAGCGTCGAATTGCTTTTTCTTTAATTTGACGAACTCTTTCGCGTGTCAAATCAAACAAATCTCCGATTTCTTCAAGAGTCAATGGATGTTTTCCATTTAACCCGTAATACAATCTAACCACATCACCTTCTCTTCCAGTTAAAGATGAAAGAGAACGTTCAATATCTTTTCTTAACGATTCTTTATTCAATTCATGTTCTGGTCCTTGAATAGAATCATTTGGTAAAACATCGTACATGCTGCTTGTTGATTCGTCTCCATCGATTAATGGTGCATCCATTGATACATGTCGACCAGCATTTGCCATTGAATTTCGAACATCATCAACAGAACATTCCAAGAAATCTGCTAATTCTTCAGCTGAAGGTGGACGTTCATTTATTTGTTCCAATTCACTAAACGCACGATTAATTTTATTTATAGTTCCGATTTTATTTAAAGGTAAACGTACAATTCGTGCTTGTTCTGCTAAAGCTTGTAAAATTGATTGACGAATCCACCAAACTGCGTAAGAAATAAACTTAAATCCTCTTGTTTCATCAAAACGTTCAGCAGCTTTTATTAAGCCTACATTTCCTTCATTAATTAAATCCGGTAATGCTAAACCTTGATTTTGATATTGTTTAGAAACTGAAACAACGAAACGTAAATTAGCTTTTGTCAAACGTTCAAGCGCAGCTCTATCACCTTGCTTGATTCTTCGAGCTAATTCTACTTCTTCGTCTGCAGTAATTAATTCTACCCGACCGATTTCTTGCAAGTATTTATCCAAAGAAGCTGTTTCTCTGTTTGTTACTTGTTTTACAATTTTTAACTGTCTCATGGCGAATTTATAAAGTTGGTTTATATCTAATATAACACTTATAAGACGTCTTTAGTACACACAAGTTGGAAATATTTCTGTTAAACTTTGCAAAAAGAACTTTTGAAAGAACATATGTGCCTTTTGAATGAACATCTAAAAATGACTTATACTGAAATCGCTCAATAAACATGTAACTTCTTGAATATTAAGTAAAAACAAATGAATTATTAAGGCTTTATTAAAATAAAAATCCATTGAATAAATCGCTGAAAAATCATAAATAAAACAACAATCGATTTGATGGACTAAACAGCTTTGAAATACGTATCTTTACATGAAATTTTGAAAATTAGATGAAAATATTAATGGTTTGTTTGGGTAATATTTGTCGGTCACCAATGGCTGAAGGATGGCTTAAACATAAAATTAACGACCAAAATTTATCCATTGAAGTTGATTCAGCTGGAACTGCAAATTATCATGTCGGAGAACAACCCGATAAACGAATGATTTCACATGCTAAAAAATATGGCGTAGATATTTCAACATTGAGAGCTCGACAGTTTGTAGTTGCTGATTTTGATCGATTCGACCAAATTTATGTGATGGATGATTCAAATCTTCAAAATGTTATTCGCTTAGCTCGAAATGAGAACGATAAAAATAAAGTTGAATTACTATTAAATGAGATGTCGCCTTCTGAAAACCTTCCAGTTCCAGATCCTTATTATGGTGGTGAACACGATTTTATAGCTGTAATTGAGCTACTTGAAAAAGCAACAGATGCTGTAATAAAGAAATATACAAATAAATAAATTCAAGACCTTGAAAGGACAATTATACCTTATTCCCAATACATTAGGAGGTGAAACAACTAGTGATATTATTCCTGAAGACGTTCGAGCAATCGCAACATCCATTCGTCATTTTGCGGTTGAAGATGTAAAATCTGCAAGACGCTTATTACGTAAAATAGACCGAACGTTTCCAATCGACGAATCAGAATTTGAAGTTTTAAATAAGTCAACAAGTGATTTTGGGAAATTTTTGTATTGGTTAAAAAAAGGTGAAAAAGTTGGAATCATCTCAGAAGCTGGATGTGCTGGAATCGCTGATCCAGGCGGGAAATTAGTTGCTCTGGCACATGAAAAAGGATTTCGCGTTCACCCAACTGTTGGTCCAAGTAGTATTTTACTAACATTAATTGGAAGTGGTTTCAATGGACAACAATTTCGTTTTTCAGGTTATTTACCAAAAGATAAAAAAGACAGAATTCGAAAACTGAAAGAACTAGAAGGAATTGTCAAAAGAACAGGCGAGACTCAATTGTTTATGGATACACCTTTTCGTTCAATGCATGTTTTTGAAGATATGTTGAATGATTTAAGTGATGATACTTTATTGTGTGTGGCTTGTAATTTGACATTAAATGAGGAACGTATACAAACGATGAAAATTTCCGATTGGCGAGAGAATGCGTTTGATGTTTCGAAAATGCCTACAATGTTTGCTTTGGGTTTATTTTAAACTTTTTTTGATTTATTTTTAGTCAAAAAACTTGTTTTTTTAATTTTTTTCTTGTACCTTAGTTTAAGCGTTACATGCTTTCAGACGCATGTATCGGAAAAACGAATCCAGATTTTCGTTTATTTCAAAACAGTAACACTTCCGTTGAATGTTTGTTTTTTATCATTATTCGGTGATTTAAAACGCAATGTCCAAGTATAAATTCCTTCCTGTACCAAAACTCCTTTATACGTCCCATCCCATCCTATTTTAGGATCGTTCGTCTCAAAAACAGTTTCTCCCCATCTATTAAAAATAGTCAAATTAAAATTTTGAGAGTCAATTCCAGATGTAAAAACTGCTTCAAAGGAATTATTACTTTCATCTCCATTTGGTGTAAAAGCATTCGGTATATAAAAAATTAAATCATCAACTATTGATACGGATTGCTGTGTTGTATCTGAACAACCTGCATTATTAGTTGCAACAAGTTGTATTAAGAAACTTCCTGAACTAGCTGAATATGTATACGTTGGACTTTCAATTTGACTTGTGTTTCCATCTCCAAAGTACCACATATAATTTGTTGCATTGGTAGAATTATTAATCAATTGAACTGTAGGATTTAATACTGGCAATTAGTTATTTACAACTGAAAAAGCCGCATTTGGACGTGGTTCAACACAAATAAAATTAGAAAAAATACTTGAAGATGAACAGCCATTTGCATCTGAAACAGACAATGTAATATCGTAACATCCATCCGAAGTGAAAACTACTGTTGGATTAGCTTGTGTTGACGTATTTCCATTTCCAAAATCCCACAACTGATTTGAACTTACTGGAACAGAGGTATTAGAAAAATCAACTGACAATGGTGAACATCCTGTTAATTGAGATGCATTTATGTTTACAACAGGAGCGGCGTTGACTTGAATATTAATTGTAGTTGGTGTTCCACATGCACCGGAAACCGTATATGTTACTGGATTCGCTCCAATAGTCGCAATACTTGGATCAAAGGTACCTAAAGTCGTGTTCGTTATTGCTGAACCAGACCAAACACCTCCAGGAGAAACCGATTGTAAGTTTACTGGTGATCCATTCGAACAATAAGGTCCAGATGGTACAATCGCAGAAGTAGCACCGGGAATTAAAGAAAAATTAGTTGTTGCAGTTGAAGTACATCCATTTAAACTAATTGTAACGGTATAAATTCCAACTTGTGCTGTTCCGACATTCGTAATTACAGGATTTTGAAGCGATGAAGTATAAGCATTTGGACCAGACCAAGAATAAGTAGCACCTGCGGTTGTTGTTGCAGTAAAAGTTACAGATTGACCAGAACAAACAGGCCCATTATTCGAAGCAGTAACCGTTGGAATTGGATTAACCGTAACAGTTGAATTTGCAGTTGAAGAACATCCATTTGTTATTCCAGTAACCGTGTAAATTGTCGTTGTTGTAGGATTTGCAACCACACTACTTGCTGTACTTGCTGATAGATTTGTAGCTGGTGACCAAGAATAAGTCGTTGCTCCACTTGCATTTAAATTTATTGAAGAACCAGTACAAATAGTTCCCGAATTGACTGTTATAACTGGATTTGGAACAACAGTTACCGAACTTGTCGCTGTCCCGTTACAACCCAAACTTGTTCCTGTAACTGTATAAACCGTTGTCGAACTTGGTGTTGCTGTAACGTTCGCACCTGAATTTGAACTAAGTGTTCCTGCTGGACTCCAAGAATAGCTTGTTGCACCTGAAGCAGTCAAACTAGTTGATGCTCCCGCACAAATTGTTTCTGAATTTACTGTCACAATTGGATTTGGATTGACAGTAACGGTTGCTGTTTGTGTACTACTACAACCATTTGTAGTTCCTGTTATTGTATATGAAGTTGTTGAAGTTGGTGTTGCGATGACACTTGAACCTGAAGCAGCAGACAAAGATCCAGAAGGAGACCAAGTATAGGTATTCGCACCACTTGCATTAAGTGTTAAAGAAGAACCTGAACAAATTGTACCTGAATTAACTGTGATTACTGGCAAAGGATTCACAGTAACAATCGAAGTTGCTGTGCTCGAACAACCATTTGTTGTTCCTGTAACCAAATAGTTTGTTGTTGTACTAGGATTTGCATTAACAACTGCTCCACTTGTTGCCGATAAATTTGTAGCGGGTGACCAAGTGTAAGTTGTCGCTCCTGAAGCAGTTAAAGTAGTTGTTTGACCATTACAAATTGTTGGAGAATTTACACTTAACACTGGATTTGGATTCACGGTAACTGTTGATGTTGAAGTTCCTGAACATGTTCCTGAAGTTCCAACAACAGTGTAAGTTGTTGTTGATGTTGGAGAGGCAGTTACACTTGTTCCAGTTGTTGCAGATAAACCACTACTAGGTGACCATGTATAAGTTGTTGCACCAGATGCCGTTAAAACAATGTTCGAACCATTGCAAATTGTGCCTGAATTTACTGAAATTACAGGATTCGTAATAACTGTAACAGTTGCCACAGATGTACTAGAGCACCCAGATGTTGTTCCAGTCACTGTATAAGTTGTTGTTGTTGTTGGCGAGGCAGTTACACTGCTACCTGAACTTGCGGATAGATTGGTAGCGGGTGACCAAGAATAAGTTGTTGCTCCACTTGCTGTCAAAACAGCAGAACCACCAGTACAATAAGTTGGTGAATTGACTGAAACAATAGGTATTGGATTTACTGTAACTGTTGACGTTGCTGTAGATGAACAACTTCCTGATGTACCTGTAATCGTATAAGTTGTAGTCGTTGTTGGAGAAGCAGTAACACTTGATCCAGTTCCAGATGAAAGAGATGCAGATGGCGTCCAAGTGTATGTTGTAGCTCCAGTTGCTGTTAAAACAGCAGAAGTTCCAGAACAGATTGTTGTTGAATTTACATTTACAACTGGAGGTGCGATTACAGTCACTGTTGCTGTTGTTGTTCCATTACATGTTCCTGTAGTACCGACTATTGTATAAGTCGTATTTGTAGTTGGTGATGCAGTAACACTTGTTCCTGTTGAAGCTGATAATGTTGCAGCTGGTGACCATGTATAAGTGGTTGCACCACTTGCAGTTAATACAGCTGAACCTCCCGTACAAATTGATGTAGATGAAACGGAAACAACTGGTAACGGATTTACCGTAATTACAACAGTGATTGGAGCACCAGGACAACCGCCTGCAGTTGGAGTAATTGTATAGGTTGCAGTTCCAGAAGAAGCTCCAGTTGCTGTTAATGTTTGTGCTATTGAAGATCCAGAACCATTAGAAGCACCGCTAACACCTGATTGAACAACTGTCCATGTGTATGTTGTACCTCCGATGGATGAACTCAAAGCAATACTAGTAGCTTGACCTGTACAAATACTTTGTGATGCCGGAGTTGCAGTAGCTGTGGGAGAAGCTGTAACAGTAATAACTCGTGAAGAATTAACTTGATTTCCACAAGCGTCAGTTACTATAGAATACAAAGTGATACTTCCTGCAGTTGGAAAAGTAATTGAGGCACTTGCTCCTGTTCCAACACTTGGTGAACCTGTTGGACTAAAACTCCAATTGTATGAAAAAGCAGGAACTCCAAAAGTACTTGTTGTTGAAGCTGTAACACTTTGACCTTGACAAACTGTAGTTGCTGAAAGATTTATTGGTGTTGTCGTGTTTGAATATTCAATCGTACGTCCAGTTATTGTCATCGTCCAAGGAGAAGCAGCAGCAATACACGTATTGTTACATCCTGTTGTACCCCAACAACTTCTGAAAAATTGTAAGGTAAAAGTCACATTTACTGGTACACAACTAGGCGCTGGCATACATGCACCTAAATCACTCATAATAGAAATATTTGTTCCTGCACAATTTCCACCTGAAGGTAAATTACAAAACCAATAAAATCCTGCAGCAGCTGGACTTACACATGCCCCTGATGCAATACGGATAGCACCATCTTCACGCCAACAAATTCCTGATGCAGAGTAAGTAAATGTCCATTGAACATCTGTAACAGTTGAATTAGCTGGTCTTGCAACAACTAAATTAGCATTACATGAATTGGTGAAATTACACGAAGCGTTATATTGAGACCCAAGTATTGAAGCTTGTGCTAGTGTATTTGTTCCCGTAACCAAAGGATCAACAATTAATTCATATGCATCAATATTCTCGTTAATCCACTCAAATGGAACAACTACACCTAATGTGTTTTCTGAAATTCGATAAACTGGATCTTGATACAATTCTTTAGGACCATCTTTAGCATACATGATTCCTTGTTGTACCATTGCTAAATCTACATCATCACTTTTTATCAAGACATTACCTACTCCTTCGGTTTCAAAACCTTCAATAAATGACATTTTAATTTCAGAAGCGTACTTAAATTCATCAACAAAAATTAATTCATCGAAAACACCAAACTCATTCTTCTTGATGATGAAATTGGTTTTTATCGCACCTCTTAACACACGCATTTCAGCATCGATCCCAGGAAAAATTTCACTAATTCGAACTCCATCTTCGCCAACAGAATAATTGTCCCAATTTGCATTCAATGGTTCTTGAAGCTCATTATTAACTTTTAGAATTAATTTCCATTGATTGAAATGTAATTTTTCACTTCCTACTTGAAGAAAACTTAATTTCTCATTTACTTGAAATCCTGCTTGATCTAAAAAACATCCTGAAAGAAAAGTCCCATTTTGACTCGGATTTAAGTGATGATCAATCGTCAACCACTGTCCATTTACTTGCTCGTGTAATTGTCCCATGGCTTTTTGAAGGTAATATTCGTTCAGATCATTTACATTCACAAAATACCTTTCGTCAAATTTCCGCTTAGATAAATCTTCAATGCAATCTGTACATGGAGCATCTTTTGGAAGTATTCCAAATTCAGGATGAGAATAAAATTCTGGTAGATTGACTTTTTTCCATATTTCACTATTTTTCTGAGATTTTTCAGTAAAACTAGAAAAGTTGTCAATTCTTGGCTCCATTCCTTTCGCAGCTTTGTTTTGAGCAAAAAGACATGACGAAAAAAATAATTGTAAAAGAAAGATAAATTTGAAAAATCTTGCAGTGTATGTTCTTGAGGAAATAATCGTTAAAATCATATCGTTTTCTAGCAGTTTTATTACTTTAAAAAAACGCATTTTTTTAGATTTGTCTACAGCAAATGATTATTGACCTACAAACCAATTAAACTATAACGATTTACCTTGAATATTTTTAAGAAAACAAAATTTTAAATTCCTCTGGTTTTTTTGATGTTTTCATAAGCTTCCTGAACTCTTTGGAATTTCTCCTTAGCACCAATCTGTGCCTCCTCTCCCATTGAAGCAACTTTATCCGGATGATATCTAACAGCCAATTGACGGTATGCTTTCTTAATCTCTTCGTCTGTTGCTGTGGAACTTACACCTAAAACCTCATAATCCGCATCCACATTTTTATTAAACATTCCTTTTACAGATCTAAAATCCATATGAGGCACACCTAATTTATTTGCAATAGCTTCCAAAACTTTAATTTCTGATTCAGAAACTTGACCATCAGCTTGTGCAATTCCAAATAAATAATGCAGTAATTGTATACGAACTTCAACCTGCATACGCATGCGAATATCTTGACAAATTTGATCGATTGGAATACTTGGAGCGTCAATAAATTGCTTTAAAATTTGAAGGTGTTGTCCATTGTAATGTGGTCCAAACTGTCGACTTAAAAATGTTTTTACAAAGTCTAATTCTGAGCGTAAAACTTTGCCGTCGATTTTCATCATGTATGCCGACAAAGCTATTAACTGCGTTGGGAAATCATTGCGTTGAGTTTGTTGTTGGTAATATTCAAACAAATCAAAAACTGATTGTCTTTGTCCGTTTGATTGACCTCGAGATTGACCAGATTTTGAATTCGCTTTATTATAACCATCGAACATCGAACCGATAGCAAATCCAACTATTGCAACCCAAAATCTTCCACCTGAAATTGCAAACCCTATTACTGCAAAAATTATTCCGTACACCTTATAAAAGTAAGCCCTCGAATAAATCGAGGGCAATTATTATTTAATTAAATAAATGAGATACTTCGTTCAATAAACGAACTCAATTCTTCTCCTTTCAACATTCCTTGAGCTAACATGGCAAGGTCCGTCAATTGTTTCACTTTTGTTGTTTTATCTTCTTCAGAAGTTAAACCTACAATAGCATTGATTTTTTCATGATTTGAATTCACAACTAAATTGTATGTTTCAGGAAAAGCTCCAAAGAAACCGCCACCTCCATACTTTTGTTGTTCCATCATTCGACGAATAAACTCTGGTTGTGTAATAATAATTGGCGCGTCCGTTTCAGACATTGATTTAAATTCAACTTTGAATTTTTCAGCATTAACAGCTGTTTCGAATAAAGGTTTTAAAGCCGTTTGATCATCTTCCGACATTTTAGATGGAATTTCACCTTCTTTTTGAATCAATTGATCCAAGGTATCAGCATCCACGCGTGCATACGAAGTATTGTCAAACAATTGTTCCACTTTACCAATCCAATGTGAAGCCAAAGGTCCGTCTAAAATAGCAACTTGGTAACCTCTATCTTTCGCTTGTTTTACAAATGAGAAATGTGCATCCAAAGAATGTGTGTAAAGCGTTACAATCTTACCATCTTTATTTGTTTGCAATGGTTTGATTTGCTCTTGCCATTCTTCAATTGTGAAGTATTTTCCATCTGTATTTTTAATCAAACAAAAAGATTTCGCTTTTTCAGCAAACTTTTCATCTGATAACATTCCATACTCTACAAACAACTTCAAATCATCCCATTTTGACTCAAAATCAGCACGGTCTTTTTTGAACATATCTGCTAATTTATCCGCCACTTTTTTCGTGATATGCGAAGAAATTTTCTTTACATTTCCATCACTTTGTAAGTATGAACGAGAAACATTTAAAGGAATATCCGGAGAATCTATAATACCATGTAACAAAGTCAAAAAGTCAGGAACAATCTCAGCGACTGAATCTGTAATAAACACTTGATTACAGTATAAATTAATTTTATTTCTTTGAACTTCAACGTTTTCCTTGATTTTTGGGAAGTATAAAATTCCTGTCAAGTTAAATGGATAATCGACATTTAAATGAATGTGAAACAAAGGCTCGTCAAATGACATTGGATACAATTCGCGGTAGAAAGAAGAATAATCTTCATCTTTCAAATCTATTGGTGCTTTCGTCCAAGCAGGTGCAGGATTGTTTACTTGATTTGGAACATCAATAGAAACGCGTTTTACTTTCCCGTTTTCATCTTTTTCACCTTCTGGAGAATCGATGTATTCTACTTTTGTACCAAAGAAAACTGGAATTGGTAGAAATTTACAGTATTTGTCTAAAATCCCTTGAATGCGATTTTTCTCTAAAAACTCAATTGATTCTTCGCTGATAAACAAAACGATATCCGTTCCTCGCGAGTCTTTTTCAATTTCTGTGATTGTATATTCAGGTGAACCATTACTTTCCCATTGAACTGCTTGCGAGCCATCGTGACGTGAAAGTGTTCTAATCTGAACCTTTTCTGACACCATAAATGCAGAATAGAATCCCAATCCGAAATGTCCAATAATGCTTTCAGCACCGTCTTTTCCTTCGTATTGTTTCACAAATTCTTCCGCTCCAGAAAATGCGATTTGATTGATGTATTTGTCAATTTCCTCAGCTGTCATTCCGATTCCATTGTCACGAATTGTCAATGTTTTCGCTTCTTTATCTAAAATCACTTCAACATTTAAATCCCCAACTTCACCAGCAAATTCGCCCGTTTTTGAAAGAACTTTTAGCTTTTGAGTTGCATCAACTGCATTGGAAACCAATTCACGCAAGAAAATTTCGTGATCGGAGTATAAGAACTTTTTGATAATTGGAAAAATGTTTTCCGTAGAAACATGAATTTGACCTGTTTTCATACTTTTTTTTCTAAACGATTAATGAAATTATTAACGGATGGTGTTTGTCAAGAGTTATGCCAAGGCGTTTTGGGTGACAAACTGTCAGATTAATGGTAAATGTAAATCCCGATAGCCATCAGGAGAGAATTCAAAAAAAATAAAAAAACAAATGAAATTAAATCTTTCGATTAGGAATACAGATAATATTATCGTGATTGGGTAAATCTTCATTCGAAAGAATTTCCACCAATTTTCCTGTTCGCGCTTTTCCAGATTTTTGTTTAAAAAACTGATAATCACCTATTGATTTTACAATTTCAACTATTTCTTCTGGTTGAATTCCTTTTTCATTTTCGCGTACTTTCGAAACTTCAATGATAAAAATCGGGTTCTGTGCTTTGAATAAATTCATTCCACCTCTTAAAACATTCCCTTCCCAGCCTTCAACATCTAATTTAACTAAATCAACTTGTTCGTTTGTTTCAAAAAGCGCATCTAATTTCACCATTTGAATGGAAATTCCTTCTTGATTGTCCTGAGAAATTAAAGATGCTCCACCTCTATTTACATTCCAATTTTCGTAAATCGTTGTCTCACCATTCTCATCGGACAATGCGACTCCATACGTCACAACTTGTTCAACGTGATTGAGATCCAGATTGTGTGAAAGTATTTTTTGTGTTTTAGGATTTGCTTCGAAAGCAATTACTTTTCCACTTTTTCCAACAATTTTCGCTGCTTGAATGGTAAACAAACCAATATTTGCTCCAATATCCAAGAAAACACTTCCTTTTTTCAAGAATTGATTCAATAATTGTTGAGTTCCGAGTTCGTAGTGTCCATTTTCAAATAAAGAACGTTCCAATCCTTTGTCTTGCGCCGGATCGATTAATAAATAAATTCCATCTTTCGTTTTTAGTTCATGCAATGAAACTGTATCCGTTTTTGGCATCAACAATTTAGGTAAAGCCAATGAAAAGCGACGAACACCTTTTAAATCAATGTTTTGAAGTGTCGCAATCAGTTTATGACGCAATAAAAAAGACTTACTGGGAATACCTTCTAAATGCTTTTCTTGCTTTAATAAAAATTGATTTCTCTTCACTTTAATATTTTTTTATTGTCAAACTTTTCTAAAAGTGTCATTTGCTTGATAGCAATTTGATTCAATTTTAATAAGCGTTCAGATTGATTTAAACCTTCTTCAATAAAAAGAGCATTTAGATTTTCAAGATTTGATAAACATATTAATTGATTAATACTTGCCTCATCCCGCATATTGCCTTTAGAATCAGGATTAAGAACTCTCCAGTTTTGAGCTGTAATACCAAATAAAGCCATATTAAGTAAATCCGCTTCATCAGCATAAATTTTTGAAACATCTTTAGGAGTTAATACTTTAGGAATAATAAACTCTTTAATAGCATCTGTATGAATATGATAGTTTATTTTCGTCAATTCTCTTTTTGCATTCCATCCTATCAGCTTTTGTTCATCTTGTTTCAATCTTTGAAACTCATTGATTAAGTATATTTGAAACTCAGGACTTAACCACATAGCAAAATGAAATGCAATATCTTTGTGGGCGTAGGTTCCACCGTATCGACCGGATTTAACAATTATACCAGACGCACTAGTTCTTTCAATCCATTGCCCAACAGACATAATAAATCTATTAGTACCTGCACTTTCTTCAATTACCCCGAATTCGGTGTAATTAAAATTATTATTGTTTATTTTCTCCCAAATACCTAGATACTCTAGCGTATTTTTATTTGTGATCCATTTTCCAATCAACCCACTTCCCTCTGTAAATGAACTAGTCATATCAGTAAGACATAGAAAATCAATTTCATTGTTTACTACCACCCTGATTTCAGAATCTTTAACAACTAATTTTGCCATTAATTTTAGAATTGTTTTAATGTTTAATTTAAAAACAACTTTTGATTAGAAGTTTTTTTATTAAATCTAGTTAATAAACTTCTATAAAATTAACTTAAAAAGAAAAAAACAATAATTCAATAGAATTAGCTAAAAGTTTGAAATCAAATTAAACGTACAATTCCATTTGTTGAGCGCCGATTTTTTCATCCGCTAAATACTCATCGTAGGTCATCATTTTATCAATCAATCCGTTAGGAGTAATCTCAATAATACGATTAGCAACTGTGTTCACCAATTCGTGGTCATGGGATGTGAAAATCATTGTACCTGCAAAATCGTTCATACCGTTATTCAAAGCAGTAATGGACTCCAAATCCAAGTGATTCGTTGGTTCGTCTAACAATAAGAAATTAGCTTTCGCCAACATCATTTTCGACAACATACAACGTACTTTTTCACCTCCAGATAACACTTTCGCAGATTTCAAAGCTTCCTCTCCTGAGAACAACATACGACCTAAGAATCCTCGTAAAGAAACTTCTTCGCGCTCTTCATCTGTTTGAGCATATTGACGTAACCAATCAATTAAACTTTGATCTTTTTCAAAGAATTGCGTATTGTCATTCGGTAAATAAGCTGAAGAAATTGTAGTTCCGTATAAGAACTCACCAGTTTCAGGTGCTTGATTCCCAGACAAAATCTCAAAGAAAGTAGTCAATGCCAACGAATTTTTTGACAATAATGCCACCTTATCTCCTTTGTTTAACGTGAAATTAATGTTCGAAAACAATTTAGTTCCTTCAAGAGAAGCTGAAAGACTTTCAACTGTCAACACTTGATTTCCAGCGTCACGATCTTGGTTAAACATAATTCCAGGATACTTTCTGTTTGACGGTTGAATTTCTTCCAAATCCAATTTATCCAACATCTTACGACGTGAAGTAGCTTGTTTTGATTTCGAAGCATTTGCAGAGAAACGAGCAATAAAGTCTTGTAACTCTTTCTTTTTATCTTCTGCTTTTTTGTTTTTATCTGAACGTTGACGTGCAGCTAATTGCGAAGAGTGGTACCAGAAAGAGTAATTTCCTGTAAATAAATTAATTTTTCCAAAGTCGATATCACATACGTGTGTACAAACTGTATCTAAAAAGTGACGGTCGTGAGATACAACAATCACCGTATTTCTAAAATCTAATAAAAAGTCCTCCAACCAGTTGATTGTTTTCAAATCCAAGTCATTCGTAGGTTCATCGAGTACCAATACATCTGGATTTCCGAACAAAGCTTGTGCGATCAAAATACGCACTTTTTCAGCATTTGTTAAGTCTTCCATTTTTGTGTAATGCTTCGATTCATCAATTCCAAGATTTGAAAGCAAAGTTGCAGCATCTGTTTCCGCATTCCATCCTTCTAAATCAGCAAATTCAGCTTCTAATTCAGCTGTACGCATTCCATCAGCATCGGAGAAATCAGGTTTAGCATACAAAGCGTCTTTTTCGATCATAATATCGTATAAACGTTTGTGTCCCATGATAACCGTTTGCAACACTTCAAATTCATCAAAAGCAAAGTGATTTTGACTAAGAACAGCCATACGTTTTCCAGGTTCCAACTCAACTCGACCTGAAGTTGGTTCTTGTTCACCCGTTAAAATCTTTAAAAACGTAGATTTTCCGGCACCATTAGCACCGATAA
>JBKDZA010000133.1:0-3098 GCA_046308455.1 Fluviicola sp.
AGAAGGAATAAACTCGAAAATACAATTAGCTAAGAAAAGAGCTAGAGGATATCGAAATACACAAAACTTCATCAATATGATTTACTTCATTGCTGGAAAACTAAAGTTCAATTACCCACAGTATTCCATATAGAGCCAAAATAATTGTCAATATCGATGATTTTAGGTGATGAGATTTTTTTACAAAAGTTACATTTTTGAGTTGAATTTAGGATAAGTAAAAAAACAAATAAGATTATTAGAAAATTTACAAAGAAGCAAATTTACAAATAAGCAAATAAGCAAATAAGCAAATAAGCAAATAAGCAAAATTACTTACTACCCCAGACTTTTCAGTGCTTTCAGTACAAAATCAACTCGAATAAGCCTCACATTTACGCTTATTTTTTATCCTTCCCGGATCATAATTCGTTCCAGATTTCATGCGTTGTTTACACTTAGGATTGTAAAATATTGGAACATTCAAATGAAAATAAATGTCTCCTCCGTACAAATCCGATTTCCCAAAAATATGTAACAATTTATCTGTTCCAATTGTTAAACAATATAATCTTAAGGACAAGCCTAATTGCGGTCGGTAATATTCATACAAACTAATAGGAACCGAAACTTCAAACCATTTCATCTCAAAACGTGCACTTACTGCCAAAGAATTTGCTCTACGAACTCCAAATTTAGATCTTGAAATTGGAATCGACTGAAATAACGAACCTGAAACAAAGAAACGTGATGCCCAAACATTGTAATCACCACTTACATGCAATGCTCTTGGTAAAACTATTCGATCCGTTTTTTTCACCGTTCCAGAATTGATATCACTTTCTTGATTTTCAAACAAATTCGTAGGATCATCTTCATCCACTTCGGTATTTGCATAATTAAACCAATCATATAAATCAAAATCATACCCTGCAAATTGGACTGAATTTGGAGCGAATTTTATAGAACCTAAATCAATTAATGCAGCTGAAAGTGAGTATTTGTAAAACTGCTGTCTACACCCACTTTTCTTTGAATTCGGCTTATAACTTGAACAATCTGACAACATTTTTTGGTATGTAAAACCTAAGTCAAATCCAATTCCAGCTTTTACATAGAATTCAGGATTTGTTGTAGCCATCGCATCGGCTTGCAAGTTAAAAACGGATGTCAACGTATCTGAGTTCACATTAAACTCAAAATTATACAAATTCAAAGCACCACCTGCTCCACTGAAGAATTTCTTAATTGAAATTCCAGCCATCATCATATTTCGTTGCTTTTTATAAAAAGTATATGCAAAACTTGCCTGAACTTCACCAAATGCTATTGATGAAGCATAAACATTCTTTAATTTATAATCAATATTATGCTGTTCGGTGTAATTTGGAACTCCATTTTCAATGAAATTCCCAACAAATTCAGGAATCCCTCTCGCATGTGTGAAAGAACGTGCATTAAAAAATAATCCAGCTCCAAAATCTCCTTGAGACCAAGTTGCAGACAAAATATTTACGAAAGTTCTATTATATGCTTGAATATTTCTTCTATTTGAATTGAAATCTAAATCATCTTCGTCGATGTTTGCTCCATCGGTTTTATAAATTGAATAAAAGCTATTATTCTTTAACGAAACAAAATTATTGTTCAAATAACTTCCAATTCCCACTATATGAATATCCAACCAAGTCTTTGAATCTAATACTGTTGAGGGATTATAAAGTGTTGTGATAGTAGGCAAATAGTTTGAATGTAACAATCCAAATTGCTCCTGTGAAAAACAAGATGACACCGAAAAGATTATTACAAACAAATATTTTTTCATAGTTGATCCATGTATTCAATTAAATTAACCAATCGATTTGAATAACCGGCTTCATTGTCGTACCAAGCAACAACTTTTACCATTCTTCCAACAACTGATGTTAGTTCACTATCAAATAAACTACTGTGTGAATTTCCTAAAACATCAACTGAAACTATCGGATCATTTGTATATTCAAGAATTCCTTTTAATTCATTGTTCGCAGCTTTTTCAAAAGCAGAGTTTATTTCTTCAACTGTTATTTCATCTTTAACAATTAGCGTAATATCTGTTAATGAACCATCTGGAACAGGAACTCTCATTCCACAACCTCCAATGTGATCTTTTAAATCCGGAAAAATTCGTGTAATTGCTTTTGCCGCTCCTGTAGTTGTTGGAACAATCGATTGTGCTGCAGCTCTTGCTCTTCTCAAGTCTTTATGTGGTGAATCATGTAAACGTTGATCGGTTGTATAGCTATGAACAGTAGTAATATACGCACTTTCAATACTACAAATCCCCTTTAAAACTTTAATCAAAGGAGCTGCTGAATTGGTCGTACAAGATGCATTACTGACTATTAAGTCATTCTTTGTCAATTGTTTTTCATTTACCCCCAAAACAATAGTTGGAATTTCTTCGGAAATTGAAGGAGCTGAAAGGATAACTTTTTTAGCTCCAGCTTGAATATGCATTTCAGCAAATTCTTTAGACAAAAACAAACCTGTTGATTCAATAACAAAATCAACATCCAATTCTTTCCAAGGAATTTCACTTGGAGAACTAAACTGCGTAAATTTGATTTCCTTTGAATTAACAAGAAGAGTATCACCTTTTATTTGACAATTAAATGGCAATTTACCATGAACTGAGTCATATTTGAGTAAATGAACTAATGTTTCAATCGGAGCTTTATCGTTAATAGCAACAAGTTCAATAGTAGGATGATTGATACACAATCGTGTTACATATCTCCCTATTCTTCCAAAACCGTTAATTCCTACTCGAATTTTAGTCATTCTTAATTTTGTTTAATTAATGTTGAACTAAGTTAAGAAGATAATTTTACATCTATCAAAAAAAAGGCCCTCATTGAGGACCTTTAAATCTATTTTAAAATAAATATTAATGATACAATGTAATTGAACCGTGTTTAATTAATTCTTCATCATTATCTAAGACAGCTTGAATAATGTAAAAATAAACTCCTTCTTCGACAATTTTACCATTGTTATCTTTTCCGTTCCAAGCATTCGCAGGATCAGTATATTCATGAATTGTATTTCCCCATCTGTTTTTGATTGTACATTTGAAT
>JBKDZA010000134.1:0-7286 GCA_046308455.1 Fluviicola sp.
GTATTGTGTATTTCGGGTGTTTTTTTTAGTAAGTGATGATAATTCAGAAGTTAATTGATACAATGCACTTTAAAACTTCTCAACTAATCTTGATGAAACATAAAAGGAGATAACAACTGTTATCTCCTCTAAAAGTGCGCATGACTGGATTACATATCCTAAAATGTTTAATGTCTTACAACTAAAAGTCTGCGAAAACTGCGTTTTCTAATTGTCCTTTTTTTTTTTTCGATAACTCAAAATTGCATTTTGCTTATCTCAAATAAAAAAGTCCAACACTACGTGTCAGACTTTTATTTGTGCCCACGACTGGATTCGAACCAGCACACCTAATGGCACCACCCCCTCAAGATGGCATGTCTACCAATTTCACCACGTGGGCATTATTTGTTAAATAATCTCACCTAATTTATTCATCTTAAGTTTCCTCAAGATGGCATGTCTACCATCCCGATAGCTATCGGGATCACCACATGCGCAAAATAGTTACGCGAAGTTAATTATTTTATCTGCAACTCCAATACTTTTTCAGCACCAATGAAACCTTCCAATAAATCACCAATTGCAACTGGACCAACACCTGCAGGTGTACCTGTGAATATTAAATCCCCCGTTTTTAATGTGACAAATTGTGAAACATACGCAATGATTTTATCAAAGGAGAAAATCATGTCTTGTGTGTGTCCAACTTGAACTGTTTCTCCATTTTTCTTTAATTCAAAGGAGAAATCCAACTTTTCTTGGTCTACATTTTTCCACTCAAAGCCCATTGGAGCAGAGTTGTCAAAAGCCTTTGCTTTTTCCCAAGGCAATCGTTTTTCCTTACAAGCTTCCTGTAAATCACGTGCAGTGAAATCAATTCCTAAGGTCATTTCTTTGTAATACTGTGAAGCAAATTTCTCAGAGATGTTTTTCCCAACTTTACAGATTTTCAACACAATTTCACATTCATAATGTAAATCATTCGTGAAATCTGGAATATAAAAAGGTGTTTTTGCGGGTAAATAAGCCGTATCTGGTTTCATAAAGAAAACAGGTTCCGTTGGAAGTGGATTGTTCAATTCCTTCGCATGATCAGCGTAATTTCTCCCTATACAAATGATTTTCATATGTGTATTTTTATTTATTAAGGTCATATGGTCCCGAAAGCTTTCGGGACGTAAAACGAATTAATTTTCATATGTATTTATAGAAAATTAGTTCGTTTTACTTATTTCATTTTTTGAATTTATTTTGTAACAACTTCATTTTTTCTTCCATACTCAAACCATCTTCTTCTTTTGGTTTACGAGATTCTTTGATGCGATTCATTTCTTCCTTCAGAACTTGTTTTGTGTAAAGTGGAAAATCTGCATCCAACATCCAACCATAATATCCAGGTTCGATTTTGTCGATTTCTTCAACGGTTTTACCTTTATGTTTTCCGAAATTATAGGCAACTTTCCCATCTTTCGTTCGTGCTAATCGTCCAGCAAAATCTGCAATTTCATTGTTTCCATAGCGTGTGAACTCCGCCAAGCCTTCCATGGTGCTTGGAATTTCAGAATAGCGTTCTAATTGAGCTTTGAAAACTTCTAATGTAACAGCGGCATCGTATTCTGCAGAATGTGCATTTTCCATTTCCTTTCCACAGTAAAATTTATACGCAGCAGAAAGTGTTCGTTGCTCCATTTTATGGAATATGTTCTGAATATCAACGTGATTGCGTTGACCAACTGAAAACGAATGTTCACAGCGCAAAAAAGCTTCGGCTAAAACAGGAATGTCAAATTTACTTGAATTGTATCCTCCTAAATCTGCATCGCCAATAAATGCAGCAATTTCATCTGCAAGTTCAGAAAAAGTTGGCTGGTCTTTCACCATTTCTTGCGTAATTCCAGTTATCTCCATAGATTCTTGAGAAATAGGATGTTCTGGGTTTACTAATTTACGGTATCGTTCTTCGCTACCATCGGGATTGTTTTTTATCAATCCAATTTCGATGATACGATCTTTCGTGACATCCAAGCCTGTAGTTTCCAAATCAATTACTACGAATGCTTTTTTTGAATTTGCTATCATGCCTTAAAAATAAAAAAACCCTCTCGAATTCGAAAGGGTTTTAGATTTAATTTATCTTATGTATTACTCAGTTTTCAATTGAACGAACTGGTAAGGGAAATATTTTTTGTCTTTTGCAAAGTCTTTTTCATACGCTGGACCATCAACAATTGCGCTAACTACAACAACTGTAACTTTGTCTTTGTATTCAGATTTACTTTGGAAATAAGCCAATATATCATATTTCATGTTCTCAGCACGTAAACGAGTTAATTCTTCATTATTCGCATACGATTTCGTCGGTACTTGAGATGCTGAAGAGTAAACATTGATAGTGATTTTTTCACGACCATCTGCCAATTGTTGCTCAACTTCTTTGATAAAACGTTTCAAGTCTCCTTTTGAAACACTCAACTTGTTTTTGTTGTAACCAAAGTTGTGCTTGAACTCTAAGTTCGCGAAATTCTTAACAACAACCACTGGAATTGTATTTGTATCTTTATCAGGTACAATTACCATGTCTCTTGGGTTCAAGGTAAACTCGCGGTAAACTTCAGAGTACTCTTTGTTACATTCAGATTTAAAAGTTTCTCTATGGAAATTTTCTTTTTGTCCATCTGCAGAGAAAATTAATTCGTATTCGTGACATGGTTCCAATGAACTTAAGAAAACACCATCACGTACACGAGGGAAGATTTTACGTTCCAATTTATTTCCACAATCCAAACAATTGATTGTTAAAGAAACATTTTCAGGAAGTGGTTCGTTGTTAACTGTATTGATTTTTCCTTTCAAAGCAGCAACATTTTTGATTCCTAAATAGTTGTTTACTACTTGGTAAATGTCTTTTTCTCCAAAACCTCCAGCTCTATCTGAAGTTAAGTAACCTGTGTAACCATCAATAGTTGTTGTATAGAAAATATCATCAACAGTTGAGTTTGTCGGGTAACCTAAGTTAATTGGTTCTGAGAAAGCTCCATTGTTATCAGCAGTTGTTACAAAAATATCAAATCCACCCATACTTTTTTCATTGTTAGATGAGAAGTAAAGAGTTTTATTGTCAATAGAGATAAATGGAGATTCTTCGTCAAATTTTGTATTGATTGTTGGACCCATGTTTACAGGTGTAGACCATGATCCATCAGGAAGTTTATTTGTTTTATAGATGTCACGACCTCCGTATCCACCTTTTCTATCAGAAACGAAATACATTTGCAAACCATCTGTTGAGAATGTACAGTGTGTTTCCCAGCTTTTAGTATTTACATCTTTTACTTCGTAATGTTGAACTTCTTGGAATTTGTTAGTTGAGAAATCAGAGTAGAAAATATCACCATTTCCAACAACATCTTGGTATAAGTAAACACGACGTTCATCTGGACTTACTGCCATTGTCGCTTCATTTTGTAAAGAATCACAAAACTCTAATTTGATTGGCATTGTCCATGTTCCATCAAAGTCTTTGAATGAAGCGTAAATATCTTCTGGATGTAAGTTATTACGAGGATCAATTCCTTTGTCACTTTGTTGTGCTGGCCATTCTCTTCGAGAAGTATAGTATAAAGCCGAACCATCTAAAGAAACAACTGGAGAATACTCTGGTTTGTCAGAGTTTACAGAGCTTCCAACATTCTCTAAAGAAACATTTTTAGGAGATGCCATTGCTTTTTCAGCTATATCACATTGTTGTAATTGTAAATTACTGAAAAACACAAATTCAGAACTACCTTTAGATTCCGCGATGAATTTTTTGTAGTACTCACGAGCTTTTGTTAAATCACCAGCCATATGGTAACAATGCCCTAAATGATACAACGCATCAGTTGGTGCCGCTGTTTCTTTGGGATTGAACATGTCATAGTTCTTATCAATTTCAACAACTGCTTTTTCTAAATAAGAAATTGCAGCAATGTAATTTTTAGACATTTCCATGAAGATAAATCCTCTTCGGTAATTGTAATTTGAACTACTTGGTTTCATCATCAATAATTTATCAACAATACGACCAGCTTGAAAGTAGTAGCCTTCTTGCAGCATCATAGAACTTTCCTGAACTAATTCAGCTTCAGATCCATTCGCAATTAATTCATCTACCTTTTTATCATCGTATTGAGCAAAGGCAAATAAAGGTAATAAAGCAAGAATAAGTAAATTAAATTTTCTCATTTGTAATAATTTTTGATAGTGTAAAATGCACCTCAAGTATCTTACGATGCATTTTAAATAAAGTTACAATTCTCTGTTTATATCAAATTGCTCAAGATAATCAGCTACTCGTCTAACAAATTGTCCTCCTAATGCTCCATCAACAACTCTGTGGTCGTAAGAATGAGATAAGAACATTTTGTGACGAATACCTATAAAATCTCCTTCTGGTGTTTCGATAACTGCAGGAACTTTACGAATCGCACCAAGCGCTAAAATCGCAACTTGTGGTTGATTGATAATTGGAGTTCCCATAACATTTCCAAATGTCCCCACATTTGTTACTGTATATGTTCCACCTTGAATGTCTTCTGGTTTTAATTTGTTGTCACGTGCATTTCTTGCTAATTCATTCACTGATTTTGCAATACCAGTTAAATTCATTCGATCAGCATTTTTAATCACAGGAACAATTAAATTTCCAGACGGTAAAGCAGTTGCCATACCAAGATTAATATCTTTTCTTTTAATGATTGTAGTTCCTGAAACAGAAACATTGATCATTGGGAAGTCTTTAATTGCTTTCACAATAGCTTCCATAAATATTGGAGTAAACGTTAAGTTTTCACCTTCACGTTTAGCAAAATCTTTTTTCGTTTTTTCGCGCCACATCACCACATTTGTTACATCTGCTTCAACATACGAAGTTACGTGTGGAGAAACATGTGTAGACATTATCATGTGATCTGCAATCAATTTACGCATACGGTCCATTTCGATGATTTCATCACCTGGATTTGGCGTAACGATTGGTTCTTTTATTGAACTCAAGAATGAAGGTACTGCACCTAATACTGGAGCTGGAGTAGCTGCTGGAGTTGAAGTTGCAGCAGGAGTAGCTTTAACTGGTTCAACCGTTTTGTTTGCAGCAACAGCTGGAGTCGCAGTTCTATTTTCAATGTATGATAAAATATCTTTTTTTGTCACTCGTCCACCCATTCCTGTTCCTGGTAATGAATCGATTTCTGACATTGAAATTCCTTCTTTTTCAGCAATTGAACGTACTAAAGGAGAAATGAATTTTCCATTTGCACTGTTTTTATCGATTGCAACAGTATTTTGAGTGATCTCAGTTACTACTTCAACCATTTTTTCAACAGGAGTAGCTTTTGGAGCCTCTGCAACAGGAGTAGCTCCTCCATCTGTAGAAATTATTGCAATTACATCACCAACTTGTGCAACTTGATCTTTTTCAAATAAACATTCTACTAAAACCCCTGCAGCTTCTGAAGGAAGTTCGTTGTCTACTTTGTCAGTTGCTACTTCAACTAATGGTTCGTCCATTGCCACAGTATCACCAACGTTTTTTAACCAATTTGTAATTGTTGCTTCTGTTACAGATTCTCCCATTTTAGGAAGACGGATTTCGATTTGTGCCATAATTTAACTACGGTATCTTAAAAATTTCAGCACAAAAGTAAGTGAAAAAAAACGAATTTCTAGCACACTTTTGCTTACTTATCTAATTTGTCCCAATTTTTTCTTAAAATTCTTAAATCCATCCACACATTATACTCGCGTGCATACAAGAGATTTAGCTTCATTCGAACCGATTCGTCCTCTTCTTTTAAATTTGCATATGGAGCAAAAATCCCTGGTTTTAATTTGGGTAAATGAGTTGCTTTTTCTGAAGAATTGGAACGATAACTAACCAAGGTTGATGTTCCACTTAGTAAACCAAAGGCATTTTGAAAAAATCTTTTTTTATTCGAATAAATCCAAATCAATGCTGGTGAAAACAAGATTCCAAAAAATCCAGTTAAAAAATCTACTGTTCTTTTCTGACGGATTTTACCTTCTTGTGTAATAGCATTTACATCAATAATGTATAAATCTCCAGCAGTTTCAATGGAATTGGAACCAATTAAGAAACTACTATCAGGTTGTGCAATTTTGAAATCAATCGAATGATGAGGAATGGCAATCATCCATGAAATAATTTCGTGAGCTGCATTGTCCTTCGCACTAAAAACAACTTCATCGATTTTTTTAATTTGAATGATTTGCTCTAAATTAGAGACATGAACATTTGAATCTCCTTCCGGATTTCTGTCCACATGAATGATTTCGTCTACTTTTGGCTGAGTTTGATGCAATAAATGTGAAATCCGTGTAAATTCATCAAAACTTCCAACTATAGCGAAACGTGTTTTTTGTTGTCCATTTAATTTGAATCGTTTTCCAATTGCAAAATGTAAAAATGTTCTAGAAAGTATGTAGTAGAATGCGACCCAAGTTGTGCCTGTTAACACATAAAGTCGAGAAAACTGCCACGATTTTGGAAACAAAGCATACAACATTAGGATAAAAGCAGTTCCTAAAAATGGTGCTACGAGAAACTTTTTCAGTTTAATTGGCGCGTCATATCCTCCTTTAAACAAAACGGACAACATCCAAATTGCAGTATAGCAAGTGATTAATGGATAGTAAATTTTTTCAGGAAAATGAATATTACTTGAATGCCAATAAGTTGAAATTGCCAATAATCCAACCAATAAATGTGTCGCATCAACAATTGGAAGTGTGACTTTTTTGATAAATCGGGTCAAAATCGCTAATCCAGCTCTGAAATAAATTGCGCAATTGATTAAAAACGAAAATAAACGTGCATTTTTTTGAGTAAAGTGTTTTCGAGCAAAAATGACCATTGCACGGTAAAAAACAAAGACGTAATTCACAGAACTTTTCTTTGTACTTTCTCCTTTGTAATGAATGATTCGCGTTTCAGGAAAGTAGACATTTTTGTATCCACCTTTAATGATTCTATAACTCAAATCAATGTCTTCGCCATACATGAAAAAATCTTCATCTAAAAGTCCGACTTTGTCGAGAGCTTCTTTACGCATGAGCATGAAAGCGCCACTTAATATTTCAATTTCATTGGTTTCAAATTCACTTAAATATCCTAAGTGATAACGTCCAAAGCGTTTAGATTTCGGAAAAATTCGAGAAATACCAAAGATTTTATAAAAGGCAACAGCTGGGGTTGGTAATCCTCTTTTAGATTCTGGGAGAAAAACTCCTTTTCCATCAACCATACG
>JBKDZA010000135.1:0-6313 GCA_046308455.1 Fluviicola sp.
GCAATTGATGGTACGAATCAAAAAATGGAGAAGCTGAAACACCAGTTTTACCTCTAACTAATTCAATTGAATCTTTTTTCTGATTGTAATAAAACGTTAATCCTGGATGCGTCACTGAATCTTTTTCAGCTACGTAGATCACTACACTTGCTTGATTTGAACGGATTCGTTCTGGATCAATTGATATGTATTGAGTTGAAACTTTCATAAAAGGTTTACCATTTCTTAAAACAGTGATTTGAGCTAAATCAGTTCCTGAACCAAGTCCAATTAAAGCTGCACCTTGAAGAGAAAATCCACCGACATAATCGATTCCAGTTTTAATGTTTTTAATTGAAAGTCGTTTTTCGTAAGAGATGAATTTAGGGAACGTTTTGTCAGCATCACGGATGATATTGAATGCTTGATCCGATAATTTTCCTAAAACTTTTTTACCTGGAAAAAATGGCGATGATAAAGAAACAGAATCTGCATTTAAATCATTTGTGCGCATATTGATTTCTGTTCGCTTCAATTCTGCAAAAGTTTCATTTTGTTTTAAACCAACTTTCAACCAATCAATTTTTCCACCTTTACCTTCCCATTTCTTTAAAATCGGGTCGAAAGTTCCTGAAATATTGTAAACTGTTATCGAATCTTCGAAACGCGGTGCATCTCTACTTGAGCGGTCTTTGTTATCAAAACCACAAACTAAGCGACCATTTGTCAATTTAATAAAAGGTTTATCTGTGTATTCAAATGCATATTCACCATAGAAATACCATCCTGAATTGGATGATTTTGCTAATAAATTATTTGAAAAGAAACCTGCTGAAAGTTCAATAAAATCTTTGAACTTGTTTTGATTTCGTCCATCCATTAGTTTATCAACACTTGCATGCCAAGCTGTAAATGAAGCTTGTGGTTGTTTGTTTTTCACAAATGCATGAACGGAATAAACATAATTGAAAATATCTGGATATGCTTTCATCTTTTTGGTTTCCATCGCATTACACGTTGCAACCATCTGATTAAAATAAGAATCTGGAAAAAAACTTAGATTTTTTAAGTTCACTTCCAATTCATCTTTTAAAAAGTCTTTATCTTCTTTTGTCAAGAAAGTTTGTGTAGCCAATTGCAATGTTTTTGCAAATTTCTCTCGATCTGAAGGATACGATTGACCGAATAAAGACATTGTTCCTAACAATGCACAAAAAAGCAATCCAATTTTTCTCATATTTTTCTTTATTAACTTCTTATTAATTTCATTGATGCCCAAGTTTCTTTTGTTCGAACTTCAACTAATTCAAATCCAACTTTTTTAGCTTCACTTGTCAATTCAGCAACATCCGTTTCAAAGAAGCCACTTAAATAAAGTAAACCTCCTGTTTCACAGATAGATGCGTATGATGGCAAATGAGCTTTCAATACATTTTTATTTATGTTCGCCAAGATTAGACCAAATTTGTTGCCAAAAGTTACTTCTATGTCTCCTTCTAGGGCTTTTATTTTTGAACAATTATTTCTTTCAGCGTTTTCTTTCGTGTTTTCAACCGACCAAGGTTCAATATCAACAGCTAGAATTTCTTCTGCACCTTTGAATTCAGCTAAAATTGCTAAAACTCCAGTTCCTGTTCCCATATCCAACACTTTCTTCGGTACTTCAGGGAGATCAAGTAAGTATTGCGACATCAAAAAAGTCGTTTGATGATGACCTGTCCCAAAAGACATTTGAGGTTGAATGATGATTTTACTTTCGTGCTGAAACGAAGAAATATCGTGAAAAGGAGCTAAAATGACTAAACGCTCATCAACCACAACTGGTTCGAAATTTGCTTCCCATTCTGCATTCCAATTTTGATGAGGAATAACTGTTGAAGTATAGTTGATTTGAACTTCAGGATTTTCGTTTAAACTTGTTTGAGAAAACAAATTAGAAAGATCACCAATTGTTACAGGCGCATATGCATCAACTCCAGTTTCAGAATCAACAAAACTTTCGAAACCAAGATCTGCTAATTCAGCAACTAAGATTTCTGACCAAGGATTTCTTGGTGTAACTTCAATTTTTACTTCTAAATAGTCCATGTATCTTTTGCTACCAAAACAGAAAAATCATCAATTTTCAATGCTGCACCGCCAATTAATCCACCGTCAACATTTGGGCAAGCGAATAACGCCTTAGCATTGGAAGGGTTACAACTTCCCCCATATAAAATTGAATAATTTTCTGCAATTTGTTGTGAATATTTTTCTTCAATCCACGAACGGATTGCTTTGTGCATTTCTTCAGCTTGTTCAATAGAAGCAGTTTTACCAGTACCAATCGCCCAAATTGGTTCGTAAGCGATAACAGTTTTTACGAAATCTGAGGCTGAAAGGTGAAAAAGACTTTCATTTAATTGTGTTTTCACATAATCAAAATAAGTTCCGTTTTCTCTAATTTCTAGAGGTTCACCACAACAAAAGAAAGCTGTAATTTCATGTGAAATAGCCGCATCAACCTTTTCTTTCAAAAAAGAATTCGTTTCATTGAAGTATTCTCTTCTCTCTGAATGTCCAATTAATACATGTGAAAAATTTGCATCTTTCAGTTGTTTCATTGAAACTTCTCCTGTAAAAGCTCCAGAATCTTTAGGGTAAGCATTTTGTAAACCGACCTGATAATTTTTAGCTATATTTTGACACGAATGTGCATAAATTGATGATGGAAAAACAACAATTTGAACATCTGAATTTGATTCTATTTGATTGATATCATTAGCAAGATGAAGGGCTTCATCATACGATAAATTCATTTTCCAGTTTCCTGCTACAATTTTTTGACGCATAGTTTGATTTTAAGACGTTTTATTGTTTTAAAATTTAATTATTTGTTTTTGTAAAATTTCTTTTGAACATAATCAACTGTTGGAATTGAATTTACTCCATATTTCCCGATGATTGTTCCAGATTTTAATAATAAAACCGATGGATATGTTCGCGTGATACTTCTCAATTCTAGATTATCGTTCCTGAAAAAGGCAACATCCTCTCCAAATTTATTTTTTAGTTTATTATTGAATGCTTCACTTGCACCTGAGATAACTAACACTTTTGCGTTCATTTTTTTCGATCCTGAAATAATTTCTTTCAATCGATCCATTCTTACTGATTCAAAGGAAGCTTCGTCTTTCACAACAATAACAATTAATCTTTTTCCACTTTTCAAGAGCGGTAATGCTGAAATTAAATTTTCAGATATTGATGTAGAAGTAAGTGTATCAATGCGCTCAAAAGTTACTTTTGGATAGTTTACCATTTTGAATTCATTCATGTTAACATCAATAATTTCCTTTGAAATTCTATTTCTTACACGAATTGTTTTTTTCGTAATTACAGTTCGTTGACTTTTAATTTCTGGAATGAATTTGAAAGAATTAGGTAAAGAATTGTAGTTTGTTTTTGGATTAAAACTTATTGAATCGATTGACGGGAAAATATTTGGAACGATTGTTTTGTTTTTTACACCAACGAACTTCCATTTATTTTTTTGTGTACCAATATTTTGTTGAATTACTTCTTCAGTACTGAAACTCTTAAGTTCTTTAGTTTTCAGATTTTTATACGTGAATTGTTGTTCATAGATCCCTGATTTCCCATTTATCATTTGACTTTGAATATTTTTTCCAACTGCAAATCCTCTAAAATCTTTCATTGGTTCGTACTTCATATTGAACCAAACGAAAACACTTGATGCGATAATTACAAAGAAAATCGATATAAAGTGACCGTTTTGATTTCTTGAAAACGAACGGTAAAACCAAGCTGAAAAAACGAGTGAAATTCCACCAAAAAGTAAAGGAAAATACCACGAAAACAAAAAGCAAAACCCAGTAATTAACAACAATGATACTGGAATGATTAACCAGTTTTGTTTGATGGTATTTGGTTCAATTCTTCGTTGTTTGATAAAAATCCAAATGATAAAAAACAACAAAATCAAATCTTTCCAAAAGGATTCTAAAGGAAAAAGTGAACGTCCTAAAGAACCTTTTAAAGCATCACCGAAGCAACCACAGTCACTTACGCAAGAAACTTCTTTTTGCTCTTGAAACGTTAGATTTTTAGTGTCTTTTGAAATAATTTTGAATTGATTTCCACTTTTTGATTCTACGTATTTCTGAACAAAAACAGCCTTTTTGGAAGTTAGTGAGATTGTGTTTTCATCTGTGAATTTGTGGTAAGGATTACATGAATACGTATGCCACGTTAGAAAAGAGAAAAACAACATGGAGACCATTAACAACCAAGAGGTCATTTTCATTTTCGCACCAAGAATTGCTAAAACCCCAAGTAAAATCTCTAGAATCGAAATGATAATTCCCAAAGTAACTGCATGTGGAATTAAATATTCGAAAGAAAAATCGGGCATTCCGAACCATTCTTTAAAGCGATAAGCTAAAGCTCCATCTTCGAAGTATTCAGCTAATTTGTATCCAAATCCAATTGGATCGTTTGCTTTTATTAGTCCGCTAACAATAAAAACTACTCCTACAAAAACTCTTCCGACAGTAGCTGAAAGTAAAACACCTTTAAATACAAAAGTGAAAAACAGTGTAATTGTAAGTAATAATCCGCCAGAAATTAACATCCAAAGAGACAAACTCGTTGAATTAGAGAACATTCCAATTGTCAATAAAGTAATTGCAACAAACTGTAATACAACAAGTAACGAATTTACAGTAAGTGAATGTCCAGCTAAAGTTTTATCGTTTTTCATCTTATTCCGACAAATGAATCAATGCAAAGACCGCATAGTTTAACATATCAAAATAATTCCCTTCAACACCTTCAGAAATCAATGTTTGACCATCATTGTCTTCTATTTGTTTGATACGTAAAATTTTCATTAAAATCATATCAGTAAGAGAAGAAACACGCATATCGCGCCAAGCTTCACCGTAATCGTGGTTTTTCTTTTCCATCAAGGCAAAACTTTCATCCACAACTTCATTGTATAATTTCAAGGCTTCATTTTCAGATAATTCCAAGGATAAACTTTCGGAATATCTAACTTGAATAATTGCCATTACACAGTAATTTACGATTGCACCAAATTCACCATCAATTCCTTCCCCTACTTTATTTTCTTTCGTTTCTTGAAGTGTTCGAATTCGATTTGCTTTAATAAACAATTGATCTGTCAAAGAACTAGGACGTGCAATTCTCCATGAAGTGCCATAATCTTTCGTTTTCTGAATGAAAATTTCTCGGTTTTTTTGAATGATTTGAAGATATTGTTGCGATGTTTGTGACATTGTAAGAAGTATCGTTATTTAAAAATTGTTTTTCGAATGAATTTAAGGCTTGAAGATAGAAATTTTTCGTGGAATATCGGAGGTAAATTATTCAACATCGATTCACCAAAAGTGATGGGAATTGTGAATTGTACACCTGATTCCTTTTATTCAGGCAGTAGAAATACAACAAAAGCGGCTATTCAACAACAGATTGAAACACATATTTTTGAGGGTGCAGATATATTAGATATTGGAGGGTATTCTTCTCGTTCTGGAGCGGAGGATATTTCTGAAAAAGAGGAAATTGAACGTGTAAAAATCGCATTAGAAATTGTGAGAAATTCAACAGAACTTCCAGTTAGTATTGACACGTTTCGATCAGAAGTTGCTCGATTTGCATTGGAAAATGGTGCACAAATAGTGAATGATATTTCAGCAGGAAAATTGGACAAAAACATGTTCAAAACTATTTCTGAATATAATGCTCCAATGATTTTGATGCACATGAAAGGTCGTCCACAGACAATGCAAAGTGAAACAAATTACACGCACCTTTTTCAGGAATTATCACTTTATTTTAGTGAGCAAATAAAAGCTGCACGTGAAGCTGGAGTTATTGATTTAGCGATAGATTTGGGTTTTGGTTTTTCAAAAACTATAGAACAAAATTTTGAATTATTTCAGCAGATGAGTGATTTTCATTTGTTTGATCTTCCTATTTTAGTTGGGGTTTCACGTAAATCTATGATTTACAAAAGTTTAGAAGTTTCAGCTGATGAATCTTCAAATGGAACAACAGCTTTACACATGGCAGCATTAATGAAAGGTGCAGGAATATTGAGGGTACATGATGTGAAGGAGGCTGTTGAGACAGTTAAGTTATTTGAGTTAATTAGATAAAATTTTTGAGTAAATTATCAATTCACAATTGACAATGTAAAAAAGGTTTTTAGAAGAATTTTAGAACTTTCGTTTCAACTCTAAGTGTCTTTAAGAATACATTCTTATATAATAATCAATTATAAATGTTTGATTTTAAGTAAATAAAGAGT